>NZ_SOCA01000011.1:58486-154221 GCF_004364345.1 Prosthecobacter fusiformis | reverse complement strand
CGTTCGTTCTGAGCCAGAATCAAACTCTCCAAAAATTGGTGCTGACTTTAGTTTCCTTAAGTCAGCTAAATTGACCTTGCCATTCTTTCAGGCAAGCTGCGCATTCCATAACACGCAGCGCACAATTTAGCTTTCGTTTTTGTCTCTCCAAATCACTCAAACTCACTCAGCTTCCGCTTCGCTCATTCTCGCCAATCTGAAGATGTTGTTTTCTGAAAGATCACTTTCTGATTTCCACTCCGTGAACAACTAAAGTCGCTCGCTTCGCTTTTGTCAGCCGCTCCTGTTTCGGTGGCGGATTGGCAGTATGGCCAGTCCCGAGATCCGCGCAACTCCTTTCTGCTCTTTTTTGAAGGTTTTTTCGCGCTTTCTTCTCCCAAGACCCCTTTTTTACCCAAAATTGGGGCATTTTCGACTCGCTGGAGGAAAATCGGCATCGTGTTCGACGGTCTAACCATGAGGATGAAATGAAAAAGGAGAAATATGATGAGAAGCGCAGATGGGCGGTCTTGTCCGAATAAGTGTGACGCTGCTGAAAAAGAGACACTTTGGAGGCCGCGTTGCAAAACATCAACTCTCCTCCTTATGCATCCCGCCCCTACCGAAACAACCCGCCTCGACACTGAAGATGAAGAGACTAAAGCCTCTACTACTGATCTAACCGAGCAAGACCGGATTGATGAAGCCATGGCGGAATCTTTTCCCGCCAGTGATCCACCCTCCTGGAATGCAGGCATCAAGCAGGCGGAGGATGATCTGACTGAAGATACCTCTAAATGAGATGGCCTCAGTTGCGACTGGTGCCATGCTTTCGGTTAGTCGCTTCATCGGCTTGGCGAAGGGATCAAAACATTGGGAAGAATTCCTCGCCGGTCCCTAGCCATTATCTGCCGCACTGATCAAGGTGCGAATTGATCCGCTCGAAGACGATTTGCACCCTATCCGCTTCGAGGCGTGAACTTGATGGCCATTGGACAGGCAGATTCGAGAAATTTGCTGTATGCGCCCAAGATCGCCGGAAATGGGACCAGCCAATATGCGACGAAGATTTCGGTCTCGCAATATGCGGTCCTCAATGTGCCAAACATCAATCGAGGAGGATGGATTCCATCTGCAGTGCATCTGAGAACCATTGGCTTCCTATTCATCAAATGGTGGAAAAAGGCATCGGCTGGCCAGCCGCACGGTCATCTACAAGGAAAGCCATTAAACCGAACTAGAATCTTGTGCCGTGGGTGAAATGTTGAAACGCCAGCTCACCCCAGCCCAGCTTCCCATCTTTGTTATGGAACAGGCTGGCTTTTGGAGCCAATGCACCAGAGCTTATTTTCCGTGCGGACGTAAATGCGCCCGTCGCCAATCGCGGGAGTAGCGTTGATGGTGCTGTCCAATTTATTGGCGGAAAGCTGCTCGAATTTCTCGCCAGCTTTGAGAATGACCAAGTCCCCCTGCTGGCTGCCGCAGTAGATCTTTCCATCTCCGGCAACGGGGCTGCTAAAAAATTTGCTGCTGCCTTTGCTGCCGTTGACGCGCTCTTCATAAACGAGCTCGCCAGTTTTGAATTTGACCGTTTTGAGGATGCCGCCGTCACCCAATAAGTACATGAAATCGCCCATAACTAGTGGAGAAGGCACATAGGGCAGCCCTTTGCTGAAAGTAAAGCTGACCGGCTTAGGTTTGGGGTCAGTGATGTCGATGGCAGCAAATTCCTTGACTCCACCGCCCGTACCAAAGGTGCAGAAGTAAACGCCATCATGCAGGACGCCAGAACCAAGGCTGCGCTGCTTGTAGCCCTCGTTATGTTGCCAGTTGATCTTGCCTGTAACGGGGTCAATGCCCATGACGCCGCTGGCGTTGTTGGTGCAAATAATTTCCTTTTTACCATCCGCCCGCACATTCACCACCGGGGTGGAATAGGTATTGAGACAATTGGGGATCTCCAATTTCCAGACCTGCTTGCCAGTGACTGCATCCAGACCAACGATGCAGCTTTTCCATGCCTGCTGGACGGGATCTTCAGTATAGACTTTGCCATCACGCTCCCAGTCGAACTCACTGCGAACGATCATGATGCCATCCACCACAATGGGGGAGACGCCAGTACCGTGCTCGTGGATATAGTCAGCGACATGCTCGTTTTTCCAGACCTGCTTGCCTTTATGGTCAATGGCCAAGGCTTGGATGGTGGTTCCAGTGCTCCAATTGACATAGATCCGGTCCGCATCCACGAATACTGAACTGCTGGCGAAGCTGTTGAAATTGTGCTTTTTGTGTTCTTCGAAAGGCTCCTCATGCCGCCACAGTTCTTGCCCGCTATTAGCATCCAATGCGATGATGCCATGCCGACCGGGGCTGGTTTCCGCAGTCACTAAGACTTTGTCTTCCCAAAGAACAGGGGAAGACCAGCCCTTCGCTAAGTCCACACTCCACAAGGTATTCTCAGCAGTCACCTCGGAAGGGAGACCGGAGGTTTCCGCCACGCCTGTTCCATTCGGCCCCCGGAAACGGCTCCATTCAGTCTTGGCAGAGGCAATCGAAGACAGCAGAAGGATAGCAGCGAGGGTGATTTTCATGAAAGCAGGGGGAAAATGGCGATTCACTGTATCGTTAGCGGGTTTCACTTTCTTTCCATGAAGACTTTCCCATGCGGGCCGGAATACGATGTTGACCGCCTTCATCCTGACAGTTAGGCTGAATTTGCAGTTTAATCAGAGCATCGGTGCTCTGAGGCCACCTCCCCCCACCCAATTTGCGGAATGTGCCACGCCAGACCTCTGATCGTGCCTAAAGCTATGAATGGACCAGCGATTGTATCGCGGGGCGGCCTCATTGTGACTTGTGGTCACACGCACCGGGACCCCGTGTGGTCCGGCTCACTGAACTGCAGCACCCGATGGGGCTGCGACGACCCGCACTGGCGGTCCGTCAACCGGCCCGGCCTCGTGGATGTGACAAGACGTCCATCCCCACTGCCGACCCCTAGCACGCCTCATGGCGCGGTGCTCAGAACCCAACCCACCCAAGAACGAACGACCCATGTCAGACAGCACTACCCAAGGAAACAATCGCCGCCGCCGCAGCCGTGGCGGACGCAACCGTCCGGGCTCCTCCGGCGGACAGCATAGCCCTTCATCCCGCCCAGGCAGCACCCCGCGTGCTGGCCATCAGGAACCAAGCGGCCTTCAGAAGATTCTCAGCTTTTTCTCATTTGGCCTCCTGGGAAAACAGAAGAGCCTGCCCCGCGCAGCCACCCCACAGCCTCGCAACCAAAGCACCCGGACCGAATCCGGTGGCCGCGACCGAGATCGTGACAGCCGTCCACCGCGCGAGCCAAAGCCGCGCCGTGAGCCAGTGTCCGTCAATCCATCAGACATCTCCACGGAGCGCCTTTATGTCGGTAACCTCTCCTACGATGCCACCGAGAGCGATCTTTTTGAGCTCTTCAGCGGTCTGGGCAGTGTGCGTAACTGCGAAGTAGTGGTCAACAACCGTACTCAGCGTTCCAAAGGCTTTGCCTTTGTCACCATGGGCAGCGTGGACGAAGCCCGCCGTGCCGTTCAGGAACTGGGTGGCAAAGATTTCATGAACCGCGCTCTCCAGCTCAGCGGTGCTAAACCGATCGGCTCCAGTGAAGACCGTAGCCAGCGCGAAAGCGACGGCTAATAACCCAAATTTTAAGCTTAAAGCCCGTCCGCCGCCCCCGGTTGGCGGGTTTTTTGCGTCTCTCTAACCCCGCAATTCGTATTGACTAACCGGGCATTTGCAACGAATGCCCGCGCTCTAATCAACCTGTATGGATTTTTTCTGGATTTGGTCGCTCATCGGCTTTGCATTGGCAGTCATTTATGGCTCATTTTTTGAATGGTCGGTTCATAAGTTCCTTATGCATCGCCCTTTTGGCGGATTTCAGTATGCTTTCCGGGCTCACGCTGTGGTTCACCACCAAGTTTTCAAGGCCGATCACACCTACCATCTGATTCATGATCATGATAAGGAGACCATCCCTATGGCGTGGTGGAATGGACCTGTGCTGATCCTGCTGAGTTCTATTCCCTTCGTGCTGGCATCATGGGCACTCGGACAGTGGGGATTGGTCACTGGCTCCGCGATTGGCATGACTAGCTATTATGTTCTCTACGAGCGCATTCACTGGTGCATGCACTTACCGAAGGCGCGCCGCTTGGAGCAGTCCTGGCTTTTCCGCCGCCTGAACGGTCATCATCTTCTGCACCACCGTTACATGCATAAAAATTTCAACGTAGTGTTCCCATTGGCAGATCTTTGCCTGGGTACCCTCATGCTGCGTGCCAAGACCCGCTTCGCCCAGGCGATGGGGCCTTCCGTGCCGGATGTGCAGCCGCAAGCGTAACTTATTTTAACCAAAAAAGAGCCCCACTTCTCTCACGAGAGGCGGGGCTTTTTTTGTGAAACGTTTTCTGCTTCCCTGGGATCAATGCACTCCGATATCAGCCAGATATCGCTCGGCTTCGAGGGCAGCTGCGCAGCCCTGACCCGCTGCCGTGATTGCCTGACGATAAACATGATCCGCCACGTCCCCGGCAGCAAACAAACCTTCGGTCTTTGTTCGTGTACCCTGGGTCTGAAGGACGTATCCGCCCTCATCAGTATCCACTAGGTCTCCCAGGAATGCAGCATTCGGGATGTGGCCAATGGCCACGAAGACGCATTTCAGTTCCAATTCGGACTTTTCCCCGGTGACGAGGTTTTCCAGAGTGACGGCGCGCATCTCACCTTTTTCATCGGTGAGGTATTCGGCGACAGTGCTATTCCAGACAGGTTCGATCTTCGGATTCGCCAGAGCGCGGTCGGCCATGATCTTGGAGGCACGAAGGCTATCGCGGCGATGAATCAGATACACCTTGCTGGCGAATTTAGTCAGAAAACTAGCTTCTTCACAGGCGCTGTCACCACCACCAATAACACACACGGGAACGTTCCGGTAAAAAGCGCCGTCACAGGTGGCACAACTGGTCAACCCGTGGCCGATGAGCCCTTTTTCATTGGGCAGGCCGAGATGCTTCGGGGAAGCCCCCGTGGCCACGATAACGGAACGGGCCTGGCGGACGGTACCATCATCGCTGATGATCTCGAAGTGGCCTTCGTCAGTCTTTTTCACGCCGGTGACCAGGGTATACTCAATCCGTGCGCCGAATTTTTCAGCCTGGGTCTGCATGTTCATCATCAGGTCAGGCCCCATGATACCCTCCGGAAAACCCGGGAAGTTTTCCACTTCAGTGGTGGTCGTAAGCTGGCCACCAGGCTGGTTTCCTGAAAGAATAAGTGGGCTCAGATTAGCGCGCCCCGTGTAGATAGCTGCCGTATAACCCGCGCAGCCGGTACCGATGATAATGACGTTTTCCATGTTTAAAGAGATCAAAAGAGACAACGAATGTGGGGAGGCCACGGACCAGTGCAAGGTGTGGTTTATACAGGGATGAAGCGTGGCTGATTCATTTATTCCCCATTCCGCCATTAGGAACATGGAGATTGTATTTGAATAGCGAGGAACAACGAAGCCGAGCGCCTGACTTCAATCACGGCTTTTGAAAGCCGGTGGCGCGCAGGGTGAGTGGGCTGGCGGAGGGATCTCGAGTGAAGAAGAGGCCACCGCCCTTCTCGGAGCCTGCGGGCAGAAAGTCCAGCACGGCAGCGCTTTCCTCTGATTCCGCCCCCTGACCGAGCACGCCGGTGATGTGGACATCGCTGGCAGCCTGCTGTCCTTCGTTGATTGCGCGAAACTGGGCCACATACCCGTGACGCAACGGCTGCACGGCCAGCACCTCCACTCGGATATCCGGCGGGCCATCCTCTTGCGTGGCGGCGGCATAGGCCAGATAGCCGACGGTGGCAGCCACCAGTAGCAGGCCGACGCCGCTGGCGATCCACTCTGCCAGCGGGATCTCCGGCGCGGCGTTCGCAGTTGCATTTGAAGAGTTTTTCTGAGGTGTGGCCATACAGTGAGTGAAAAAGAGATCAGATGACAAGCCGTGCGGCAGCGGCTCCGATGGCCGCAGGAAAGGCTAGAACCACTGTCGTAGCCAGGCCGGTCTGCAGACTCGCGCCATCCATGCGGCCAAACGTCCAGAGAATGTACAGGCTCATCAACAGTGCGATGGCATAACCAGGAATGGTGAAACGCAGAAATAGGCTCCACTGCGGCGTACTCTCAGGCGTGTCTGGGGTGCCGGAAAACTTCACGGCATACACAAAGGCATGCATAACTGCCAGGGACAACACAAGCAGCCCCAATACCTGAGCCAAGCCCATCTGCTGGGCGATGGCTAACATCTCATCCGTGGGGGCAAGATTGAATGCGAAAAAGATGGCCCCCACAGCCATGAGAAAAAGCTCCCCATCATAGCGGGTAAAGCGCTGCTTTTCCTCCTCTTCCTCCTCCTTTGTGCCGAACTGGCTGGCTGCGAGCAGCGCACCGATGCTGCCCGGGACGGCCTGGATGGCTATCTTGGCAATTAAATCATCCGCTGCGGTCTGCGGACCGATGACACCCAGCATCCAAAGGATGCCGCCACTGGTCACAAAACCAACTGCCAGCGCTACAAACGTATCCACCACATCATCCAGCATGCAGAAAGTTTCCTCGAAACCCGCATAATGTGAAAGCCCCACCAGCAGAGGAATGCTCATGAGGAATAGTAACGCTAGCCGCCCCTCTTCCGCCGTACTGCCCATGGACCACATCTCCATCGTCATGAGCAGAGGCAGGCCAAAAACAAGCGCCCCACCGAAGGCACGGGAGAGACCGATAAAAAAGTCCTTGTTGGATCGCTGGATCAGCGGTGTCCGGTTCATCTGGGCTGCGGGTTTGCTCATGGCTTGTCAGGGCATAGCGATCCTTCCCAAAGCCCGCTCTATCATGACACAAGCCCCTGCGGATGCAAACGTACGCCGTGTATCAATTAGAAGCCGAGATAGGTACGCTCTCCGGCCTCAGGCACCGCAGACAAGAAGCCCCCCTTCCCTGCTAGTCCCATCACCCCAGGGGCTAAGTCCTGCTCGCATCGGCAATCATTCTGTTTAGAGTTCTCATTTAGCATGACCACATACCGTGAAATCTTCGACAATAACAAAGCCTGGATTGATGCCAAAAAGGCAGAGCAACCCGATTATTTTGAAAAACTGTCGCTCGATCAAAAGCCGGATTATCTCTACATCGGCTGTAGTGACAGCCGCGTGACTGCCGAAGAAATGATGGGCCTGAAACCAGGCGAAGCCTTCGTACATCGCAACGTGGCCAACCTTGTTGTCAGCACCGACCTCAATGTCATGAGCGTCATTAATTATGCTGTTCGCTATCTGGCCGTGAAGCACATTATCGTTTGTGGTCACTACAACTGCGGCGGTGTTAAGGCCGCGATGGTGCCCAAAGACATGGGTATCCTTAATCCCTGGCTGCGCAGCATCCGCGATGTTTACCGCCTGCATGAGGAAGAGCTGGACGACATCCGCGATGAAGCCGCCCGCTACAACCGCCTTGTGGAGCTCAACGTCCAGGAGCAGTGCCTCAGTGTCATCAAGACAGCCTCCGTCCAGCTCAGTCACAGCCAACAGGGCTTCCCCATCGTCCACGGCTGGGTATTCGACATCCAAACGGGTCGCCTTAAAGACCTTCACATTGATTTTGAGGCGAAGCTCCAAGGCATCAAAAAGATCTACAACCTATTTGATTAACGCCCATGAAATCGGGGGCTATCGATGCTCCCGCTTTCCTATTGGTATAGTTAATCGAAAGTATGGCCTGCGATCATAGATCAGAAGCCACCAGTCATCGGTTGGCCTGAAGCAGAATGAGCTTTTGGGCACTGCAAGCTTTCGAAATAGAGTTATATACAGGATTGCAATGATTGATAATGCACTGAATAATTCAGCCATGAATTCTGAGCAAATCCGTAACTATCGCGAATCCAAAGGGCTGACTCAAAGCCAGTTCTCGGCGATGCTGCGGGTATCCCCCACCACAGTCACCCAATGGGAAAAGGGGCAAGCTCCTTCTGGGCCGGCCTCTTTGCTGCTGGAGCATTTAATCGAGGGAACTCCACTTTTCAGTTCCTCTGGAGACGCAGATTGGGACATGCCGCTAACTCTGAAAGAATGGGAAGAGCTGGAACGCCGCAGAGCCAGCACGGGATTTATGTCTGTACGTGATTATATGATCTGGTTGGTGCGGCAGGAGATGTTAAAGGAGCCTGCCAGCATTCAAAAAAACGATCTCAAAAAGAAAAAGCCAGCTTCATCATAGTGGCAAAAAAGATTACGGCCCTCCAGAGAATTATGTTCAAAAGAACATACTAGACAAGAGCAGTCGGCTCGCAAGATTGTGGCGGTCCTCCCGATCCGCAGCTAACATTCTTTCCCTATGGCATCCAGCACCCGCTCCTTGAAATTACCTCCAGATCTCCTCGATGTAGCTGAAAAGCGTGCTAAAATCTTAGGCTATCCATCGTGGTCTGCGTATGTAAAAGGTCTTATCCGCTACGATGCGCTTTGCCAAGGCCCCCACAGCATCACACTGCCATGGGCTAACCTGCCGCTGATGGAGCAGGACAAGGTGGACGCCAAGCTACTAAAGCTGACGCAGGACGGAGTGGGCGTGCGGGGTCAGTTGCTCAAACGCATCCTTCAGGGTGAAGCTAAACTGTGAGAAGCCAGACCCCTACCCTTCCACGCATAAAAAAGCCGGTCCCTAAAAAGGGACCGGCGAGAATAATCACAGTCTTGGAGGTTATTCCACGACCTTAGCGCTGGTGATGGTCACTGCTTCCACCGGCACGTTCTGGTGGCCAGCTTTGGTAGTAGTGGGGACGCCTTCGATGGCTTCAACGACATCCATTCCTTTGGTCACCTTACCGAAAACGCAGTAGCCCCAGCCGTCCTGGCCAGGGTAGTCCAGAAAGCTATTGTCCTTCAAGTTGATGAAGAACTGGCTGGAAGCGCTGTGGGGATTAGGCGTGCGAGCCATGGCCAGTGTGCCTTTGACGTTTTTGAGGCCGTTTTTGGCTTCGTTCTGAATAGGGGCCTCCGTGTCCTTCTGCTGCATGTCTGCGGTAAAACCACCGCCCTGAATCATGAAGGCAGGAATGACACGATGGAACACAGTGCCGGTATAATGGCCTTTTTTGACGTATTTGACAAAGTTAGCAACGCTGAGGGGGGCTTTGGCGGCGTCGAGTTCGATTTCGATGGAACCTTTGTTGGTCTCCATCACAATTTTGACTGGTTTGGTATCGCTCACAGGGGTCTCTTGGGCTTGGGTTAAACCGGACGAGCCGGCAAACGTAAATGCGAGGGCGGCTAGAAGCGGAAGATTGAATTTCATAAGGGTTGGGAAGGTGAATGAGCCATGGGCAGGCGCTTTTGCAAAGGGTAAATGTGCACGTCCACCCTGGGTGTGCATGGTGTTACGCGCCTCAAAAGCAGCGTATTTGAATAAAACAGCTGTGGAGGGTGTCTGTCATTTGTTATGAAACCAAAACTTTTTTCTCTGGCTGGTGTTGCCGTCTGCGTGGCGGCATTGAGTTCTTGCGTCGCCTATGATGATTACGGCTACGTGGATGGTGGTTATTACGGGGGTGCGCCCCTGGTAAGCCGCGGTGTGGTGGTGGATAATTACGTGGGCTACAATGACTACGGGTATGGATACAACCGGGGCTTCGGTTACTCTCCTCTGTATTCTAATGTTGGCTTCTTCGGTCTGGGTGGTCGCAATTACGGCAGTCACCATCATCACGACCATCATGACCATTACAGCAGTGACCGCTACCGTCGCTCCCCTGGCAGTTCCTCCTATGCTTCCCGTGTTTCACGGCCCAGTTCCTCCCGCAGTGGATTCAACGCCTCCGCACCCCGGATTCCCAGTTCTTCATTTTCGCGTCAGTTGAGCCGTCCAGGAGGCAGCAGTCTGTCACGGCCTTCGTCCTCCCGTCCGTCGTCCTCGTTTAGGTCTTCACCTCCCTCTGTACGGTCCTCCCCGCGGACAACATCGGCATCCTATTCCCGGCCTTCAGGTGGCTCGTCCTCACGGCCTTCGATCTCGCGTCCTTCCGGCGGATCTTCTGGTCGGCCTTCCGCTTCGCGACCATCTTCCTCTTCCCGGTCTTCGGACCGTGACCGCCGTTCGCGTTAATGCGGTTTGATAAGTCGGTATAAAATTAAAAAGGCAGGAAACTTCAGAGCCTAGGCTCCGGGTTTCCTGCCTTTTTCATGTTCCTGAACGATCAGAAATATTTCTTCGAGAACAGCAAACGAGCCATTTGCTGATTGCGGTCCAGGAGACCTTTGAGTTGCAACTGATGGCTATTGATGAGGGAAAGCTGGGCTGGGTATTGGACTTTCAAGATTTCGCACTGAGCATCGAGCTGCTCGACTGCGATTTTGAGCTCTTTCACTTTCCGTGTTTCATCAGGGGTGATGCGGCCTTCATAAATGGTGTGGTGCAAGATGTCAGTCTCACGGGTCAAGTAGGAGACGGCATTGGGCAGAGAGTCTGGGCCACCGATAATGGCACCGCTGTTGGGGTCCACTTTGGGAATTTTTGGCAGCAAGTGAGCAGGGCGCTGGGGAATAACGGACTGTGGCTCGGCAGGCAGACCGCCGTCGCGTGCATCGATGATCTGCGGAGTGATGAAGAGCATGAGGTTTTTGTGGTTCTTGCTCTTGCTATCGTATTTGAAAGCTTTGCCCAGCAGGGGGATGCTGTGCAGGAATGGAATGCCCGCTTTGCCTTCGCGCTCGCGGGCTTCATCCAAGCCGCCGACAGCAACGGTGTATCCGGAATTCACTTCCACAGGGGCGTTGTAAACACGGGATGAGGCCACTGGATAAGGGTTACCGTTGATCACCTCGGTGCTGATGATGCTAGAAACCGTGACGGCCATGTTCAGCAGGATTTTGTCGTTTTCCATGCGCTTGGGCAGGATGTTCAACACGGTGCCGATGGGCAAGTAAGCGATAGATGAAGTGGTGGTTGCCCCGGCACCGACGGTGGCGGAGGCGGTGCCATCCAGCACGGGCTGGTTCACGACACTGCGGAAGGATACTTCACTGTTATTCAGGGTGACCATGCGCGGGTAAGAGGTCATCTGAGTTTCTTCATCCCTCAGCAAAGCGCGCAATTTGACGTTGATGTCCTGAGAACTGAGGATGCCGAGGGCGGGGAAGCCCAACGCTCCGCCGGCAGCATTGAGGTTGGTGGGACTCAGCAGGTTGGACAGGTCGGCCCTGTAGCCGCCGTTGGTGGCCACATTGTTGTATTCGACGTTGATTTTATTGACCCCGGTGGCGGTATCCGTTTCCTGGGTCACTTGCTCCACCTGGCGGAAATTGCCGGTGTCAAAGGTACCGGTCCAGTCGATGCCGAATTCGCGTTCCGGGTCTCGGGTGGTTTCGATGAATTTGACTTCAATGGCGATGAGGGTCTGTGGCTTGTCCGCAGCATCCAGGTATCCTTCGATCCAAAGATGCTGTAGGCGTGTAGCGACGATATAAAGCGTGTTAGAATCGGACTTCCAAATGATCTTGGGCTTGCGGAAGCTGCTGAGCTCATTGGAGTTCATTGCCTTGGTTTCATCTCCCCCTGCGCCGCCCAAAGCACTTGCGGGATCTGCACCCACAGCACTGTTTTGCCCGTTTTCCTGCTCCTCCGTGGGGAGGCTGAGCAGAGAGCGGATGTCATTGATGATCTCACTGCGGCGGACGGAAAAGGTTTCCTGGTTGCCCTGGAGATTTACGCCCCCTCCCCCACCGCCGCCGCCACCCCCTACTGGAGTCATGTTAAGTCCGCTATTGGAGTTTACTCGATCCACACGCTCCAGGGAGTTGTGACGAATGAGGTAGGATTTACCGATGAGTTCCTTGTCATCTGCTGGACGGATGTACCAGATGCCATTGTCAGGGATGATGGCCAGTCCATTTGCTTTGCAGAGAGTTTCCAGAACACGAAAGGGACTGGACCGGATGGAGAAAGTGATCAGGCGAGATCCTTCTGGACTATCATTGGGCAGGGAGAAGAAGGAAATACCAGCATCCGTGGCCAGGAACCTCAAGACGTCCGAGAGGATGGCGTTGGAGAAATCATACTGCTGGGGAGGTGCGTCCCGCAGCTTCTGTGATTCCATTTCATACTGGGAGGTAGAAAAATTGAAGCCTTGGGTGCCCATCTGCGCTCCAGCATGTTGGAGCGTCAAGCAGGCGCCGAGGCAGAAAACCAGAAAGAAATGGCGCGGAGTGTGCATCGAAAGGTGTTATTATGATAAATATAGTGGAAGCAGATAATTTACTCAAATGCTATTTACCACCGCCATGAGAATATTTTCCGTAAATCTAAATTATCACTCACCCCCGACATCCAGCCTTTTGGCAAAAAAAAGCAAAAAGCACGAAACCGAGAAATATGATAAATATAGAAAAAGTTCACTTCCGTTTGATTTAGTCCACAAATTTCGCTATGTTTAAATATTTACCATAACATCCATGGAAACAAAAGTTCCGGTTATCACACTCACTGAAAAGTCTGTCCTGCACCGCAGGTTGGCCTTCTCCGTGATGGAACTGGTTGTTTTGATCGCCATCATCGGCGTCCTGATCACCGTGATCGTCAGTGTGGTGGGTACCCAGCCAGCCGCCGTGAGGAATGCCAAGATCGCTTCGGACGTGGCGACACTGAATCAAATGGTGGCAGCCTATGTCTCCGATGGCGGTAACCTTATTGGCCAGACGAATGCACAGACGGTGCTAGATAAAATGAAGCGCAGCCGCCCGCAGTCCGAATGGAAGCAGCATGCAGGTCCAGTCTCGGGTCGCCTAGTGGATTCCCGGCTGCGTGCCCGCATCACTTCCGCTCCTGAATCCGCCGGGCAGCAGCGGGCCAAGTGGAATCCCCAAACGATGCGCTTTGAGCTGACCGAGGCCAAAGGCAGCGCCGTCAGTGAGTTTTACCTGGACGAGAGTCTAGCGTCGAAAGACTTCGGTACAGAAAAGCGGACCGCATCCAGGATGACCTACAATTCCGTCGAGGGAAAGAACCAAGGCTGGGTCTGGGGTTACTCCAGTGTGGGAAAACCCAACTATAATACTCCGGCCGGCAATCAAGGCGAGGGCAATTCCAATCCCTTTGACCCGACGAAAGACGCCCCGGTAACGCCTCCAGATGACGGAGAAGATCCTGGTGACGGTGGCGGCGGTGGAGGCGGAGACGATGGAGGTGGGGATGATGGCCCCCAGGTCCCGGTAGCCGAACAGTTACCACGCCCGCTCATCAGCCCAACTAGCGGCACCTTTGCCTATGCTTCATTTCCCACGACAGCTGCGCTCAGCCCCAATGGCGCACCAGCCTCGGGATCACGCCTGGAATACCGCCTCAATGGCGGTGCCTGGACGACGTATTCTGGCAGCATCTCACTCACCCCGGCGGATAAAGTGGAAGCGCGAAACATCTCCACGGATACTACTAAATACAAAACGAGCGGCAATGCCTCCGCCTCCTACTATCGACTGACATCCGGCTTCACAGGCACAGGCAGCGGCACCTGGGGCAATGCGACAGGCGGGTCCAATCTAGTGACCTCAGTGCAGAACGGCGTGGAAAGCTCCACCTTCCTGCATGGCAATACGAAAGTGGATCTGGGCAATGGGCAGTTCCTGGATGCAGGGACGGAAAACATGCTGAAGTTCACCCCAGGCACATTTGATACCATCACGCCCAATGTATATTTTGAGCTGGGCGAACTGCTCATGCTCAATGGCAATACGTTTTATAACAGCGAGGCCACCGGAGTGACCCTGAGCATCAATATGAAGCTCACCGAGCCGGCCTACTCCACGGTGGTGCACATCAACCTGGGCCTCATCAGCACGGAAAACACGGCGGACCAGATGGCCAGTGCCGACATCGTGGAACTGCGCAATCCGAACACTGATTTTAAAGTCACCGTGGATGGGGTGGAATACCGCTTGGAACTAAGCTGGGAGACCCTGGATGCAGGAGCCGGCGTGGTGAAAGGGAACCAGTTCTACGTTTACGAGACCGCTACGGCCAGCGCGATGCTGCGAGGCCGCTTCATTCCTAACAAGTAAGCTTTTTTCAACGTCATGGAAGATATCAATGAACGCAGTCAGCTTGGATACCGCATGCTTCATCTCTCGAAGGATGCCGGGGTCAGCGACTTTTATATCACCCCATGGGAGCCGCTGACTTATAAGCGCAATGGCAAGCTGTTCTTTGATTCCTTCATCTACCAGCCGGAGCGACCGCTGGAGTTTACGGCCGGATGCGTGGACTATGCACTGACCCTAGGCAACCGCCGCTACCGTGTGAACCGCATGGTCACCCGTGGACGTCCCCGCTGGGTCATGCGCCTGCTGCCGGAGACTATTCCAGACATCAGCAAACTGATGGTTCCGCCTGCGGCTATCAAGGCTTTCCTGGAGGCCAAAAACGGCCTGTTCCTGGTCTGCGGTGCGACAGGATCCGGTAAGTCCACCACCATTGCGTCCATGATCCTGGAGCGGGCCAAGCGCCGCCAAGAGCATGTGCTTACCTTTGAAGATCCCATCGAATTTGTTTACCCTGAGGGCACGCCTTCGCTGGTGTCTCAACGGGAAATTGGCACAGATGAACTGGACTTTAATAAATCTCTGCGCGCTGCCTTGCGCCAAGCGCCGGATGTCATTCTAGTGGGGGAAATACGTGATGGCGAGACGGCTGAAATCGCCCTGCAAGCGGCAGAAACCGGCCACGTCGTCGTGGCCACCCTGCATACCTCCAGCGCGGCCCAAACGGTGCAGCGTTACCTCAAACTCATCCCCAGCGACCGCATGGAAAACGCCATGCTCTCCTTTGCCGACAGCTTTCGTGGCATCCTCTGTCAGCGACTGCTGTTTGATGAAACACGCGGCAAGCGCTTTCCTATTCATGAACTGCTGCTGCCGTATGACTCCGTGTGCGGGATGATCCGCCGGGGTGAATTTAAGAACCTGGAGCAGGAGCTCGAAGCGGGCTTTACGCGCGGGATGATCAGCTTTGAAAGGTGTCTCGGATTCCGTCAGCAGGATGGCTGGCGGCCCACCCAGGCACGCAAGACCGGATACGCCGAGCATGAGGTGTACGATTACTTATCACGCGAAAACCTAACTTCTGTTTATGCTGTTGGATGAAATCAAATCTGTCCTGAGTTTCGCCGCCTTCAAGCCGGAGGCGGATGATGCCAGCGTGTCCTGGAACCAGCGCTTTGAGGGGCGCAAGACTCTCCTGCTGAATGTGGGTCGCAACCAGACAAGCTGGCGCGGCCTTAATAAAAAAGGCCGCTTTGAAGAAGGCGGAATGATGGACGGTGAGTTTGCCGACATCGCTCCTCAACGCGCTGATGAATGGCGCATGCTAGCTGATGGCGGATGGTGTGTGGTCTCCGTTAACAACCGCTTCATCATGAGCCTGGAGAATAACATGATGCGTGGCGAAAACTGCGTCAATCTACTGCGCACCAATCCACGCGCCGTGCTGGGTCCAAAATTCGACCGTGGCAAAAGGTACGCGATTTGTCATCACCCGGAAAGCTCTGCCAGCGTGCTGCTGGCCTGTGAGGAAAGCATGGTCAAAGTCACTGAGGATGTACTGAAGACCATCGGCATCCGCCCGGGTCGTGTCTGCTGCGGCCTCTTCGCGCTCAATGAATACGCAGTGCACCAGCTCTATGTGGAGCAGCGTAGCGTGCAGCCAAATATGATCCTTATTTCAGCCTGCGAAGGGTCCATCGCCGTGCTCGTGCAGCAGGATGGGCAGTGGAAGGAATTACGCTGTCGCAGCGGACTTGGGCCCGATGCTGTGGAGACATCTCTTCAGATTATCAGCCCGCTCATCCAAAAGGTGCCCCAGGGCAGCCCCGTCTATTTCATCAGTGACGGTCAGGATGCCAAATTCCGCGCAGATCTTTTTGTTCACCTCCAACGCATCGGTGCCACAGACCTCACCCAGGAAGACCTGCTGTGGCGCATCATCGGCAGCCATTGATCCCGGCTTCAGCGCAATCCCCCACCTTTACTTTCCATGTCTGAATACATCTGCCACGACTTCAAGACGCCGCGCAATGACACCTCAAAGCGGCTGCCGAATTCCTTTAAACTGGTCCCCGCCTTCTTTTACGTGGCGCTCATCGGCGGTGCTTATTTCATGACCATGGACTACATGGCCTACAAGCGTGCCCAGCAGGACAAAACAGCCTCCGAGCTCGTCAAAAAGCAGCATGAAAGCGTGACCCGGGCGCAGATGGAGGAGAAGGCCTACCTCGACGGCGAGACGGCCAAGGCAGAAGGAGTGGCCAAATGGGTGGAAGGCGCACGCAACCTTCAGCCCATCAGCGTCGCCATCGCCCGCGCCATGCCACCGGAGGTGCGCCTCTCTGACCTCTCCATTGAGCGTAGCGACCAAGTGCCGTCCAACTTGTCCCTGGCAGTCCGCATCAATGGCGGCTCCGCCAATGAAGTGGCCCTCATCGAAAGCAGTATCTCACGCCTGAACTACCGCTCCTACTCTCCCCAACAGAGCAAGACGGGTGAGGTGGTGGAATACCGATCCACACTCGTCCGCCAGGAGCAGTAACCCTTTTGCCTAACCGTTTATGAATCCAAAGCAACTCGCCTGTGTCGTGCTGATGATGTTCATCGGTCTCGTCACCTACTTTGCGCAGACTGTTCATCAAAAAGTCACCGCCATGAAAAAATCAGCGGCCATGGCTGAGCAGGATGCCATCGCTGCGGAAAGCTCCCGCCAGACCGCTGAAATCCTTACTGCCCGAGTGAAGGCGGAGAGTGAGGAAATCCGCCGTTTCCTCCAGGCCTGGACCCCATACGTGGACAAGGCCCAAACTGAGCAGGAAGTGGAAGGCATTATCGAATTTAGCCTGCGCGAGCGCGGCATCACCCTGGTCCGCTCACGCAAGACGGAGCTGAAGGTGGCCCGTGAAAACAAGATCATCCCCAAAAGTGTGCTCACTACCCTGGTGATTGAGGATGAATATGCCAAGGTCATGAACTGGCTGGGCGATGTAGAAAAACGCCTTCCGCTGGCCCGTGTGAAAACTTGCCGCATCACAGGCGGCAGCACCGCCCGACAACTGCGCCTGGATGTCTCTCTGGAAACTCCGCTCATCAACCTTTCGGAAATGCCCGCATCCACCAAATCCAAGAAGAAGGCTTAATCTCCGATGAAACGATTTCATGCCTGTTTGAGCGCCCTGCTCATCGTCTCCTTTCCCTGTCTGAAAGCCACGGCTCAAGAAGAGGGTGATGATGAGCGCGTCCAATACACCCTTATCCTTCCTGAAGAAAAAACGCCTGAACTGGTCAAGCCGGAAGAGAACAATCCCTTTGAGTCCGTCGCGTCTGGTCGAGAGGAAGATGATAACAGTACGGAAGAAAATCAGGTGCGTGATCTGCTGCTGCGCATGCCCGTGGGTGGTGCCGCTTCCGGTCTAAAAGGCATGCGTGTCATGCTCGGCGGCATGCGACTGGAGCCTGGCATGGATGTTCCTCCTGTCATTCCTGACCAGCAGGTGGTCCTGCGCGTGAAATCCATCAACGCCTCTGCCATCGAACTTGTTTGGGTGGAAAAGAAACCTACCGGTCTGCCGCCCAAGCTCCTCGTCATCCCTATGGATGGCTCCCCCAGTGTCCGTTACCGAATGCCAAACGGTGCCACAGGCAGTGAGCAAGGAGGAGGTGGTGGTGGCGACATGGGCACTCTGCGCCGCCCAGACGTTTCCGCTTTTTCCCCAGGCAGAAATTTTGAGGAACCCTCCGTGGCCCGAGCTGAGCCGGTGGAAGAGCAGCCCCGTCCGGCCGCCGCCCCGCTAGCCCCCCCGCCCCCGGCAGCCCCATCTTCAGTCAAACCTCCGCTGCCACCTGCGAATGTGCCGGAGGCCTCCGTGATGCGCATGTTGTTTGGCAACCGTCCGCCTGAGCCGAAATGAAAGCCGCCTCAGTCCAGTCACTGCGGCACGGCTTCAGTTCCATGGAGCTAGTGGTCGTGCTCGCGCTCTCCGCCCTCATCATGGGTGGTATAGTCGTCAGTTATGGGAACCTCGTCCGCAGCCAGCCTCTGGTGGCTAGCATTGTGGACGTTCCCTTGGACGCAAAGCGGCTCTCCACCTTCTTCAACACCAGTAATTCAGAATATCGGGATACCCAGTCTGCTCCATCCTATGGCAGTCTGGCTGAAGCTGAAAAATTGCGTGAGCAATTCAATCACGATGTAATCAGCGCTACTGCCGTCTTTTGTCTCGCCCGCAGCGGAGACAATACATGGAAGCCTGCCTACATTCCTTATGATCCCTCAACAGATGATGAGTTGGATACTCCACAGAAATTTCGCTCTCACATCATCCGCGTAGCAGGCGTGTCTGAAGACCTCTACCGCGACTTTCGCAATCCTGGCATCACTAATAAAGAGCCTAACCAGCCCAATGTTAGCATTTTCATTCTCAGCTACACTGGTCAGTCTGGATTCCTGAGGGTGCTGGCCATCTATGACATTGATGTCATCCGGTTCACCAGCACCCAGCAGCCACTCGGATTCCATGCGAGCGTCAAACGCTATGCAGACCCCAAAGGTCCGCCAGATGGCACCGCTTACTCCCTCATTTACTCCGCCGGTTACCGCGTCTTTTACCCCCCGGCCAATCCCCTCGCGGCTAAAGAGGCGGACTTCAGTACCGATGGTTTCACGCCTCTTTACGTCACCTTCGAGCGCTACACCCGCCTAGCCCTGCGTGAAGGCACGACCATCGACCGCTTTAAAGTGGCGGCCGAGCGCCCTTTCTACTTCATCTGGTGGCCTGACCCTGCTGCCCGCCATCTCGGCGCACAGCCGAACACCGCCGCCCCAGGCACACCGCAGAATGCCTACAACCACATGGCTGGGCGAACCGCATTCATGTTCACAGTGCCCATGTTCCCAGCGCTCTGAATCCCCCCCTGGCTCATGAAAACCACCCTTCCAAACACCATCCCCCGCCAGCGCGGTGCCCTCATGGGAGTGGTCCTGTTGATGATGCTGTGCACGGGCCTCTTTCTGGCTTCTTGGGTCACCATGATGAGCACACGTGCCATTCAGGTGAGCTGGCTGGAGTCTGCCGTGCAACGGCGCCTTTCCCTGGAAAATTCACGCCTGCTGGCTTGGCAGACCGCCATGGACCACGGCTTTGATCCCGAAACAGACCTCAAGGGCCAGTCCTCCCTCCTGCTGGACGGTGCCGGTGGCGGCCTCGATACAGTCAGCGGGTGGAAAGACCTCGCCACCTACAGTGTCTTGTCCACTTCCACGGTCACACCCTACAACCAAACAGGCCTGCGCCCTGGCGGCTCTTTTTTTATTCCTGAAAAATTTGTTAGGCCAAACATCTCTGGGGAGGTCAACCTAGACCCCTTCACCTCCCACCTGTTTCTGAAAAGCCAATGCCCAGCCCTGAGCGGAGACCTCCTGGTCGTCTATCGCAAGCCTGAACGCTACGTCAGCAATGACATCCTGGACATTTACAGAAACACCGCCCCCTACCGTGTCGAAGGCCGGGTAGTCCTCCGCCATCCTCCATCTCTCTTTGCACGTACCACCTCCACCGTGTCCCTGCCCATGCAGGCCCGGTCCCTCTACATCCAGTCCCACGATGCCGCAGGCCGGTACCCTGTCACTGGCACGAGTCTGGATGGGGCTAAGCTGCTGCCCTCTAACCTCCCCGTCGTCCCTAGCTCCTCCGGCCCTCAGTCCACTACCGAGACTAAACTCTTCGACGGCTACCTCAATGTCACTAAAAACGACAGCAACCCGCAAAACTCTCTCTGGCATCTCATGGATGCGGACACCACCGTACCCGCAGACAAAAAGGCCCCGCAGGATGTTTTCATAGCGGACATGGCCACAACCGAGCCCTGGTACTTTAAAAAATACCGCTCTGGAGAGAACCCCCTCGTCCTCCCCCCCGATTACCCACGCGGATACGACGTGGACAACTTCAAAGTCCTCTACGTCAACCTGGCCGATCCAGACCTGAAGTATCTGCGAGTCGTCAATACCGGTGTGAACCCGGCCATGAACCAGATCATCTTTGTCGGCCAGACTTCCGTGAATTCTTTTGAAGCCGCAGGGAAACTTCCTCCAGTGACCGTGACCATCATCAACGAAGGATCTGATTACTGCGTCAACCTCGGCTTCCTCCATGAAAACAACCGCCGCGTCATCCTAGCCGTCAAAGATGCGCTCAAAGAGTCCCAAAAAGGCCGGGCGCTGAACTTCACTTGGTCCGGTGATCCCCTTCAGGGACGCGAGCTGCGCTGGCGCATGACCTTCGTCAATGAAGGACATGATGTGCTCCTGCTCCTGCATGACAAAAACAGCGCTTATGACATTCGCTGGATCGGCGGCGTCATGACGGACTGGTCCTTCCGCCGCGCTGTAAATACCGGTGTGCGCACCGAGCGTCTCCTTTTCCAGACTGACACCACCACGGATGCCACCCATCAGGCGATGCTCCCCCGCGATGCGTGGCTTGAGAGCTATTTCCTCCCTGACCAACCATGAAGCTCGCCATGAAAAATCTGACCCAGCAGCCGTCACAGCGCACGGGTTATACCCTCATTGAGGTCCTGGCTGCCGGAGCTGTGATTGCAGTTGCGTCCGCCGCAGCTGTCAGCCTCAGCAGTTCCCTCATGCTGCAAGAAGAGCTAGCTTGGCGCACCGCCATCACACGGAACTATCAGGAAAATATGGCTCGCCTTTGGCAGCTCGGCATGAGCCCTGCAGGCAGCAGTGATGCCACCAGCATCAGCGCCGTCATGCCCAATCAAAAGGACAGCGTAAGGCTCGAGGAAGCTATCTACGGCACCCCTGTCATCAAAGAAGGAGAAGCCGCTAGTGTGGATGGCCTGGGCCTCATGCAGCAGGCAGCCATCATCGCTACCGTCAATGCCTCCGGGAATCCAGGAGCTGAAGTGGAAGGTGCCCCACTCACTCTTCACGTTTACCGGCCCGCCCTCCCTGCCAGCCTGCGCACGACCGAAAAGAAATGATCCACCTGCCGCCGTCATGCTGAAAAAAGTCACCATCACCAACGTCAACACCGGCAACAAATCCATCTCCATGGTGGATACGGACACGCATGAAAAGGCGCTCCTGGGATCCGGTATCGCCGCCAACGAAACAGCCTCAATCGAGGACATCACCGGCCCGGATGAAAAGCTGCAGCGGATGACCTCTCCCAAAGGCGGGAGCGAAGACTGCGCCGCTTTTTTCAGTGGCCTCGGGCGCTGCCTTGAGCGCAACATCAGCATGACCAAAAGCCTGAAGTTGCAGGTCAACCGTGTCATCTCCGCACGCTACAAAGGCATGATCGCCGAGGTGGTGCACTCCATTTCCATGGGGGAAAAATTCAGCGATGCCATGTCTCGGTTTCGCGACATCTTTTCCGAAGATATTCTCTCTCTCATCATCGCCGGGGAAGAGGCCGGCCAGCTAGCCCGCGTGTGCAAGCGCATCGGCGTGGCCCAGAAAAAATCTTCCAAGACCCTGAAGAAATTGAAAGGAGCCATGATCTACCCAGGCGTGGTCATCGTGCTGGGCGTGATCGTGGTCATCATCATGAGCTTCACCCTGGTGCCGGCCATGTCCAAGCTGTTCCTCAGCTTCAACAGCGAGCTACCTTTCGCCACCAAGGCTCTCATCGCCCTTTCGGACCTCTTTATCCACAAGCCTTACATGGCGGCACTCCCCCTTGTAGCTCTTTACATTTTCTTTTCCAATTTTAGCAAATTCACCGCCATGAAATGGGTGCAGGACCTTGTCCTGAAAATCCCGGTCGTAGGCATGCTTGTGCGAAAATCCGCAGCAGCAGCTGGTTTCCGTACCCTGGCCATGCTCACGGAATCCAACGTGCGCCTCACCAGTGCATTGGAGATCACCTCCTCAGCCACTTGGCATTACCATTATAAAGAATTCTTCAACCGCCTGCGGGATCACATCAGCGTGGGTCGCACCTTGCATGAAGGTTTCCTCATGGAATCCCACTGGCTCGGCGCGGACGGTCGCAACCTCTGCGGCCTCATTGAACTTGCCTCCGAAACCGGATCAGGCACTGAAATGCTGGCCGAGATTGCAGACGACTACGAAGAGGAACTCGATAACATGGCCGCTTCTCTCGACAAGCTCATTGAGCCACTGACCATGCTTATCCTCGGTGTCATGGTTGGCTTTCTCATCTATGCCATCTATGGCCCGATGTTCAGCCTCGGCGACGTGATTTTGAAGAAGAAATAACGACTCCAGGGGAGAGTGGGGATGCCGTTTAGCCTTCGTAGCTGAAGGCTAAACTCCCCTGCTCTCACCGATGCTCGATCACATCACTGGCTTCAAAGCGCACCTTTGGCAAAGAGGCGTAACGGTCATCCGCATGCCGGTAGCCTGCTGGGCAGAGCACTGCGGCGGTCCAACCCTGAACGTCCAGGCCGAGGATCTCATCAAACTTGGCTGGCACAAAACCTTCCATCGGACAGGTATCCACCCCCAGGAGAGCGGCATTCATCATGAATTGCCCCAGAGCGATGTAGGCCTGCAGTTTTGCCCACTGCTCCAGCTCGCCTTTGGATTCCATCCCATTGCGAAAACCCACCACCATATTCCTAAATCCTATGAGCGCATCTGGGGTGCCGCCACGCACCTCCGCCATGCGCATGAGATTGGCATCAATGTGCGCCTCATCCATGACCTTCGGCACAGCCATGACCACAAGATGGGAGGCATCGCTGACCTGCCGCTGATGCCAGGCATGAGGCACGAGGGACTCGCGTAGGGCAGCATCCTGAATGACCAGAAACTTCCACGGTTGCAGGCCAAAACTGGAAGGAGTCAGCACCAGAGATGCCTCCAGCGCCGCCCACGTTTCCGCAGGGATCTTTTGGGCAGGGTCGAAGACCTTGCAGGCATAACGCCAGTTCAGGGCGGAAAGAATCTCAGAAGGACTGCTCATGGAGATCAATGCTGTGCGCCCATGCACCCGTGCGGTCAAATGGGAAGTGGGCGGACTCTCCCGTTCACAAACGGTAATCCAGGCTCACAAAATCCAGGGCGTTTAACCATAGGACCTTCCACAGGGGTAGGGTATCGCCATGGATGCGAGCAGTGCCGGTCATGCCAGGGCGCAGACTGATGTCCTCATTGGGCAGGGAGACCAGGATGCCATAGGTCACCTCCAGGGGCTTGAGCTTTCCATCCGCATCTGGCTCGGCCGCGATATCCCCGCCCAGAGTGGCGATGAGGTTGGATGGCAGCTCAGTGGCGGGTGCGGTTTTTAGATCCTCCATGACCTGCCCCTCATAGGTGCGGGAGGACCGGGCAGAGACGCGAAGTTCAACCTTTTGACCAGCGCGGATATGGCGGGCCTGGCGCTCATTCAGCGGGATGTAAAGTTGCAGCGGCTGCAGCGGAGCGATCTCACACAGGGCATCTCCAGGCCGCAGGCTGCCTGCCATAAGACGCTCCAGATCTGGAGTCAAAACGACGCCGGATTCCGTTGCTCGCAGGGTCAGCCGAGCGGCCAGCCGCTCCGCCTCAGCCAGGGCGACTTCCTGCTCTGCCAGCATCGCTTTGGCCTGCTGGTAGTAGGCAGGCGCATCGGACCCCAGCATCAGGTCCACCTGACGGCGGGCACGCTCTACCAGAAACCTGTTTTTTTCCACGTCACTGGTTAGGCCAAGGTTGGACAGCACCGCCACCGCATCCCCGGCCTGGACCGTCTGACCGGCCACCACGTTGATCTCCGCCAGCCTTCCTGGCACCTCCGCACGCACCCAGTCCGCCTGAAGGGGACGCAGCACGGCGGGGCGCTCCACCTTGATCTGCCAGGGGCAGAACATCAGCCCGGCCACCACCACCGTCAGCAGGCCAAAGGCACGCAGCGGCCGCCGCCAGGCACCTGGGGTGGCGGCGGACTGAGAGAATTGCTGGCTGAAAAAACGGCTCACCGGAACGATCAACATGGACACCACTGCCCCAGCCCCGATGGCATCTCCCAGCCAGCTCAAGCCATAAGGCTCCAGCAGGTAATGGAAGATCATCGCGATGCCGAGGGTGATCTCCAGCAGGTAGAGCTGGGCTGCGATGCTATACAAGACGAACCAGCCGCGATTTTTCCTGGGAAGCAGTCTTTCCACTGCCGGAGGCGTGACACCACCGAAGAACAGACGGCGGCAAAGATCACTCACGCACATCTGCGCCTTCGCCCGCAGATTCGGCACACCCAGGATGTCGGTGAGCATGTAGTAGCCATCGAATTTCATCAGCGGATTGGCATTGAACAGGATGGTCCAGACGCTGGTGATGAGCATCAGATTAAAAAGAAGTTGCTGCGTGGGGCCGGGCTGGGAAACCGACCACAGCAGGGTGGCAATGGCCGCGATGATGAGCTCAATGTAAATGCCCGCTGCAGCGACGAGAATGCGATGCCGCCGCTTCGGGAAAAGGTAGCTGTCTGTCACGTCCACATACAAGAAGGGGCTGAAGACCAGGAGCATGGCTCCCATTTCATGAACCTCCCCGCCGTAGTGCTTGCAGGTCAGGCCGTGGCCGAATTCGTGAATGATCTTCACCAGGATGGTCAGCACCCAGACGAGCGCAAGATTCGGCAGCGTCAGAAAGTCATTCAGTGACGGAGAGATGCGGGGGAAATTCAGCGCAAAGACGGCAATGCCCGCCAGCAGGATGATCATGCTGAGAGCAAAGCCGCCCCAGCTCCAGATCCAGCGCATGTGCCGCTCCATGCGGATGAGAAGCGCATCCGGATCCCACAAGGGGAGCTTCAAAAATAGCGCCTTCATGAACAGGCCCCACGGTGTGGCCGGCTTGTACCGCAGGCGTTGCAGCTCAAGCTGGCGGCGGGCACCTGCCGCAGTAGCCTCCAGGAATCCAGCAGTGAGCAGTTCCGTGGCAAAGGCGACGATGCGCTGCGTCAGCGCGGCCTCATTTTGCGCAAGACCGGTGTGGGGATGGCTGCGGGAAAAGGCCTCGCGGATTTCCCGGACAGAGCGCCTGCCGTCAAACAGTCCCGCCAGCGCATAATCCTCCGCCGGTAACCGAAAGTATTTCAACGACAGCGGGTCTTTGATGATGGCAAAGGCACGGCCCTCAAAGAGCTGGTGGCTGATGGCCAGGTCCGACCGCAGGGCGGAAGGGACGATGTCATCCGTGGACGAAGCGGCCTCCTCCGTGACCTCAGTGATGGACAGTGCCGCTGTCATGTCACACTTAAGGTTGGGCGAAATCCGCCTCCACCCGCATGCCGGCCTTCAGCCGCAGGCTGGCATTGTCCACGCGGAATTTGACACGGGACAGGCCGCTTTCCGCATCCAGCCGCGGGTCCAGAAAGACGACCTCGCCGGTGATCTCCCGGGGCTCCGGCAAGGAGGGCACGCGCAGTTTCTTTTGATCCCCCATCTTCAAAGTCAGGGCCTGGGCGGGCTCCAGATAAAACTGCGCCTCCACCTGGCGGATGTGGACGATTTGCAACAGCACCTCATGAAGCTGCACGGCCTCGCCCGGCTCTTTGCCACGGCTCACCACCACGCCCTGCATGGGGGCTGTCAGCGTTTTCTGCTTCACCCGCACGATGGCTGCATCCCGCTGGATGCGCGCCAGATCATGCTCGATGCTCTTGCGCAGCGCTTCCTCGCGGGTGCCGATATTTTCTTTGAGCAGCTTCTGCGCGGCATCGTGGTCGAACTTGGCCTTCTCCAGCATCTTTTCCGCACGCTCTACATCCAGCTTTTCCAGATCATCCGCCAGATGCACCAAAGGCTGGCCGGCCTCCACCGTATCGCCTTCATCCACCAGCATCTCACGGACCAGCCCCTCCACCGGCGTGCCTATTTTCACTTCATTCAAAGGCAGGATCAGTCCTGGCACCACACCGGCCCGGACAGTCGTAGCCAGCAGCGCCAGGAGGAGGGTGAAACGGAGACTGGTAGGAAAGAAAGACATTCGGGACAAAAGGATACGCGGCAGTGTCCCGATATGAATGGCTCTTGCACGTGTAAAGTGGAGATGGATTTGGCAATCTCCAAACCTCGTCTAAAATCGCAGCCATGACTCCCGCTCCTTCCGTGACATCACCTGTGCTGCTCGGCATTGAGGGTGGAGGCACACGGACAACGGTCAGGCTGGTGGATGGAGCCGGGACCACGATTAAGGCCTTCCACACCCATCCGGCCGTGCTCTCCCTGATGACCGACCGCGAACTGCGCTGGCATTTGCGCGATATCGCCAGCCGCCTGCCCCAGCGACCGCAGGCCATCGGCATCGGCCTGGCCGGGGCAAGAACGGCGGCTGACCAGGAGCGGCTGCGGCGCGCCACACTCAGAGTCTGGCCCGGCATCCCCTGCGTGGCCACCAATGACCTGGAGACCGCCCTGGCAGCAGCCCCGGTGGGGAAGAAGGAAATCCCGCGCGTGCTCGTGCTCAGCGGCACGGGCTCATGCTGCTTTGGCCGCGCACCCGATGGCCGCACCGCCAAGGTAGGCGGGCGCGGGCACATCATCGGGGACCGGGGCAGCGCCTGTGACATCGGTCTGCGCGCGCTACGTGCCGTGATGGCGGACCTGGACCACCGCGGCCGCATGGGTCCGCTGGGTGCGGCCATTCTCAATGCGCTCATGTTTAATGATCCGGACCAGCTCATCCCCTGGTCCGTGCATGCGCCCAAGACAGAGATCGCCAATCTGGCCATCACCGTCTTTGCCCTGGCTCAAAAAAAGGATGCTCTGGCGAAAAAGATCCTCAGCGATTCCGCTGCGATGCTGGCGGAAGACGCCTGCGCCTGTGCCTGTCAACTGACTGAGGATGGCGCGCCGGTGGAGTTCATCCTCAATGGCGGGGTGATGCTGAGAAACCCGGCGTTCATGAAGGATGTGACACGGCGCATCCGGAAATGCTGGTCAAAAGCCCGCGTGAGCCCCCTGCAAGGCCCCTCGGTGCTCGGCGCGGTGAATCTGGCCAGGGGCGTGCTTTTAAACGCCGCCCCTTCCTCCACCCGCCAGACTTCCCGCGTGGCAGCCCAGGCCTCCCCTGCCCTGGAGCTTCCTGCATCCATTGTGGACCTGGCCGTGCTGAAGGATTCCCCCACCGAAAAGCGCAACCCACGATCCATGACCCTGGACCGCCTGAACGTCATCCAGGGGATCGAGCTGATGCTCAGTGAAGATGCCCTGATCCCTCCGGCCATCCTCAAGGAGAAGCGGGCGATCAACCAAGTGGTGGCCCAGGTCATGCTCGCCTTTGAAAACGGTGGCCGTCTTTTTTATGCCGGTGCAGGCACCAGCGGCAGGCTCGGCGTGCTGGATGCCAGTGAAATCCCTCCCACCTTCCGCGCCCCGCGTGAGCAGGTGCAAGGCATCATCGCAGGCGGGCGGCAGGCGCTCTGGAGTGCCGTGGAAGGTGCGGAGGATGATGCCCAAGCGGGAGCCACCGCCATGACACATCGTCAGTTAGGCCCGGACGATGTACTGGTGGGCATCGCCGCCAGCGGCCGCACCCCCTTTGTTTGGGGCGCCATCCATGAGGCCAACCGACGCGGGGCCTTCACCGCCCTGCTTTGCTTCAACCCCGCCATGCGCGCAGCCGTGAAAAAAATCCACGACAGCGCCTGGCAGCCCCAGGCTCTCATCATCCCCAACGTCGGCCCGGAAGTGCTCACCGGCTCCACCCGCCTGAAATCCGGCACGGCCACGAAACTGGTGCTGAACCTCATCACCACCCTGGCCATGACCCGGACCGGCAAGGTCATCAGCAACCTGATGGTGGACCTGAACCCCTCCAACGTGAAGCTGCGCGACCGCGCCCTGCGCATCCTCGTGGACCTCACCGGCTGCACTCGCGACGCTGCCCGTGAGGCCCTGCAATCCACCGGCTGGCAGGTGAAAGATGCCTATCTGAAATTGAAGTAACTGCGAGTGCTGCCCCTGACATTAAGAGGCCCATGAAATTATTACACTGGTATGTTAACCGGCTAAAATATGCTTATACCAGAAGATGGGGCTGCTCCATCACGCTATCCATATTCATCTTTTATTTGATAGCCATCACTCTCTGGCTTGCCGTGGCTAATTCTGAAGGCAATGCGAGGATGACAGAGGCTGATGAAATCAAAGGCTATCTGCTGACAGGATTCATGATCCTTTTATCTCTTCTACTGGCCCCGATCTTTCTGAGAAGGAAACCATAATGCGAGGCATCAACAGCCAGTTTAGGCTACGATGAAGCGGCAAAACCAGAGTGCCCGATCACTTCGCCGCCACAGCCGCGTTGTTCGGTGTGAAGTATTCGAAGTAACCGATCATCATTTCATCGGAAGTTTGCGGGCCCCATCGGATGTTTTTGGTGGGGTCGGGATTGGCCGGATTGGCGTCGCTGTTGTCGAAGACGGCAGTGATTTTCACCTTGCTGCCGCGAGGCAGAAATTTGGGCTGGGCATAGTCATAGCGGAGCTGCCAGTTGAAGTCGTAACCAGGGATGTCCAGCAGCACTTCACTCTTGCCTCCCGGTGGGGTGACCTCAAATTTGAAGGCCTTTCCGCGCACATGCATGTGGGCCATGTAGGCCATGATGTTCATGTCCCGGGGGACGGTCTGCTCCTTCACCTCGATGTGGTTGGCCTCCCCCGCAGGGATGTTCAGCCGGGGATGTGCCACGGCGGCGGTGTGGACGACATACTTCGGCGCCGCTTTGGCAAAGATGAGTCCCATGCGGAGCTGTTCCTGGGTCTTTTTGCCATTGGGCGTGTAGTGGATCTGAAAGCTCACGATGGCACCTGCGGGCAGCTTTTTTGCAAAGCCCGCCGGCCACATTCGCGAGGCATTCCCCGGCACATAGGCGGCCCAGTAACCTTCCGCACCCTCGCCCCGGTCGCGCACATCGCTGCCCTTGGCATGCACCTGGACGATGACGTGATGCACCACACCACGGTCCGTCGGCAAGATCTCATAACCCTGCACCCAGCGGTCTTCTTCAAAAGCGGTGGTGGCGGTGACGAACTGATAGGGCATGGTGCCTTCCGCCTTGATCTGGACGGGTTTGGGGAGTTGCACGATGGCATTCGGCGTACCGATGGCCCACTCCTCAGGAAAGTGTCGCGGCTTGGGAGCCTCTGCAGGATTCCCCAGGGGCCGGTCACTGGCCAGCCACGTCAGCAGGTCCTGCCTGTCCTGATGAGAAAGGGACGCGTCATTGAGCCAGAGGGAGTGCTGGCCGTCCGGCGGTGCCGCGGCGAACCAGGGCGGCATGACACCACGCTCCACCTGCTTGCGGATCATACCGGCGTTTTCGATCACGTCGTCATAACTCTCCAGGTTGAAAGGCCCTACGGCTCCTGGGCGATGACATTCCACGCAGTTTGCCTGGAGGATGCGCGAGACTTGGTTGTGATAAGTGACGGCTGTCTGGGTGACAGCAGCGGTCTTTTTCAGATCCAGCGCGCAGCCCGGTGCGGTGGTGGCCGCGATGAGCGGGGCCTCACTGCGCAGCATGGCGGCGGCGGCATCGCGAAGATACGTTTTGTTCGGCTGGTCTTTGGCATAACCCAGGCCGTACTGGTCATTGATGGCCCCGCGATAAACCAGCGTGCGGGCGGCATCCAGCAGGAAGACCTCCGTGGTGGTGGTGGCGGCCAGGGTGGTCGTGAGCTGGCCGTCTGCATCATGGATGACGGGAGATTTCAGGCCGTGGGCGGTGATAAATTTCTGAATGTCATCCGCGGTCTCCGTGGCGACGGGGCAGACAAGCAGCATGGCCACCTGCCTGGCCATGGCGTCTTTTTCCAGCCGGGCCAGTTCCGGTCCCAGCTTGCCGCTGATGGGACAGGTGGCACCGAAGAAGGCGATGATGATCCCCTGCCTGCCGGTGAGCTGCTGGCTGAGCTTAAACTCCTGGCCACGGCCATCTTTCAGCATGAGGTCTGGCACCAGATGGCCGACGCCATGCTCGGAAGCTTTCAATACCACGGGTGCCTCGGTCAGGGCGGGGTCTTCGCTGGCGGGTTTCACCGGCGCGCTGTCCGGAGCGGAGCCGCCTTTCTGGCGCAGTTTCAGCATGCCCTCCGTGGCCTCGGCCAGGGTCACGCTGCCATTGCCATCCTGATCCAGAAAACGCAGCCAGCGCTTTTGCGGGAGCTCATCCGCCGTCAGCAGGCCATCCTCATTTTTATCCAGGTTATCGAAAGCCGCGATGCCCGTTTTACCAGCCGCAGTTCCCTGCATGCAGATGTAACCCGGGACGAGGAGGGCGAGAATAAAGGCGGCGCGTTTCATGCAATGCTGCTGGGTGACCGGATGACCGGGAATGTATGACAGCGGGAGGAAAGTTTTGTTGGGGTATGGCCAAAACAACATCGCCTCACACTCCCGTCCGCAGCACCCCGTCGCTGAGGACCTTGGCGCGCAGGCCGCCATGGCCCTTCATGGCTCCTTCGGCCCCTTCGGCAAAGGCCTGGTTCATCCAGTAGCAGGGCGCGCTTTCCTGGGTACCAAGGAAACGCACCCCCTGAACCTCAAACTCCTGGCCGATGAGGGCGGGCAAATCGGCACCTTGAGTGATGATGTTCCGCCGGAAGACCGAAGGTTCCACGCCAGTCACCTGAAATTGCTCACACAGGCGCTCATACACCTCATGGGCAAAGAAGGTGACCTGGCCTTTATAGTCCTCTTTGAAGCCAAAAAAACGGTCTCCCTTCAGCCCCTGGCCGGCCACGCATTCGACGGAGTCCACCTCCACCATGGGAGCCTGCCCGGCGGGCTTGCCATGATGACCGAAAAAATTATGCTCCGGGGAGATGTAAAGGTGGAGGATCTGCATGCACCAGTGTGATGCCGGGGAGGGGGGCATGCCAAGCCGGAATCTATCCCTTTGCGCCGCCCTCAAGCCTGCGTGACAAATGCCGCATGAACGAAGAAAAAATCATCCGGGTGGGCATCGTCGGTGCAGGCGGCATCGTGAAGCAGCGGCACCTGCCGGGGTTGCGGGCGCTGCCCAATGTGCAGATCACCGCCGTGGCGAATTCCACGCTGGCGAGTGCAGAGACCTTCTGCCGCGACTTCGCCCCGGAGGCAAAACCCATCGCCCGCTGGGAGGATGTGGTGGACAATGAAAACGTGGATGTGGTGTGGATCGGTGCGCACCCGTATATGCACCACGATGTGACCGATTTCGGCCTGCAATGCGGCAAGCATGTCTTCACTCAGGCGCGCATGGCGGCCACTCTCCAGGAGGCGGAGCATATGTGGGAGAGAGCCCAGAGCTGCCCGGAGCTGGTGACGGCCATCTGCCCCGCACCCCAGGGCATGAAAGGCGGCGAGATGGTGAAAAAGCTGCTCGCGGAAGGCGCCATCGGCACACCGCATCAGGCCCTGCTGCACAGTTTCAACGGCGCCTGGCTGGACGCCGCCCAGCCCGCCCACTGGCGCCAGCGCACGGAGGTGAGCGGCATCCAGATCCTCACCCTGGGCATCTACACGGAAGTTTTGCAAAAATGGTTAGGCCACATCACCCACGTGGAGGCCCGGGGCGGCGTGGTCATCCCGGAGCGGCAGGGCTACGCCGTGGAGACACCGGATTTCGTCAATGTCCTGGCCCGGTTCCGCAGCGGCCTGAAGGCGACGATGCTGTTCAGCGGCGTCGCGGCCCATGCGCCGACGGACAAGCTGTGGCTCTTCGGCAATGAAGGCAGCTTGAGCTATGATTTCACCACGGAAGAAGTCTCCCTGGGCAGCCGGGGTGGAAAGCTTGAAGTCGTGCCGGTGCCGTATGAGATGCAGCGGGACTGGACCGTGGAGCGTGATTTTATCCAGGCCGTGCGCGATCCCCAGGCTCCGCGTCCAAAGCCCGATTTCACCGAAGGTGTCTGCTACATGCGTGTGGTGGAAGCTGTGTGGGAATCCATGGAAAACCGGTCCGGCGTCAAGTGCGCCTGACCACTTCCTAGACTTACAGCCCTTGCGGATGCCGGTTGATGAATCCAGATGTGGACCGAGCCGTGGAGCGCCAGCGCGGTCCCTCCCCGGTCTGCGTGCCTGAGGTATCAAAGCGCAGACCGCAGACGGACATGAAGACATGGTTCCCCGGTTTCACAAAAATGGACACATACTTCCCAGGACCGGACTGGCCATAACCGGCGAATCCCTTGGAATTCAAAGGCCGCACCAGCAGGCCGCTGCGGTAAAGGATGTGTGAGATGGAGCCGGAGCAGTCAAAACCGTTGTCAAAAAGCTGCTGGTGCCCACCACCCCACTTGTAGGGCTTATCCACAAGTTGATTGGCATAATAAACCAGGTGATGCAGCACCGGCGGGTGGTAAGGCGTAGCTCGCGCATGCCGCCCGTCGAAATGCAGCAGCGGCACCTGGTTATAATAGTAGAGTCCCGCGCCACCACCGGCTGCGGCCAGGGCTCCTAGGCCGGTCATCTTTAGCCAGTCACGTCGGCCCAGGTTTTTCACGGTTGCTGCCTCTGGGGTGTCACCCAGGGAATCGGGTATGAAATCTTCAGGCTCCTTCATATTTTAGAATGATAAGCCTATAGACTAGAAAAAGCCAAGACTAGTTTCTTTTCAAATGATACAAAGGTGAAGGTAATAGCTCGGAGGTGAACCACAGAGAAGCATTGTCCTCATCATAGCAGACGGCTTCCATCTGAGGCGTCAGCGGTGGTAAGATGAGGTGCCGCGGCCCCTGGAGCGCCTGCGCGAGCGTCTGGCCAGGGTTCAAACGCCACTCATTTAAATAACTATAAGTGGCGATGACCACCCGCCGACCATCCGGGGAGATACTACCTCCGCTGGTCTGGCAGGCGATACCAGGCCTCTTGCCCAGGCGCGGCAGGGCTGGAAAGTCCACATGCCCTACCTTTTCCAGCATGAATGCCTGGCCGGAATGGCGAGGGCCGTCTGGTAACTTAAAAAGCGTGCTATGGCCGTCCTCCTCCTTGGTTAGGATGTGGATCTCACGCGTCTGTGGATGCAGCAGCAGGCACTCCGCATTGTATCTTTTATCTGGATAGCCCAGGTGCCAGATTTCCGGTTTTGCACTGTCCTCCTCCTTGCCGGGATCGTCAGGCAGCTCGGGCTCAGGAATCCGGTAGATCTGCAGGCTGGCGCGCACTTTCAGATTATCCCCGATGTCCGCAATATAAAGGCAGGGCCGGTTATCCTCATCGTATCCAGAGGCCATATCCTCCCAGTCGAAATTGGCCGCTTTCGGCAGGCGGATCTTGGCCAAGGTCTCACCCTTTCGATTAATGGCAAACACGCACGGCTCCCCGCCCGAATCGTTATGGGTCCAGAAGACCCCCGCGTGCCTCAGGCTGCGGGCGATGCCGCTGCTCTCATGGATGCGTTTATCCTGAAACACCGCCACCCGCACCGCTGGAGGCTCCTCCACCTCCGCCGACAAGGCAGCCGCAGACAAGCCCAGACAAAGGATGGCGGCCCACATCTTCATGGCAATCACTCCTCATTCAGCCCAGGTTACGAGCCGGACCCGGAATCAGACGGCTGTAGTGCAGGTTTACCCGGCGTAAATACCACTGCCAGGTGGCACCAGGGCGGCCGCGGTCCAGTAGGAAATGTGGGCAGTTTTTATGAGGGTCCTTGATGCTGGGGCTGATACGCGGCCAGTGATAATGCGGCACCACATGGCTCAGTGGGATCCCGTATGTATACATGAGGTAAGCGGAAAGCCGGGCGGTTTTATCAATGGTCAGCGCGATGTCATTGCCACGGTGCTCACACATCTCAATGCCGATGCTGTAGTTGTTCCCCGGACCATCGAAGTCCGCGTGCTCCCCCTGCTCCCGGCAGGGCAGATGCTGGATGGCTACATTGGACTGGGTGGTAAAATGCCAGGTCAGGAAGCCGATGCGGTTCCCCCCCACCCGCTTGGTGGCACGCAGCGCACCGCGCTTCAGCGCCAGGGCATGGTTATAGGCATTGCCCGTGTAATTTTGAGTACTGTGAATGGTGATGTAGCGCGGCGTCATCGGCCGGTACTTGTAGCGGCCCGCCTTACCAGGTGGGATCAAGTCCGTCTGTAGCCCCACCTCACGGAGGAGCTGATCCGGCGTGACACGGCCCAGGGCCTTGTCATTATAACGGGATTCCCACATCGCGATCTTGGAGCGGCCAGTGGAGGACCCACAAGCAGCGAAGAAAACAGCGGCGAGAAGCAGGAGGGGAAGAGCCAGAAGAGCACTGCCTTTATTCATGCCCGCAGTATGCTGGAGGTCTGACTGTTTGCCAGCAAGGAGTAAGCCCTCTGACATTTAGTTTGAGTTCTGCCGATTTCCGGCCAGCCATAGGCCTATGATTTTAGTGCTGACAGCAGGCTTTGGCGATGGGCATAACACCGCCGCATTTTCCACGGCTGAAGCGCTTAGGCAACTTTACCCAGGAGAGGATATCCAGGCCATCGACCTCGTCAGCGAGGTCCAGCCCCGCATCGCCACCCTGCTGAAAAATCTCTACCAGCAGGCCATTACCCATTTCCCCAGCGGCTGGCGCATGGTTTATCACATGCTGGAAAAATCCGATGTGGACCCCCAGGACAGCGCTTGGCTGGCCCCGCTCGTGCGCGGACTGAAGGAAAAGATCGAAGCCCTTCAGCCCCGCCTCATCATCAGCACTTATCCGCTGTATGCCGCTCTTTTGGATGCCCTGCGCAAGCAGGGGGAGCCCGTGCCTCGTCTAGTCACCATCATCACCGATTCCATCAGCGTTCACCGCATCTGGCTCATGCAGCCGAGCGATCTCTACTGCGTGGCCGATGCCGAAACGAAGGAAGTGGTGGAAAAGCTGGGAGTGCCGCGTGAAAAAATCCGCATCACCGGCTTCCCTGTCAGCCTGCAATTCACTGAGACCTTACCGCCGGAAGCCACCCGCCCGGGCGTGCAGCGCATTCTATACCTGCCCTCCACGACCGCACGACATGTGGCAGCCACTCTGGCCTCATTAAAACCGCTTTTGAGGAAGGATGTCCAGCTCACCATCCCTGTAGGCAAGCACAGCTCCCGCCTTTACCATGTGCTGCGTAAATTTACCGATGCCATGCCCGATGCCCCAGTGGAAATCATCGGCTGGACCACCCGAATCCCCGAGCTGCTGCGCACGCATGATGTGGTGATCTGCAAAGCTGGCGGTGCCATCCTTCATGAAGTCCTGGCCGCGCGCATTCCCGCCGTCATTGATTACGTCGTACCCGGCCAGGAAGAAGGCAATGCTGAGATGCTCCTCTCCAGAAACTGCGCCTACCGCGCTTTCACGGCCAAAGAGACTGGTGAATGCGTGGCTAAGATCCTGGACAACAACGGCAAAATCGGCCGCCAGATGCGTACCAACATGCTCGCCATCAGCGTTCCCGATGCCGCCATCCGTACCGCACAAGCTGCCCTCGCGTGAGCGATGAGCAGCGTGCTACGCGACTGCTGCAAGCATGGGGTATAGTGTATGCCCCCTGCGGCTAAACTCATCCCTTTTATTCACGCCGCAACGCCTCAAGTGCAGCGGCATCCGCACCCCAGGTAGAAGCGGACGCGGGCGGGCCTAACTGGGTATTAGTCATCGACAGAGTGGCCTCGGCACTGACTTGGCTGGACAGATCAAAAAGGGTGCATCCGTGCATTTCTATCTGACAGGGACCGGTGATGCGGACTTCACCAGCCTGGCTTTCGAAACGGCGCAGCAGGACGTTTTTAAAAGTGGCACGGCAGGGGGCCTGACTCGTTTCGCTGCCGCGGTGGGTAACGGTAATGACGTGGGCTGCCCGGCTTTCTATGAGGGCGTTTTCCAAGCTGTGGGCTGTGTTGCCATGGAAGAAAACATCATGTCCATAGCAGCCGCTAATGAAAATATTTTTAAAATGAGTGACGCTGGAGCCGATGTCACAAAGACCCGTGGAATTGCGCAGGCTGGTGAAGCCATTAATACGGCATTCAGCGGTCTCATGGGCGCTGAATCCATCATCTCCACATTCGATGGCGGTAATGTTTTCGAAGACGGTGTCCAACTGGTCTCCATGGATGTTGAAGCCATCGTTCCAAACATGGGTACAAGTAAGGTTGCGGACAGTCAGATGGCGCCCCTGGCCCGAGAGGCTAACGCCGTTGCTGCGAGCGGGGTAGCGGAGGCGGGCGACATCCAGGGACTGTCCATCCGTCAGTTTGATATAGAACGCTTTTTCAGCCTCTTCATAGGTCCATTCACCGGGCTTTAGCTCCGCCACTTTTTTCAGGGCTGCACTGGGGCCTTTGGCGGTGCGGCCCATGGTATCCATGCGGCCATCCCAGAGGAAATACCAGCGTCTCAGGGCGGCTGGGGTCAGCCCAGGCAGGAGATCGGTCTTACGATATAAGCCCTGGCCCAGGGACTCCCATTCAGTGGCGTTGACAGGCTCGCTGCCATCAATGATGGCACCATGACCGTCCAGGGTGATGGGCTGTCCAGGCAGGCCCTTTTTTCCCGCCAGGTTCACACTCTCAAAGTAGGTGCCCGTGGCCAGATGCACGGTGTCTCCAGGCTCCGCCAGCAGGATGCCTCGGGCGATGGTTTTCACTGGGGCGCTGATGGCATCATTGATGTCATTTCCATTAGCCGGGTCCACATGCAGGGCACGCTGAGCCGAGGCGGTGCAGGCGAGAGATACGATGAAAAGGCAAGCAAGGAACTTCATGAAGGGGCAGAATGAACGGCTGCCGGGGCATGGGTCTTCAAAAGAAATGTGCCGCTTCATGCCTGCTGGTGGATGGCATGACGCAGAAGGAGGCAATACCAAGTCTCAGCGACCCGCCTCGCGGGTGATGGCCAGCATCTGGGCTTCGATGTCCGGGGTGAGCTGGTCCCAGGTGAAGCGCCAGCTCCAGAAGTCCCCCATTTTCCCCGGTGTGTTCATGCGGGATTCACTGCCCAGGCCCATAAGGTCCTGCACGGGTGCCACGGCCATACGGGAGCGGGAATTCCAGACGCATTTGATGAAGTCCCAGTGCAGGTCGGATCCGTCCGTGTGAGTATAACCAAGGATGGTGCGGCGCTCTGCTTCCACCTGCTCGGCAGTGCGGGTGGTATCGTCTCCCACGCCGCTGTTAAACAGGCCCTGCACAGTGTCATTGTCATGCGTGCCGGTGTAGGCGACGGACTCATCCGGATAATTTTCTGGAATGTAATCTTCTGAAATCGTATCCGCACCGAAGGCGAACTGCATAACCTTCATGCCGGGGAATCCATGGCGCAGGCGCAACTCGGTGACGTCCGGGGTGATGATGCCGAGGTCCTCGGCAATGACGGGCACATGCTCTCCCATCTCCCCTTTTAAAGCTTCAAAAAGGGCATCCCCAGGAGCGCCCACCCAGCGACCATTGACGGCCGTCGGCTCCGCTGCCGGGATCTCCCAGTAGGCGGCGAAACCACGAAAGTGGTCGATGCGGACGATGTCCACCATCTCCAGGGTTTTGCGCAGGCGCGCCTTCCACCAGGCGAATCCCTCTGCTTCATGCGCGCTCCATTTGTAAAGCGGGTTTCCCCAGCGCTGGCCAGTGGCGCTGAAGTAATCTGGAGGCACGCCGGCCACAACGATAGGATTGCCCCGTTCATCCAGCTCAAAAAGGTCCGGCCGCGCCCACACGTCGGCGCTATCATGAGCAGTGAAAATGGGGATGTCACCGATGAGGCTGATGCCCAGTTCCTGCGCCCTGGCATGCAACTTCTGCCACTGGCGGAAGAAGAAGAACTGCTGTGCCTTCACTTCCTCGATGGCTTCACTGAGGCGGACCATGGCATCCGCCATCGCCTCTGGGTGGCGCATGGACAACTCCGGTGGCCAGTCGTTCCAGGTGCGCCCCCCCTGCTCAGCCTTAATGGCAATGAAGAGCGCGTAATCATCCAGCCAGTCCGCCTGCCTTTCACAGAAAGCATCAAAGGCATGCTGCAGGAGCGGGCTGCTGTCACACTGGGCCATGAAGCGTTGGCAGGCCAGCTTCAAAAACGCAGAACGCACCTCATCTGCCGCCAGGAAATCCACTTTGTGATCCGGGAAGGCTGGGATCATGGCCAGGTCCTGGGGCTTCAGCACCCCGTCATTGCGCAGCGCATCAAAGCTGATCATCAGCGGATTCCCGGCGAAGCTGGATAAGCTCTGATAAGGTGAGGCCCCAAAGCCCGTGGGCCCAAGCGGAAGCATCTGCCAAAGCTTCTGCCCCATGCGATGGAGGGCATCCAGCCACTGGTGAGCCTCCGGCCCGATTTCCCCGATGCCGAACCTCCCTGGGAGTGATGTCGGATGCAGGAGGATGCCACTGGAACGCGGGATGGAAAACATGGAGTGGACGGATAGGACGGAGGTGGTCGTGGTCAACCTTCAACCTAGCATGAAGCGGGCCTGATTATTGCTGCACCACGCCTTGAGCTGTGAGGGTCTTCCACTCCAGTATATCGTCTTGGAATGCCAGACTGCCTGTGGCTTTTTGCCACTTTTCACAGGCCTCAGTAAGAATTTTGCAGATTGATCGCATGAAAGGGGGATCAGTCGTCACCGCAGGCTCCGTCTGGGACCGTTGCCACAGCAAAGCCGCATCCCTTTTCACATCATCATACAGATGCAACTTCGACTCCAGTAAGACGATCTGAGACAGCTCATAGATCCACTTTCCACGGTCAGTATTATAAAGCCGCTCCATCTCCATGCATTCTCTCCGGTAGGCCAGCGCGGCCTCAAATTGGCCCGCCTTTTCACGCACTTCCGCAGCAGCCCTCAGTGCGCGGGGTAGCAGGACGTTATTGTCCTGGCGACGACTGATCTGCATCGCTTCATCCGTAGCACGGAAGGCGTCCTGCACCCGGTCTGTCTTCAGGTACAGATGCGCCACCTCGATCCAGCGCGCCACCAGGGAGTGGTGATCAGCACCTTGGGCTGAAGCACCCATTTGAATAATATCTTCCAGATGTTTTGCTGCCTGTACATAATCCCCTTGGCTGGCCTTCACCCGGGAGAGAGAGCGCAGAAAAATACGTCGGGAACCCCCTTGGTCAATCGGCAAGCTGTCCACGAGGCGCAGGCCGTCTAACAAAGTTTTCTCAGCCCCTTCATAGTCTTTCATGCCGGATTGAAGGTCCGCCATGAACAGCAGGCCAAGCGATTTTTCTCGCGCATCGTTGGAAGCGGTCAGCAGGTCCGTTTGTACCAGTGCCATGGCTTCCCTTCCCCGCCCCTGCCGCACCAGTTCACGAGCATGATATTTAGCGGTTGTCTGCCGCTGGGCGCTATAAGACGGTCCCAGGGTTAGCCAAGCTGCATCCATCTGCTGATACAGGCGCAGTGCCTCCGGCTTGTCCCCAATCTCAGAATAAGCGCGGGCCAAAAGCAACTGCGCAGCCAATGTCCTAGGCACAGCCTCCCCATGATGCGTCTTCATAAGTTCATGAAGACGTTTGACCAGCGGCAGCGCGCTGCGCGCATCCCCCATGGCCATCATGATGTTGGCCAGCCGCTCAAGCACTTCTATTTGCAGCGCCGGCTCGGCATTGAGTTGCTCTACCTCCTTCACGCTTTCATTCAGAGCCAAGCGCAGTGCTTCAGGATTTTTCCCCTGGCTGACGAACTCCCCCGCCTTGGTCAATAGTTCCGTGAGATAACCAGTCAGCGCATGCGCCTTGCGGGACTGCGATTCCGCCACACTGCGCAGCCTCTCCGAATTGCGCCGTGCCTCAGACTCCCGCATGAAAGCGAGGGTGCTCACGCAGGCCAGAATGAGGACATTCACACCGATGACAGTCCCCACTGCAAAGGCCGTACGGTTACGCCTAACCAACTTTTGAAAACGATACCATCGGTCCGGTGGCCCGGCGCTCACAGGCTCATCCTCCAGATGCCGCTTCAGATCATCAGCCAGCGCATTGGCGGAGTCATAGCGGCGCTCAGGATTCTTCTCCAAAGCCTTGAGGATGATCCAGTCCAGGTCCCCAACCAGCTCTTCCGGCTTGCAAGGTGAATGCTTCCCCTGCGCCTGGCGCTGGCGGGCACGCACGCTAGGTCGCACAGGATCCACCTCATAGATGCGTTGCAGCATGGCGGTGAGGGAGGTCTTTTGAGTCGTCCCAGCTTCCGCCTCCAGCGGCGGCACCCCGGTGAGCAATTGATAAAGGATGGCACCTAGCGAATACACATCTACCCGAACATCCACCGCCTCTACTCCCATGGCCGCCTGCTCCGGGGCCATGTATTCCGGCGTGCCTAGCACCATGCCACGCAGGGTATGGCCTAGGCTGTCAGGAGAGTCCGCATCCTCACTCAGAGCCTTGGCGATGCCGAAGTCGATGACCTTGGCCACCGGCCCGTCATCTCCATCCGCCACCAAGATGTTGGAAGGTTTTAAATCCCGGTGCAGAACCGCCCGCTGGTGCGCATGCTGAATAGCCCGGCACACATCCATGAACAGGCTGATGCGCTGCCGCCTGTCCAGCCCAGCTTCCTCACAGTAGGAGGTGATGGCGCGGCCCTTCACCAGTTCCAGCACAAAGAATGGCCGACCCAACGGTGTCGTCCCGGCATCCAGCACCAGCGCGATGTTCGGGTGGGACATCCGCTCCAGCGCCCGCCTCTCTGTGCGAAAGCGGGACAGCACAGCCAGGGAGTCCATGCCCGGTCGGATCACCTTCAAAGCCACTGTTCGACGGATCGGCTCAGTCTGCACTGCCTGCCAGACAATGCCGAAGCCGCCCTCCCCCAACTTTTTTTCCAGCGTGTAACTGCCGATGATATCCCCTGTCTGCTCCAGCAGCCCCACATCCCCTCCTTCAACGGCGGGCTCCAGAGCCAAGTCCAGCATCGCCAGCGCATGATGCGTCGGCGGGCTCAGCGAATCGGCTGAAACCGTGACTGAAGGACGTCCTGGGTGACTCATTCTCAATATAGGCTACGGAGGCAGCACGCGGCTACCTCCGTCAAGAACGCACAAAGCCGTCCATCCTCTGTAAAAAAAACCGAAAGAAGGCGGTTACAGCCCGGCTTTCTGTAGAAAGAGGTCTAGCTGCTGCTGAAACTGCGGCACATCTACCGGCGGTGGCTGATACCCTTGCGGTGCGCCGCTGAGGCCGAGACGGCCCATTTGGTCCAGAAACCAGGAGGCATTCACCCCATCGCTAAACGTCACCTTCCCGCTGATCAGGGCACCGGGAATAGTGATCTGGTCCGCACTCATGGTAATGCCCGCAGAGGGCATTTGCTCGGTGGAGACATCGTCGAAGTTCTCATTCCACGTCTCATCCTCAGCAGGGAAAGCCTCACCCGTCAACGGTGCAGCCGGTGCTGGATCAGCAGGTTTGGCCACCTCACGCGGTTTGTCCTTGATGCGTACTCCCACATCCAGCATCAGCAGGCGGGCGTCCAGATATGTCATCGTGATGCCAAACTCCGTCCGCAGACGGTCCTGCACCAGGTTAAGGTTAGCACCATCGGCAGCCCAGATTTCTACTTGGGCGAGTTGTTCGGGGGAAAGTTGGGACATGATTGAATGGACGGATCAGCTCTTCATTGCACCAGTGACCACGCCAGCCAGCTTGGCAGCCTGGTCGCTCAGCGCTTTCACCTGCTCCTGCGTCAGTGGCTGGTCCTGGGGCACATCCATCAGCGGGATCAGTGCTTGGAAACCTTCACGCAGAGCCTTCAGGGAGGCATTGTTCTGCAAACGCGGACCCAGGTGCTCTAGGCTCATCAAATAATATTCGGCAATGTCCTTGCGCAGCAGGCGCAGGGATTTCTCCGGCGTGTAATTGTCCTGCACACTGCGAGTGGCGATCTCGAATGCCCGCAACCACCCGCCCAGGCTCACGAGGTGGGCAATGTCCACATCGCGAAGCTGCACCATTTCAGCCTCCACATCCGCCTGGGTCAGCGCCAGTTCTGTGCGCAGCTTGTCCCATTGGCCCTCAATGCTGTGCTCAAAAAGGCTCTGGGTATGGCGGTTCATCCGACTGCCCGTGCCCAGCACCTTGGCATACTTGATCAGCGCGCGGCCCACATCTTCCATGGCCTCCACCTTTTCACACTGGACGATGAGGAATCCATCCGCAATCAAGGTGCCCAATCCCAGGGAGACCAGGACGCGGTCCGAAGGAGTCTGCCGTGTAATAGGACGCTTTAACGCATCATAGGACAGCTTGCCCAGACCGTCCAGCATCTCAAATAGCTTGCGAATGCTGGGTGTGGTGAACTGGTTTACACCAAATTCTTCCCGCACATGCTCATCTCCCAGCAGATCATCCGGGATGGCCATGCGCTGGCCCTCCTGCCCAGGGACAGGCGGTACCGGAGGTGAAGGCGGGGCGGGCGGAGCCGCAGGCGGCGGCGTCTGCGCCCAGCCAACCCCAATGGTAAGGGCGGCGAGCACACACAAAAGGATGGCGCGGGCAGGAAATAAACGTGCGAGAGACATGGCTGATGAGGATATACGTGGGTGCTTCGCATATTTCCAGCGATTGCTAGGGCTTGTTTTCAAACATTCGCACCACGACTTTCATCTGGGCGCACCATCTTCTCCTTTCCTCCTGGCTTTTTACCCGTATTCTCATCCCCCCTATGATCAAAGTCGGTCTCGTCTCCCTCGGCTGCGCCAAGAACCTCATTGACTCCGAAATCATGGTCGGCCACCTCCAGCAGGCAGGCATGACCATGACCCCGGAGGCAGATCTTGCCGATGTGCTCATCATTAACACCTGCTCCTTCATTGATATGGCCAAGAAGGAAAGCGTGGGTGCCGTGCATGAAGCCGTGGATGCCCGTGAGGAGGCTAACCGCAAACGCCAGAAGATCATCGTGGCCGGCTGCCTTTCCCAGCGCTTCGCCCAAGAGCTGCCCGGCCTCATGCCGGAAGTGGATGCCTTCATCGGCCTGGATCAGATCACCCAGGTGGCTCCCATCATCCAGCGGCTCATGGGCACGGATGTACAGGAGAACCACGTCACCCGCCAGCCCCAGTATATCCCGGACTTTGACACGCCCCGCTTCCGCCTCACGCCGAAGCATTCCGCCTACATTAAGATTGCCGAAGGCTGCAACCACCCCTGCTCCTTCTGCATCATCCCTCGCATCCGTGGCCGCCACCGCAGCCGCACGCAGGAAAGCGTGGTGAAAGAAGCCCGCCAGCTCATCGAAAGCGGCGTCAAGGAGATCAACCTTATCTCCCAGGACACCACCTACTTCGGCATGGACAAATGGACCGAAGACCGGCCCAAGCCTCGCAGCGGCGTGGACTCCACCAAGGGGGACTCCCTCTCCACCCTCATCCGCGAGCTCAACGCCATCCCAGGCGACTTCTGGATCCGCCTGCTCTACACCCACCCGGCACACTGGAGCGATGACCTCATCTCCGCCATCGCCGAAAGTCCCAAGGTCGCCCGCTACATCGACATGCCGCTCCAGCACATCAGCGATAACATGCTGAGCCTGATGAAGCGTGAAACCGACGGCGCCTACATCCGCGACCTCGTCAAACGCATCCGCGCCGGCATCCCCGGCATCGCCATCCGCACCACGTTCATCGTCGGCTTTCCTGGCGAGACCGAGGCCGATTTCAACGAGCTCGTTCAGTTCATCGAAGACGAAAAATTCGAGCGCGCCGGCGTCTTCAACTATTCCCGTGAAGAAGACACCCGCGCCGCCAAAATGGAAGGCCAGATCCACCACATGACCCGCAAAGCCCGCTGGAGCGAGGCCATGCGCGCCATCCAGCGTAGCGTCGAGCACGTCAACCGCCAGCAAGTCGGCAAAACCATGCGTGTTCTTATCGAGGAACCCGGTGTCGCCCGCAGTGAGATGGACGCCCCGGACATCGATACCACCGTCTTTGTGGATAAGAGCCTGCCCATCGGCAGCTTTGCCGACGTCACCATTAAAGACTGGCGCGGTTACGACCTCGTAGCCGGGTGACATCCCCCAAACATACCATTTTGAGGTATTGAAGGCAGGGTACCGGGTATAACTCCGGTCCTTGGAAGCGAACTTGCTGGCATGGCCAGGCATCGGCCCGTCCTCCCCAGGGCGGCCCTCTCCACCCATGAAAAAGTACCTTCTCCTCACCCTCGTCTCCCTCATCCTCACCTCCAGCCAGGGAGCAGAACCTGGCGGCTCCCTCTACTTAAAGCCCAAGGACGTAGATCATGTGGAGATCGAACTGGAATACGACTCCAACCCCCAACTGCGCGTCTATTTTACAAGCGCCAAGCTCAGTGAAACCCAGACCGTGGTGGAGAACAACCTCAATAAACCCATCTCCATCTTCATGAACGACACCCTCATTGTCGCCCCCACCCTGAAGGAACCTCTCAAGTCCAAAATCCGCTACCTGACCCTGACCTTCACGGATTTCGAAACCACCGCCCAAGTCGCCCGCGGTTTCGTCCCAGCCAATTGAGGATAGGGGAGTACCGAAGACAAACACCCCATTGGCAAAGCCTCTCGGTCATCCTCAATAAAAAAGCGGCAGCCGGTTTCCCGGACTGCCGCTGAATGTGTAGGCGTTGGCTAACCAACGATGCTGAATTAGCCGAGGTCTTCTGCTTCGGCGGTGACAGGTGCACCGGATTCGGCCTTGGCGGCGTCGTCCTTCTCCTTCATGGCGGCCTTGCGGCTCATCTTCACGCGGCCTTTTTCGTCGATGCCGAGGCACTTGGCGGTGACAATGTCACCCACCTTGACGACGTCTTCCACGCGGTTCACGCGGAAGTCAGCCAGTTCACTCACGTGGATCAGGCCGTCCTTTTTACCACCGAGGTTCATGAACGCACCGAAGTTCGTCGTGCTGACGATTTTGCCAGTGTAGATCTTGCCCGGTTCGATCTCCTGGGAGACGCCGCCGATCATCTCGATGGCGCGCTCCAGACCTTCACGGCGGGTCGCGTAAACGTAGATGGTGCCGTCGTCTTCGATGCTGATTTCAGCGCCGGACTCAGCCTGGATGCCCTTGATGTTTTTGCCACCAGGACCGATGAGTTCACCGATCTTGTCTGGGTTGATCTTGAGGATTTCGATGCGTGGGGCGTGAGGGCTCAGAGGCTGCACTTCGCTGATGGCATCGGCCATGGCGCGGAGCACTTCACCACGGCCGTTCTTGGCCTTGGCGATGGCTTCTTCCAGGATGCTCAGAGGGATACCAGGAAGCTTGAGGTCAAGCTGGTAACCGGTCACACCGACGTCCGTGCCGCAAAGTTTGAAGTCCATGTCGCCGAAGTGGTCTTCGGAGCCCAGGATGTCCATCATCGTCAGGTAACGCTTCATGTTGTCGCCTTCGAACTCAGTGACGAGACCGACGGAGATACCGGCCACCGGGCGGATCAGAGGCACACCTGCATCCAGGAGGGCCATGACGCCAGAGCAAACGGAGGCCATGGAAGTGGAGCCGTTGGAGGCCATCACTTCACTGCTGATGCGGATGGCGTAGGGGAATTTTTCCTTTGGCGGGATCACGGCGTCAATGGAGCGCTCAGCGAGGGCACCATGGCCGATTTCACGACGATTCTGACCACCGAAGCGGCCGCACTCACCCACAGAGAAGGGAGGGAAGTTGTAATGAAGGATGAAACGCTTGCTGTCCACGCCGCCGGCGTAGGTGTCCATCTCCTGGGCTTCATCGGCCGGGGCCAGTGTCGCGATGGAAAGGGCCTGGGTTTCGCCACGGGCAAACAGGGCGGAGCCGTGTGTGCGAGGGAGGACGGAGACTTCACCGGAGAGATTGCGGATCTGGTCGATGGCGCGGCCATCACAGCGGCTCATTTTGTCCAGGATGGAGATGCGGAAAGCCTTCTTCTGGAGGTAATCGAAAGCCTGGCTGATATCAAAACCGGAGGCTTCAGGGAAACGGCCTTTGATGGCGGCTTCCACTTCGTCCTTGAGAGCGCCGACAGCCTTGCTGCGAGCGATCTTGCTTGGCTGATAAAGGGCACCTTCGATGCGGTCTCCGGCGATTTCGTAGGCGACTTCCAGCAGCTCATCTTTGACGAGCATGAGGGGCACCACGCGCTTCACTTTGCCAGCCAGGGAGGCCAGCTCTTCCTGCGCTTTCACCAGACCCTGGATGGCGTCCTGGGCGAAGTGGAGGGCGGCGATGAAGTCGGACTCTGGCATTTCCAGGGCCGCGCCTTCGATCATGATGACGTCAGTCTTGTTACCGACGTAAACGAGGTCCAGGTCGCTCACTTCGCGCTGGCTGTGCGTCGGGTTGGCGACGAACTGGCCATTCACGCGACCCACGCGCACGGCACCGATAGGGCCTGCGAAGGGGATGTCAGACACGCAAAGAGCGGCAGATGCACCGTTGATGGCGAGGATGTCCGAATCATTCTGTCCGTCTGCGCTGAGCAGGAGGGCAACGATCTGGGTTTCGTAAAGGTAGCCTTTCGGGAACAACGGGCGCAATGGGCGGTCCGTCATGCGGCAGGTCAGGATTTCCTTTTCTGTTGGGCGACCTTCGCGCTTGAAGTATCCACCGGGGAACTTACCAGCAGCAGAGGCTTTTTCTTTGTACTCCACTGACAGAGGGAAGAAGTCGAGACCTTCCTTGATCTTGGTGGCGGAGACGGCAGTGACGATGACGATGGTGTCACCCAGGCGGACGGTCACCGCGCCATCAGCGAGGTGGGCGAGCTTGCCTGTTTCGATTTCGATGATCCCTGAACCGCAGGGAGTTGTTACTTTATGGATAGCCATGGTGGCGATGTATGTGTTTGTTGTTTGGGGAAGGAATGGGAATACGGCCGGTCAGGCAGGTGTATTCCCGGATTTCAGCGCCCAGTGCGCAGGCATAGGCCTGGCGGAGGCGGGCTGAGGGTGAATAGATTGGCAGGCAGCTCAGCGTGAGCAGGTCACGCAGGGGAGTGGGGCGCTGCACTGCGCGAAGTATTCAATGCCGATGCCTGCGTGATCCCTAATGGGGTGCTAGGCGGGGATGCGAAACGCATCCAGTCACGGTCACTGAGATTAAATGCAAACAAGGGGTGATGTTTGTGCATCACCCCTTGTCGCTGGGAAAATTTGATTAGCGGCGCAGGCTCAAGCTCTTGAGGAGCTTCACGTAGCGCTCGTTGGCGGTCAGCTTCAGGTAATCCAGAAGCTTCCGGCGGCGGGCAACCATCTTCAGGAGGCCGCGGCGTGTGGAATGATCCTTGGAGTGGATCGTCAGGTGCCCCGTCAATTCATTGATGCGCGCCGTCAGGATGGCGACCTGCACGTCGGCACTGCCGGTGTCTTTTTCGTGCAGTTTGAATTCTTTGGGGCTGGTAGTAGCTTCGCTCATGGTCAGTTGTGGAACCCGACACCTTGTCAGGCGGGTTGTGTTTGGAATGTTAAAAGGGCCGCGAAGAAACCACGGAACTTGGCATTGGCAAGAGGAAATTCATGCTTTGGAAAACGCTTTCCATGGGTTTTTGATCAAATTTGGCCGCAGATGTACATGGCCTGGCCTCGGCACCTGTCAGTTTCATCCCCGCGTCTGAGTTTCACTCCCATATAAATAACCAGGCTTGAATACCCAAGATTTGATCCCGCCAATGATCTGCTGAAGCGCGAATAGGAAGAGGAAGGAAATGAGGGAGATCCAGAAGGTAAGTAGTTTGTAAACCTCCGCGACGACTATTGATTCCATAATTTGAGACGCTACCATGGTGATATTATCATATTTGATAGAACCTGCCGCGTCATGTATTCTCTTCCATCAACCCTTCGAAGCCTTGTTTGTATGGTCATGCTGCTTCAAACAGGCGTTTTGAGCGCGGTCAATCCCATCCGTCTGATGATGGACCTTTCCCCACAGCCGGATGCGGTGATGCTCAGCGCCTTTGACCTCTGCATCGTTGATGCCCAGGCGAAGGTGAACCTGGAAGACCAGCAGACGCTGGGAAATAAAATGCTGGCGCGGGTGAATATCTTTGAGGTGGCCGCAGACTCCTCCGCGGCGAAGGCAGCACGATCCGTGGGTGTCCCACTATTAGAGGCGACTGAAAAAGGCCGCGTGCGACTGGATGCTACGCATCCCCATTGGGTGGCCCTGGTGGTGCATGAGATCGTGCAGTCGGCGGCGGAGCGTGGTTTTGACGGTTTCGTGTTGACCGGGCTGGAGACAATCAGCCAGGATGCGGAGCGTGCCGGGTGCCTAGCGGCCATCGCCAGCCTAGACCAGGCATACCCAGACAAACAGCTCGTCATCGAAGGCGGGCTGGACCTGGTGCCAGAGGCACGGCGAGCGTTGGAAGGGGTGCTGTTTGTTGGGGATCTTGAATCTGCGGGCTATCGGGACCAGCGGATCCGTGAGGTGAAACGGCTGGGAGTGCGTCCGCTGGTGGTGGATTACGCCGATGTGGGTGTTTCTAAGGCGGACATCGCTGAGCGTGCTCAACATTTCCGAGGCATGGGTGCGGTGCCTTTTTTCACCACCCCCGCGCTGGATGGTACCCATCTGGGGCCGCTGCAGGAGATCACCCGGCGCATCCTGGTGATCCATTCCGGGGCTGCGGGGGAAACTTTTACTGCGCGGGTGCTCCATGGCAGCCTGGAGTGGCTGGGCTATCAGGTGCGGTATGTGGATGCGGGCATCGCGGCACAGCCGGTTTGGGAAAAAGAGATGGCGCAGGTCCATGGTGTCATCTTGGATGCTACGCTGGCTCCGCAACCTGGGCAGCAGGCTGCCCTGCTAGGCCTGGCAGATGGCCTTATTAGCCAGCAAGTACCGCTGCTGCTCACCGGTGCGCCTTGGGGCAATGATGAGGAATTTCAGGCTTGGGCACAAAAGCTGGGCCTGGGCGGCAGTGGTAAATCTTTGGCGGTGGGGGAGGCGGCACGCCTACGCCTCATTGAGCATGCTTGGCTTCAAGAAGCCGGAGCAGTCCGCCCGCGTACCCAGGATTTTCGGGATCTCCAGGCTCCTGCCGGGGCACGGGTGCTCAGTTCCTTACAGGCCAACGGTGGTAAAACGAGCCGCGTTTTTGATCAGGTCTTCCTGGCTCCCTGGGGCGGCCTGTGGATGGATACTCTGGCGAGGGTGGCCGGACCGCAACTGCAACCGCTGCCTTTTCTAAACCATTGGTTAGGCAATCGACCTGTCACACCGGTAATGGATGTGGCCAGTCAGAATGGTCGCCGCCTGCTGGTGCCGCAGATTAGCAGCGAGGGCTTTACCCAGACCACCAGCATGAAGGGCCTACCCATTGCGGCGGAGGTGATGACGGAGCGCATCCTTTCCCGCTACTCCCTGCCTTTCACCGTAGCTGTGTGTGAGGGAGACCTGCGTGGCCTCAATCCTGGGCTGGATCCCCGTGATGCATTGCGTTATGAAACAGCCGCCCGCAGCCTGTTCGCCCTGCCGCAGGTACATGCCGCCTCCGCCAGTCTGACCCGTCCCAAGGACTGGGCTGCCTCTCCAAAAATGGAGCGTGAGGTGGCCGGGACGATGGCCTACATCCACCGCCAGTTACTGCCTGCGGGCCGTCATGTGGAGCTGATGCTGTGGCCTGAGGGGAGTGTACTCACTCCAGCAGCCGTCGCCTTTAGCCACCGCATGGGGGTGGAAAATGTGCTGCCAGTTTGGCAGCGCGACCTGCTTGGCCGCACGCCCGTCCCGATAGCGATGTCCTGGGGCCGTGCGGAGAGCCACCAGTCCCTGGCCCCCAGCCTACGCCGCCCCGGCGCACTGGATGCCACAGCGTTCATCGCCCAGGCGGAGGCGCAGGACTCGCGATGGATGGCTCCGGTGCATGTGGCACTGAATTTTCACGATGCCAGTAGCGAGGCCGGACTCTGGGAAATGGAGCGGCTGCTGGACTGGTGCGCCGCCCAGCCACTCCATGCCATGAGTTCTGCCGACCACGCCAAACTCGTTCGCGATGCCTCCCGGACACGCTTTTTCATCCAGGGGGAAGGCCACTGGATCATCGTCAATGCAGGCCATGCCCGCACCCTGCGCCTGCCCGCCAGCGCCGGCATACCGGACCTGGATCGCAGCATCGGCATTGCTGGTTATACCCGGCGTGGGGAGGATCTGTATATCCACACGCTGGGCCGTCGCCGCACGGAGTTGCTGCTCACACCTGAAGGTAGCCCCGCGCATCTGCGGCTGGCAGGCAGCAGCGGCCACGTGCGCTACCTGGAGGCCGGGCATCACCGCGCACTTCTCCAGGTGGCGGACCTGCGGCCGGTGGAGCTAGCCTTTGCAGGAATCCAGCCCGGTGCCATGTGCCAAATCTTCACTTCGGACCAGCCACAGTACATCTTGGCGGATGCCCAGGGCCAAGTGGAAGTGACCGTTCCTGCGCAGACCACCATCCGGCTGGAGGTGCTGAACAGCCAGCAGGCCGCCATGCGGTAAAAACGACAGTCCTTTCTCCATTTGCCGATCTCTCTCTCCCACTCCATGACGCACGCCACACGCCGCACTGCAGGATTGCTGCTCCTTCTCTATTTTATACTCGCAGGTGTGTGGACCTGGCGGCTGGCCCCACGGCAGACGGATGACAGGGAGGCCCAGCAGCGCCAGACCATGCAGGAACGCATCGTCCCATACTTGGCCAAAGCTCCCGACGGCACAGCAATGCCCGCCTTGATGGGACTGGTGGGTCTGCCGCAGGATCAACTCCAGGCACTTGCAGACTGGGTGTCCATGCCACCGGTCGGCCAGGTGAGACATCTGACCGTGTATCGAGGACCCATTTCCACTCTAGGGCCAGAGTGGGGGGACTTTTTATTGCACGCTTGGTTAGCCCATGCGCAGCCAGTGGACCTGCTTGAGGTGCATTTGATGATCGCCGCCTCGGGTGACCGGCTCAGCGATGATGCTCGTCATTCCGCCCTAGGGCTGCTAGCCCGCCGCGCCCTTGCCCAGGGAGATGCACCCGGTGCCGTCACCATCCTGGGCCGAGCCACCGAACTTCCCGGCGCCACCTGGGAAACTCTTCAGCAACTTACCAACGCGTGTCGCGCCGCCCGCAACACCGCCCCCGCCATGCGTGCCCTGCATGTGTGGATCCAGCGACATCAGGACAGCGGCACCCACCCGGACCTGGAGGAAGCACGCGACCTGGAACTGGCGCTGATGCTGGCTGATGGCCTCACCCCCGAAGCCCTGTCCCAGCAGCTCAGCGATCTCGCCGGCGGCAGCCCGTACTCAGAACGACTGCTCGACCGCGCCTACCTCGTCGCCCGCCGGGCACATCAGGGCTCGCGACTTCTGCCCATACTGGAGCGTCACTTGCAGAGCTTTCCAGAGCATGACCTGCCATCCGCCAAGCTGGCTTTTGAAACCGACATCCATCCGGATTACGTACGCTGGTTGACCTGTCAGGCTGCCATTTGTGATGAAGAGCAGCCTGCGACGATCGCCTTTGCCGCCTACCTCCGGCTGGCTGCCGCCCGCAGTCCCCTGGCCCTGCCCCGCCTGTGCGCCCTAGCCACCACCCCAGCCCTGAAAGCGGAGGCTGCAACCGCCTTGTCTGTCGCCCTGGATCGCCCGGAAATGCAGCTCACCGTGCTGCAACTGGCGCAGACGGAGTCCATCGCTCACAAGGTCCTGGCTGAGCGGCTGCGTGCCGCCCCCCGGCAGCGGGATTTGCATTTTTCCGCCACCTTGGCTGCTGCAGCCGCACAGACTCACGGCTCCACCGCCGTGCTCTGGCAGGACTACATGCGCCGTTTCCCTGAAGACCTCGCCGCCCAGCGCCGCCTTATCCAGGCCCACCTCAAGGAGCAGCAGCCCGCCCTCGCCCTCCGCGCCTACGCAGAGATCCCCGCCCAGGCACTCACTGCCGAAGACCGCGCGCAGCAAGAAATCTTGAAACAGCTTTAGATTGCGCCAGCAGTTTCCAGTTCGTGGCCAAACGCCGCACCTGCTCGATCAGTGATCAATGCAGGACTTGGGGTTGAACCGGCACACATCCTCCGCCATGGGTAAAGGTTCACCACTTCGGTTTCCTCATTCCCATGCCCACTCTTTCCATCCAGCCTCGCGCACGCATTTTTCACGGTCATGTCTGGGTTTATGCCACCGAAATCAAGGGCCGCTTTGGAGATCCGAAACCCGGGGATGTGGTACAGCTTCAGGATGCCCGAGGTAAACCGATGGGCAGCGCCATCTATAATCCTCAGTCGCAAATCAGCGTCCGGCTGTTTTCTTACCGCCGTCAGGATCTGGACCTGGATTTCTTCATCCGCCGCATCGAGCGCGCGCTAAAAGTACGCACAGATGCTGGTGTGGATACCTCCCTTTGCCGCGTGGTGTGGAGTGAGTCCGACGGGCTGCCTGGCGTTGTGGTGGATCGCTATGGTGATTTTCTGGTTCTGCAGACGCTGACCCTGGCCATGGCTATGCGCCAGGACCTGATCATTCAGGCGCTCGTCCAGATTTTTTCCCCAAAGGGCATCGTCCAGCGCAATGAAGGTGGCGTTCGCAAGGCTGAAGGGCTGGAGCAGGTGAAAGGCGTGATCCATGGTGAAAGCCCTGAAACGTTTGTGGTTAGGCATGAAGGCAGCGCGTTCCATGCCGACCTCCTAGAAGGCCAGAAGACAGGCTTGTATCTGGACCAGTTGGACAACTACCAGCATGCAGCCAAACTGGCCAAAGGACGCCGGGTGCTGGATTGCTTTAGCAACCAGGGTGGCTTCGCCCAGGCGTGCGCCCTGGCAGGTGCCGCAGAAGTGACCGCCGTGGACATTAGCGAAAGCGCTACCGAACTTGCGAAAAAGAATGCCGAAATCTCCGGTGCCAAGGTGAACTTCATCGCCGCTAACTGCTTTGATTTCCTCAAAACCCAGGAAGCTGCCGGGGCGACGTATGACCTCATCATCCTGGATCCCCCTTCATTCACCAAGACGAAAGAGAAGGTGAAGGACGCCATGCGCGGTTACAAGGAGATCCATCTGCGGTCTCTCAAGATGCTCCAGCCAGGCGGCATCATGGCCACTTACAGTTGCAGTCATCACGTCAGCACAGGTGAGTTTCATGCCAGTATCGAAGACGCGGCTGTGGATGCCCGCAAGACGCTGCGACGCATTGCTGTCTATACTCAGCGCCCCGACCACCCCATCCTGGCCACCATCCCGGAGACTGAATACCTCGTGGGCTATGCCTATGAAGTCGTGGCGGCTTGGTAATTTTCAGCGTATCGATGGAGATTCCAACAGCCCTTCTTCCCAACCAAGGAAGGATGGCGTTGGGACTTCTGAGTCGTTTGAAAAATTACACCTGCCCTTCCTGCTCACGCCTCGCCGCGTAACGTTTCCTGGCCGACAAAGATCAAGCAGCCGTTAGGGTCATCGATGTGGAATTCGGTCATGCCATAAGGCCGCTCCGAGAGATCCGTGATTTTATACTGGCTGCGGAAAGGCTGTACTTGCTGCCAAAGGGGCAGGATGTCATCCACCTCAATGTAAATCTCCGTGTGACCACGCACGGCGGCCATCACGGATTCATCCGCTGCTTTCATGAAGTGAATGGTGGCTCCATCCCGGCCCACGATGGAGTATTCATCCGTACTCAATCCTACCTCAAAACCGAATACGCGGGTGTAAAAATCCAGCGTTTCCTGCATATTGGCCACCGCCAGCATGGGGCTGATCTGGCGGATACGTGATCTTGATATCGCACTCATAGTTAGGCAGCATGAGGGTTCAGGAGACAGAGCAGATGCCCACGGCCTGTTTCAGGGAAGCCAGTTTGTCCGCCTTTTTCGGGACGAATTCCTGCCCCAGGTACCCGGTGTATCCAGTGTCCTGAATAGCGCGGATGATAGCGGGATAATTTAGTTCCTGGGTATCGTCGATCTCCGCACGCCCCGGCACGCCGCCCGTGTGGTAATGGGCAAAGTGAGCGTGGTCTCTTCGAATGGTGGCTACGACATCACCCTCCATAATCTGCATGTGGTAAATGTCATACAGCAGCTTGAAGTGTGGACTGGAACCCAGCTTCTCACACAAAGCGACGCCCCAGGCACTCTTGTCACACATGTAGTCAGGGTGGTTGACCTTGCTATTGAGCAGCTCCATCACCAGGGTGACACCTTGCTTTTCACAGAGGGGCATGAGACGCTGCAGTCCGGCTGCACAGTTAGTTAGACCCTGATCATCATCCAGACCGTCGCGATTGCCGCTGAAGCAGATAACCTGCTTGAACCCCGCCTCGGCGCTGGCCTTGATCAGCGGTTCATAGGCCTGCACAAGAAGGTCATGATGCTCCAGGCGGTTGAAGCCGTGCGGGATGCTGCCGATCTTTTCACCCGCCGGTCCCTGGATAGTGGGAAAGCTGACCATGGCGCAATGCAGACCATGCTTTTTCACAGTTTCAAACTGCGGCGGGTCCAGCAGCTCGATGGACTCCAGGCCGATCTCCTTGGCGGCCAGGCAAAGGGTCTCCAGAGGGATGTCTTTGTAGCACCATTTGCAGACGGAGTGCTTCACCTTCCCTGCACCGGTGGTAGCGGCCTCAGCAGCCCAGACCTGGTCCTTGAGCAGCGCCACGACTGCGGCAACTCCCAGCGTGCGATTGAGAAACTGTCGGCGGGGGAGCTGAGTAGATGTCATGGTCATAGTCAACGAGTATCAGGTCAGCTTTTTCTAGGGCAGAATATCGGCGATTAAAACACCTGCGATACCTGCAAGCGGATAAAACGCCGAGCCTGCTGAGTCGCGCTCAAAGTCTCCCTTACCGTCACCCGCCGCAAGCTGCCGGATAGGCTGACATCGGAGACGATGACGGCACCGTTAGCACTCACTGGCGCAGCGCCTGCCGTACTGGTAGCCAGCGTGGTCCAAGTAACCAGATCATCGCTGGTCTGCACACGGTAAAGCATATCCGTGGCCGCCGTATCACGGGGAAAGCTGATCACGTGCTGCACCGTGCCTGCGCTGCCAGGCGTCCGACTGCTGGTGATGACACTCTCCTGATCAGCATCCGCCACCAGCGGGTCCAAGCCATATGCATACTCATGCAGATTGGAAATGCCATCCCCATCCAGATCCCCCTCATTCTCCAAAAAGAAACCCACCGGCTCCTGCGGAAAATGAGTGGCAAGCCAGCTTTCCCGATGGGTGGGAGGGGGTAAGCCGAGATAAACCACGTCTAGGCGTGGCCGGTCATTGGCCACCGGAGCCTCACGACTGGCGAAACGCTGGGCGGTAAATTCCTGGGATTCATCCCCGACGAGAATCCACCCATGGTTGGTGGTCGGCTGCTCTATCCAGCCCAGCACATCGTTCAAAACTCCGGTGCCCGACCAGACTGGATAAGGGTCGCTAAACTCTGACCCGATATTGTGGCTGCTGCTGGCCGATGCAATGTAATCCCCGCCCGGAGTCGTCCAGTCCGTGGTTGTGTAAAAGCGATGCTTCCAAGTAGCATCTCCAGGTGTGGCAGCCACTCCGGAACCGCCTGGCCCGAGGGTCTTCGAGGTACCTTCACCCCAGTCCGTAGTCAGACGGTGCAGGGTCATGGGAAAACCCTGTCCCACCTGCTGATTCAGGCGAAGCCGCAGGCTGGCGGAGATAAATTCCGCATCCAACGGAAAATCGCTGACATCAAAACGCATCACCGCCCGACGTACTGCGAAGAACGCCGAGGAGCCTGTTTTTCCAGCAAAGAGATACTCTCCTTTGCCATTGCTGGCGAAAAAAGGTTCAGGTGGGTTCGGGTCATTACTCGGTTCTTCGTTCGGGTCTTTAGCGGGCTCATAGAGGGTGTTGTCCTTCATTGCCGTGATGCTCCGTGTGATGGGTAGGACAGGCATGATTTTGTAAAGGGTGCCGGCCGGTTTTCCTCCATCCAGGGCCAGGACGCCACCCGTCGTCTTCGTCGCCACATACATCTCTCCACTTTCATCCACCCCAAAGGCATAGATGCGCGCCGCAGTCGGCAAACTCTGCCAGGGAGTCACCTGGCTCAGGGCAAAAACGCCGGGCGCTGTTTCCTCCAGCCCCAGCAACACACCACCGCCGCCGCTGCTGCCATTCATCGCATAATCTCCAAACAAATACTTCCCCTGCATACCCGCGATGGCCTGACCTCGATAGACATAACCACCCGTGATGGAGGTGCCATATTGCGGCATGGCCTCGGTGCCTGGTGTGGAGACGCCGGGGTGCGCGTATTCCGCAATGGGTGGCAGCAGTGTACCGCCTCCATTGGGGGCGGTGGAGTCAAAGTCAAGACTGCCTTCCTTGACACGCCAGCCGTAGTTGCCACCCGAAGTGATGAGGTTCACCTCTTCCACATTCACCTGCCCCACATCCCCGCAAAAAAGGCGCACAGGGCCACCCTCCGGCTGGTCAAAGGAGAAGCGCCAGGGATTCCTCAGGCCGAAGGCATAGATCTCCTTTTTCTCATCGCCTGAGGAGGCCGCATACGGGTTGGTTTCAGGAATTCCGTATTCCCCATTGTCACCATTGGTCCCCAAAGGATCGATCCGCAGGATCTTGCCCAGCAGTTTGGTCTTGTCCTGCGCATTGCCCAGAGTGCCGCTGACTGGCCCTGCCGATGTGGAACCTGAGCCGCCAGTATGCCCCGTGGCATTGTCGTTGGCACCACCGCCATCGCCACTACCAATGTAGAGAAAACCGTCTGGACCAAACGCGATCTGCCCGCCGTTGTGATTCGACTGCGGCTGTCCATAAGTCAGCAAAATACGCTCACTGCTGGCATCGGCCACATTTGGATTGTCCACCGAAACAAGGAACTCGGAAATGACAGTGACGCAATTCTGCGGCGTGGAGGGATTGTCTGTCGTAGTGGCTGCTACCGCTGTGTAATTGACGTAAAACCGACGATACCCACTGGCTTCAGAATTGGCAAAGTCTGGATGGAAAGCCATGCCTAACAAACCACGTTCAGAATAATTCAGTCGTGCATTCTCCGGAGTGGGATTGTAAGACAGCACCCGGTCTAGGCCCGTGCTGCCCAAGTCCAAAAACGGAGTCGGCAGCAGCATCCCCTGGTGGAGCACACGGATCTGGCCCGGCTGATCGCAGATGAACAAACGACCGCTGCCGTCCTTGGCATGAGTGATATTGGTCGGCGCGTGAAGCTGATCATCGCAGACATTCTTTAAATAAATCGGCGGAAATGCCCCCTGCGTCAAAAGAGGCAGACCAATCAACAGGGCGAGGCAACGCAGGACTTTCATAGACACAGCTTGAGGGAAGGCCGATGATTGCACCAGAAACCGCAGGCGACCACAAGCAAAACCCCCATTTTGTGCCCGCAATTGCTTTACCTCATGAAATACACCTCAGCTATCGCCTCGCAGTGCGCGGGGTGAGCAGGCCGACGAGCAGGCGTTCCAGCACCACTTTATTATCTAGCTGGGTGGTGACGAGTTTCACGTTGGCATCCAGGCAGGCGACGAGGGCGGCGTGCAGTTCTTCCAGGGTGAAGCGACCAGCCTCGTTCAAGGCTAGGAAAAGCGGGTACGCATTGAAGCCCGTGCCGTCTTTTTTACGCGGCAGATGGGAGGTGGCACTGCTGGGCAGAGCATCCAGGCTGGCGGTAAAGCCGCTGTAATTGTTCCGGTTCACCTTATACTTCGTGGCGAGTTCTTTGACGATGAGCAGGCTGCGCACCCGTGGAACGATGGCCCCCAGGAGAATGCCGATAGCATTTTGCCCCTGATAAAGCAGCACCCCCAAAAGCTCCAGCGAGCGCTGCAAATCCCGAGCGCCGATGGCATTGCCGATCTCCCAAATGACCCCGGCCCGGCTCAGGGACACGAGGCCACGCACGGTGGCGATGCCGCAGCGGCGGCGCTCCCCCAAGTAAAGATCGATCTTTTCGATCTCGTTCTCCAGTTGCCGCGTGTCATCCCCGGCCATTTGGACCAGGAGTTCTAGCGCTCCACTTTCAAAGGAAAGCCCCAGCTCACGGGCCTTGTGGCCCGCCTGGGCCATGACGGCACCCTCCCAGCCCGCCTTGCTGGTATCCGGTTTGTCAAAGACCTCAATAGTGGTCAGTTTGCCCAGTCGCTTATATGAGGTGCGCCGTTTGTCGATGCTGTTAGCGCTCACTACAAATTGGACTTCAGGGCCAAGGCCGGCCTCCACCACATCCAGAATGTTTTCAAAGCCCTGCACCGCCGCCTGGGATTTGCCGGTCTGGTTGTCCCCCAAGAAATTGGCCCCCTTCAGCCACACGATCTTGGCCCCGCCAAAGAAAGGCATGGTTTGCAGCGCCAGGATGACATTGGAACAGATCTGCCCAGCGTGCTCGGCATTGTCCGCATTGCCCTCGATGATCTCATTGGCGAATTCATCCGCCCCTGGCGGGGTCAGCCGCTGAACGGTCTTCATGGCCATCTCCTTCACCTTCGCATCGTCCGTGCCTAAAATGGCGTGGACCTGGCTGCTGGTGGAGGCGGTCTTTTTCGGTGGGGGCATGGGGAGAGACGCTGCGGCGTTAAGAAAAATGGAACTGACAGACTGGAAACCAAGCTGAACAGGTCATCAATAACGAATAACCTTCAATCAACCACTTCCATCTTCCTCTACCCCGCACTAACGTAGTCCATGTCCGGCCCCTCCACGCCCTCCTGGTGGCAGATTGCGCGCAATCTGACGCGACAGGGGCGTACCTGGATGAGCGAAAATCTGGCCGATACAGGACTGGATCCTTTCCCCATCAGGCGCTGGCTTTCAGGCTACGGGCCGGGACGTTTTAAATCAGATTTGAAGGCCGGCACCTCGGTCGCCCTGCTGGATATCCCTCAGGGCATGGCCTATGCCGCCATCGCCGGCTTGCCTCTCCAATTCGGCAGTACTTGCTCCGCCGTGGCGGGCATCGTCGGTGCCCTGTTTTTGAGTTCCCGATATACAGTTCTGGGGCCGACCAATGCCACGGCCTTCATGATCTTCTCCTACTTTGCTGCGGATGCGCATCTGGACAGGATTGCCCTCATGCCACTGTTGGTCTTCATGGTCGGCACGCTGCTGCTTATCGGCTCCTTTGTGAAGGTCGCGGAACTGGCACAATACATCAGCCGGGCGGTCATGGTCGCCTACGTCACCGGTGCCGCCCTCCTCATTATCGCCAATCAAGCGGGCAATGTACTGGGCATCAGCACCCGCATCACGACGGCGGACGGTCAGGTTTTCCAGCCTCGCACCTTTCCCGGCATCGTTTGGCACCTTGTAGAAAAGCTGGGGCAGACTCATTGGGAAAGCCTCATTGTAGCCGCAGTCACCGCTGGCATTTACTGGGGCATCCGCCGTGTGCGCGCCACTTGGCCCAGCCTCGCCATCGCCCTCGTCGCAGCCTCACTGGTGGGTGCAGGCATGCAGATGCTAAAACTGGATGTGCCCACCTTTCAGGATGCTCAGTTCACTTGGCTGGACCTCCTGCCGCCTTTCCCGGACTTTGCCTCGCCAATGTTCCTTTCGGACTTCAGTCGCCTCTTTGGCCTGGCCATTGCCCTGGCTTTCCTGTCCACATTGGAAAGCTCCACCATGGGTAAAACACTGGCCGGTCTCAAAGGTCAACGGGTGGACCCCAACCAGGACATGTTCGGCCTGGGGATGGCCAATCTGAGCTGTGCTTACCTCAGCGGCATGCCCTGCTCCGGTTCCCTGACCCGTAGCGCGTTGAATTTCTCCAGTGGTGCCCGCACCCCCATCTCGGCCATGATCAACGGCCTCGTGTGCTTGGTCGGCGCACTCACGCTCGGCAGCGCCGTCGGTTATGTGCCCAAGGCCTCCCTGGCAGTCCTCATCATCTGCGTCGCGCTGTCCATCATTCAGCCCCGGCATATCCGCATTTGCCTCCAGGCCACCGGGTCGGATGCCTTCACCTTTCTCGTCACCCTGGCCGCCACGCTCATGGTCCCCCTGCATGTCGCCATCTTTACCGGTGTCGGCATCTCGTTGATGCTCTACCTGCGGAAGGCCAGCCGCCCTTCGCTAGTGGAATATGAATTCAACCAGGAAGGCCACTTGGCGGAGGCTACCCAGCCCGGCATCCGTCAAAACCCCGCCATCTCCATCGTCCATGTGGAAGGGGAGCTGTTCTTTGGCGCCGCAGAGCTCTTTCGCAGCCAGGTTCAGCAGGCCTGTGCAGACCCCAATCTGCGCATCATCATCCTCCGGCTGAAAAATGCCCGCCATATGGATGCCACCTCGGTCATGGCTCTGGAAGACCTCGTCCGTGCTCTGCGTGCGGACGGGCGCGATCTCCTCATCAGCGGCGTCATGAAGGATATTTACCGCGTGCTTCGCGATTCCGGAATGGTCGAGGTCATCGGCAAGGACAACCTCTTCCTTTCCAGCCCCAGTAATCCCAATGTGGCGACTCGCAACGCCCTCAAACGCGCCCAGCAGATCCTCGGCACCACCGAGGCTGATGTGAAGATCTTTTTCGATCCTGGCAAAAAGAAGGAGGAGTGAGCCAAGCACCCTGGAGATTCATTCATCGTCACCACCTCAGCGCTTGTCGAATGCCAGCCCACCATGCTAAGTGGCCTCATGAACGTCAGCATTTTTGGTCTTGGGTATGTCGGCGGAGTCACCGCAGGGTGCTTGGCAGAGCTGGGGCACACCATCATCGGAGTCGATGTTCAGCAGGCAAAGGTGGATGCCTTTGGCCGTGGTTTCTCACCCATCATTGAACCAGAGCTGGATGATCTTCTCCAGGCAGCCAAACGCAGTGGCAGAATCTCCGCCACCACCCGCGCAGCCGATGCCGTGGCACAGTCAGATGTCAGTATCATTTGTGTCGGCACACCTTCCTTGGAGTCGGGCCGGTTAAACCTGGACTTCGTCCGCAAAGTCAGCGAGCAGATCTCCCAGGCCCTAAAAGAGAGCGGGAAAAAACACGTCGTACTTTTCCGCAGCACCATGCTTCCCGGCAGCACCCGGAATATGGTGCGTGAATTCTTTGAAGACCTGCGCCTGACTGACCAGTTGCGCATTTACTACTGTCCTGAATTCCTCCGTGAAGGCACCGCCGTGAAGGATTTTCGCGAGCCCTCCCTCTCCGTCGTCGGCACCCATAACGGTCAAGAACCGGAGGGTAATGAAGCCCATGAACTACTCGGCGGCCGCCCCTCCGTGCTTGGCTGGGAAGGGGCGGAGATGATCAAATACTCCTGCAACTATTTCCACGCCCTAAAGGTGGGTTTCGCCAACGAGATTGGTCGCGTTTGCAAATTCCTCGGCGAGGACGGTGCACGGGTGATGGACGTAGTCTGCGAAGATACGAGGTTGAACATCTCCTCATACTACATGAAACCCGGCAATCCGTTCGGAGGTTCCTGCCTGCCGAAAGACGTGAGTGCCCTGCTTTCATTCGCCCGTCAGGAAGGCATTTCCCTGCCCCTGCTGGACAACACGCTGGACACCAACCAGGCCCATCTGGACATGCTCATCAAGCTCATCGTCAGAAACGGCAGTCGTAAGATCGGCCTGCTTGGCCTCGCCTTCAAATCCGATACGGATGACCTGCGCGGCAGCCCGATGGTGGCTGTGGCGGAAACCTTGTTAGGCCGCGGTTATGAGCTGCGCATTTACGATCCCAGCCTCAACCTCACCCGCCTCATTGGCGCTAACGAACTGGAAATCCAACGCCGCATGCCGCATCTGGCCTCTTTGCTTAAAAGCAATGTGCGCGAAGTCATTGAGGGCAGTGAACTCATCGTCGCTTCCCAAAAATGCGCATCCATGGACGACCTCGCTGCCTGGGTAAAACCAGAGCAGAGCGTCATCGATATCAACGGCTGGCGCGACTTGGATAAACTCCCATGGAATTACCAAGGCCTGTGCTGGTAACTCCCATGCCCGTCACTGAAACCAGCCACGAATGCGGTTAAACAACCCGGATGCCTTGACACGAGGCCGATCGTAGCCGGGCGGTGGGCCTGCAATGACGCCCTGGTGGGCTGTGCAATAACCTTGAGGTATGAGATCATAAGGCAGCTTCTCCTCATAGGAGGTACCGCTGGCATGGCAGGAGGGAGAGGCCAGTTGGCTGCTCAAATGGCAGAGCTGCACCGCTGCCAGCTCAGGCTCCACGCGTGGCCCTGCAGGGATGTATCCTAGATCCACGGCTTTTTTCACCACATCCGCCCAGATGGGGATGGCCAGGCGGCTACCGTATCCCTGCTCCACAATCGTCTGCGGCTTGTCCAGGCCCACCCACACCGCGCAGGTCACACGGTCGGTATAACCGGCGAACCAGGCATCTTTATAATCATTGGTCGTGCCGGTCTTCCCACCGGCCGGGTCCTTGAACTTATGCTCACTGCGCACACTGGCCGCTGTGCCACGATCCATGACCTGCCCGAGAATGCGCCGCATCAGATGCGCCACACCTGGGCTGACCACCTCAGATTCCAGCATGCTGGTACTATAAAAAATATTTCCTGCTTTGTCCGTGATCTTATCGATCAGGAAAGGCCTGCGGCGGATGCCATCATTGGGAAAAACACTGAAGGCGCTGGTCAGGTCACGGGGTGTCCCCCCCAGATTGCCGATAAAAATCTGCGGGGTGCGCTCAGCATGATTGCCGATGCCTGCATCCCCCAGCAGGTGTATCACCCGGTCCAGCCCCGCGTAATTGCCCACGCGGATGGTCATGGTATTGCGGCTCTGCACCAGCCCGGTCATGAGCGTCTGCTGACCCGTGAATTTACCATCGCTATTTTGCGGGGACCAATTTGGATCTGCCAGCTCAATCTCCCCCGGCTGGATAGGCGCGTCATCAATGTAAGTGCCTGGCAGAAAGCCGCTGGCGATGGCCGTGGCATAGACAAATGGCTTCACGGTGGAGCCGATCTGCCGCTGCCCCTGGATGGCGCGGTTATACTTGCTCTGCCTGTAATCGCGACCTCCGACCAAAGCCAGGATACCTCCCGTTTCATTGTCCAGCACGGTCAGGGCCCCTTGCAGATATGGGGTGGATGACACCTCCTGAGTCCCGTTCCAGGTGCTGTCGAAAGCAGTCTTGGTCACATGTTTGTAACCCGGCAGCTTTTCCACACTTTCCAACCGGGTGGCCACAGAGGATTCAGCCAGCGTTTGCAGTTCCTGGCTCAATGTCGTGTACACGATCAGGCCCCCGTCCTCGATCTCGTGGTCTTCCAAAATCCGGTCCAAATCTCGCCTCACCGCATCCAGAGCATAACCGCCCTGGCTTTGAAAGGCAGGCTGCGCATGCAGTGCGATGTCCTCATACCTCGCCGCCAGTTCCTCCTCCGCCGTGATGACCTTGGTGGCCACCATGCGCTTCAATACATCATCCCTTTCCTTCAGCGCCCCGTCGAAATTACGGAACGGAGAAAAGCGGACCGGGCTACGGATGATACCCGCAATGACCGCCGCCTCACTCAGGTTGAGCTGGCTGGCATGCTTGCCGAAATACACCTGGCTGGCGCGCTGGATACCATAGAGATTCGTGCCAAAAAAGATGCGGTTTACGTAATGCTCTAGGATCTGCTCCTTGGACCAGTATCGCTCAATGCGGCGCGCCAGCATCATCTCCAGCATTTTGCGATGAAAGCTACGGTCATTCAGGTCCGGGTAACTGTTGCGTGCGAGCTGCATAGTAATGGTGCTGGCCCCCTGCACCACACGGCGTTCTTTGAAGTTTCTGACGGTCGCCCGCGCCACCCCCACATAGTCGATGCCGCCGTGTTTATAAAAACGGCTGTCTTCACGAGCTAGCAGTGCCTTGACAAAAAAAGGCGAGACCTGGCTCAGTGGCACCACGATGCGGTTCTCCCCATGCATTCTCCCCAGCATCTCCCCCTGGGCATCCAACACCACTGTACGCTCCGGCATTTCACCCAGTTTGCTCAGGTCATATTGCCTGGCCAGATGAGAGTAAACGCCCAACGTAATGGCCAGACCCAGCGTCACCAGCAGACTGGCTCCCATAGCAAAGATCAAAAAGAAACGCCACCACCTGCGCCAGCGGGATGAAGGGGCGGGCGCATGATGCGGGGCTGAGGGCTGACTTTTCATAAGTGGGTTTTTTGGACGCAACCGCAGACTTTGATATTCTATAAATCTGGCAATGCATCCGTTTTGGCTCCCGTTTCGAAGAGCTTTAGACATCTTGGCTTGAATCTCGCTGATGAATTAAGAAGAATTTCAGCCATCTTGCACGTTAGATTTGAGTCGTTATGAGAAATGACCTCCTTCTGAGACTTGTAGGGCTGATCTTATATCTGCCTGTCCTGGCCGTTGGGGCAGAGGCACCAGACCCACGCGTCTTCCTGGAACTCCAGGAAAAAGTCCAGACCCTGCTCCCGAAAGTTCGCCCCGCCGTAGTCGCCATTCTCACGGGAGATGGTACCGCCAGTGGCGTCATCATGAGTCAAGAGGGCCTCATCCTAACCGCCGCCCACGTGGCCGAGCGGCCTGGACGGGAACTGCGCGTCATCTTTGAAGACGGCACCCAGGCCACCGCCACCACGCTGGGGCTGGACAAGACCACCGATGCCGCCCTCATGCAGCTCAATGAAAACGACCGTGAATGGCCCCATGTCAAAGTTTCCCGCCAAGTCATCAAGGCACAGCCAGGGGAATGGTGCTTCGCCCTCGGCCATCCAGGCGGTTTTGATGAAAAACGCGGTGTCGTCCTGCGCGTAGGACGCATCGTAAAACAGACCGCCAATTCCCTGCAAACGGACTGCGTTCTCATGGGTGGGGACTCTGGAGGGCCGCTCTTCGACCTCAATGGCGACGTCATCGGGATTCACAGCCTCATTTGGGAGGGGCGCGATGAAAACATGCACGTCTCCATGGCCCCCTTTCTCCGCTCCTGGGATGACATGAAAAGCAGCCTCGTCATCCGCACCTGGGGCACTGGCAGCGGCGGCTACCTGGGCGTCTCCACGGAAATGAATGACCAGGGAGCACTGGAAGTCATTGAGGTCCTGGCCGGGTCGCCATCTGAACAAGCCGGCCTGAAAAATGGTGATCTCATCCTGGCTCTCAATGGCGAGCCTATTACCGGTCTGCCCCAGTTTACCCATGCCGTGCGCGCCCGCCCTGCCGGGGAGGAAGTACAACTGCGGCTGCGCCACCTCAACAGCGAACGCGATGTAAAAATCACACTGGGCTCCCGCCCCAAGAACCAAGGATAATCATGAAATTCCCAGCCTCCCCATGGATAGCGGCCTTGATGATCCTCACCCATACGGTGCGGGGAGAGCTAAAAGCACCCCTGCAAACAGAGGAGATGACCAATGGCAGCCAGACGCTGGCCCCTTTGGCCCAGCTCCAGACCCAGGTCATCCGCAGCACGGCCCTGCTAATGAACGCTCAGGGTAAGCCCACCGCGACCGCCACTTGGGTGGGGGAGGAAGGTTACTTCATCACCAAAGCCAGCGAGGTGCCACGCCTGGAAGACTGCACCGTGGAACATAGCAGCGGTCCCAATGCCCGCATCCGCGAAATCCGCCGTGATACCAAGCACGATGTCGTCCTGGCCCAGGCCATCGGCGTGCAGAAGGTTTCACCCGTCCGCTTTGACTCCTCCAAAAAACTCACTTTTGGCCAATGGATCGTCGCCCCCTCCAGGGGTACGGATTTGAAAATCGGTGTCGTCAGCGCCAAGCGCCGCCCCATCAAGGGATTCGGGGCAGCCATTGGCATTCGTATGGATGACCGCACCGCTGCCGAGATAGCCGGGGTCCGCATCGTCGGCGTCGCTGAAGACAGCCCCGCTGCCACTGCCGGATTACGAGCCGATGACATCATGATCGAGCTGGCCGGGGAAAGCGTACGTGAATTTCGCCGCGTCAATGAGATCATCTCCAAGCGCCAGCCAGGGGAGGAGATCGCCGTCAAATACCGCCGCGCGGGCAAAGAAGACCTGCTGCACGTCCGCTTGGCCAGCCGCACCAAAGTACTTTCAAACTGGGATGGTGAGGACTTTGCCAATGGCGGCATCTCCATCCGCACCGACAACTTTGCCGAGATCCTCCAGCATGACCTGCCCCTGAACCCGACTGACATGGGCGGCCCCCTGCTGGACCTCCAGGGCCGCGCCATCGGCCTCAACATCGCCCGCGTGGACCGAGTCACCACCTTCGCACTGCCCAGCGAGATTTTCTGGCCGATCATCGAAAAATGGATGGAGGCCGACCTCCACCCACCCAAGGCCGTGCCTGCCAACGCGCTCGAATCCAGTCCCCCACAGCCTGTCAAAAAAATGCAGCCAAACGGTTGAGACGATACGTCATCAATAAGAATTGAATAATAGATTAACCACTCTCGATACGTATTACAACCTATAGACACCACCATTAAATTAGACAAAAATTCCTACCTCGCTTAGGTGATGAAGTCTTTAGTGGACCTCTATAAAATGAATACCTCTCGGCTACTCTGTCTGACGACGTTTATCTTTTCCTCCCTTCTTGCAGCAGAGCAACCCATCGGTTTTCCCAAAGAAAAGCCCCTCGTTTATATAGCTGTTCCTGATGACTGGTTGTCCGCGGAGGAAAAGGGCAGCCTGTTTGTCGTGCCTCCAGTGGAGAATGACCCGACGGCGGTAGAGTTCAGCCACTTGAAAGCCACTAAGGATAATCCGGCAGCCGCATTGGCGGAGGCCAAAGCCTGGGCGCAGGAGGACTTTAAACTCACCTCTTTCGAAGAAGGTGACTGGAGAAACATCAACGGCCTTGATGTCAATCTTAGCCGCTGCATCGGGGAAAGCAAGGAAGGTGAAAGCCTCCTATTCCTCATCCTGATTCGTCATCCAAAGGCTGAAACACACCTTTTACTTTCCCTCATTTCATCCCCCGAGAAAATTGAGCTGCACGAAAAAATCATCCATAGAATCTTCGCTTCTGTCGGGGATGAACCTCCGGCCCTGCCCGCGCATGTCATTGCAAGCGAGAATGAGAAAGCGGCTTTCACTTTCAATGAGGTAAGCTTTTTTCTGCGCTTCACCCACCAAGGCATGCACGAGTATCTGCCTGCGGGTGAAATCGTGGAAGACTGGAAGACCCTCTTTTCCATCCAAAAAGTGGAAGGATTCGATGACCCGCTGGCATTGGCTAATAAAATCATCGAAAACACCCAAGCAACCAACCCCAAATCCAAGGCCAAGGTGATAACCGATGAAGACACGGGCATTTACATCACCGATCACCTGCTTCCCTCCCCGGAAGGCACCACCCCGCCATTTGTCGAGTGGGCTCTGATGCGCATTCAAAAAAACGCCAATGGCCTCTTGTGTCTTCAATATTCTCGCCGTTACAGCGACTACGCCACCGCTGAAGCAGCCATTGATAATGAGCAAAAAAAGATTCTATCGCTCCTCACAGAATTCTCGCCACCCAGCCTGACTCAGACCTACTGCTATCCCAATGATAAAGACCCCGTCTTTACCATCAACTTCCCGGCTGGCTGGAGCTTGCAAACCATAGAGCATGGAGCCTTTTCAGAATCACCGGACAGAATCGCTGCCTTCGATGCACTGCTGAATGACCAAGCCGACTTCGCGACCGCTACAGAAGACTACAAAGCAAAGTTGAGCAGAAATTATGACAGCATTGAGTGGGCCCCAGCCCCCTCTCAGAGAACCAATGAGGCACTGGGAGTAACCTCCACCCACCACCAGGCCATCGCGATGAAGGGAGCCTTGGAAATCAGCATTAGCTTCGTCACCTATGTCCGCAAGGATGGTGATAAATTCCTCATCTTAACCTCTCAGCGTACTCAGGAAGGTTTGGAAATACACGGGGACACCATCGATCAGACCTTCAGATCCATCCGGGTCAAGTAAAGGGGCTGGCCACCGACCTCAATTCCACATTGACGCCAACGCCGGGGACGATACTCTATACCGACGCATCAACGCATCATCATTCGTCCATATAATCAAATAAAGCACCATGTCACGCTCTTACATTTTCTCTTCTGAGTCCGTCGGCGAAGGCCATCCAGACAAAGTCTGCGATACCATTTCCGATGCCATTCTCGACGCCTGCCTCACCGTGGACCCGAAGAGCCGTGTGGCCTGCGAAACCTTCGCCAAGAGCAACATCGTCGTCGTCGGTGGAGAGATCACCATCCCCAAGCTCCAGGACAAAAAGAAAGGCACCACCAAGCCCATCGATGAAGTGATAAACGTTGGCAAAGTCATCCGTGATGCAGTCCGTGGCATTGGTTATACCAATGATGACGACATCTTCCATGCCGACCAGATCTTCATCAACAACTACCTCACCATCCAGAGCCCGGACATCGCCCAGGGTGTGGATGAAAAGGCTGCCGAAGGCAAGAAGCACTCCGAGCAGGGCGCTGGCGACCAGGGCATCATGTTCGGTTACGCGTGTGATGAAACCGAGGAGCTCATGCCTGCTCCCATCATGTATGCCCACCGCCTGGGCCGTGAGCTGACCAAGATCCGCAAGGCAGGTAAAGCCGCCAAGTGGCTCCGCCCCGACGCCAAGAGCCAGGTCTCCGTGGAATATGTGGACGGCCGCCCGACCCGCATCGTCAACGTCGTCATCTCTACCCAGCACGCCGCCAGCGTCGAGCACGCCGAGATCGAAAAATTCTGTATTGAGCAGGTCATCAAGAAGGTCCTTCCAAAGGGCATGCTGACCAAGGACACCGAATACCTCATCAACCCGACCGGCAAGTTCGTCGTCGGTGGTCCACAAGGGGACAGCGGCCTCACAGGACGCAAGATCATCGTAGACACCTACGGCGGCATGGGCCGTCACGGCGGTGGTGCTTTCTCCGGCAAAGACCCGTCCAAAGTGGACCGCAGCGCCGCCTACATGGGCCGCTGGGTCGCCAAAAACGTCGTCGCCGCAGGTCTCGCCTCCAAGTGCGAAATCCAGTTCGCCTACGCCATCGGTCACCCGCTGCCAGTCAGCGTGCACATCGACAGCTTCGGCACCGGCACCATCAGCGATGACGCCATCCTGGACGCCGTCCTGAAGACCTTCTCCTTCAAGCCTGCTGACATCGTCAAGCAGCTCGACCTCCTCCGCCCCATCTATTCCAAGTCCACCAACTACGGTCACTTTGGCAAGATCGACGACCCAGACCTCACCTGGGAAGTCACCAGCAAGGCAGAGGCCCTCAAGAAAGCCGCGAAGTAAAACACACTTCCAGTTAGGCTAATACCCCTCACATCAAGCCGCGCCGGGTCCGCCCTGCGCGGCTTTTTGTTATCCAGTCGTGAGCTCTATAGCCCCCACTCCTCCCGCGCCCAACTGAGCACTGAGCACTGAGCACTGAGCACTGAGCACTGAGCACTGAGCACTGAGCACTGAGCACTGAGCACTGAGCACTGAGCACTGAGCACTGAGCACTGAGCACTGAGCACTGAGCACTGAGCACTGAGCCTCACCGCGCCACCGTCTGCGCCGTCCTTTTGCCCACGCAAAACAGATGCTTGCTGCCTCGGATAAAGATCTGCCCTTCACTCAAAGCCGGAGAAGAAAAGACCTTTTCGTCCAGCTCGCTCTCCGCCAGCAGATCATACTTTTTCCCCGGCTTGATGCTGCGCAGCGTGCCGAAATCATTCACAAAGTACACACATCCCTCCGCGCTCACCAGAGACGCATGGTGCTCCTTCATCCGCTCCTCCCAGGCGATCTCTCCCGTCTTCGCCTCAAAGCAATGACCGATACCTGAATCACTCACCACCAAGAACCAGCCATCCTCACACAAAGGACTCGGCACATAAGCCACCCCCTTGTTCGTGCGCCACTCGATGTGGGTATAAGTCACATCCCCAAAACCGTCCGGCCTGATGGCCAAGATATGATGCTCAGGAAAGCCACCGCTAAGCAGTAGCAGACCAGACTTTTCATCATAAACCGGCGATGCCACGAATTGCTCAGTCGGCCCGTCCATCATCCACAGCAGCCGTCCGTCACGTGGATCATAGCTTGTCACACACTTGCTTCCCGTCAGCACCATCTGCGTGCGGCCTGCCATCTCACGGATCAGCGGCACGCAGTAACTACGCGTCTGGTTAGGCCGCTGGATACGCCACAGCTCCCGGCCATCTGTCCTGGAAAACGCCACCATGTAACCAGGGCCGTCATGGTCACAATTCACGATCACCTTGTCCTCAAACAGGATCGGACTGGAGCAGAAGCCGTGCTTGCTGGCGAAGGGGCCAGGCCGCACCTGCCATACCTGCTTTCCAGAGAAATCATGGGCGCTGACCACCACTTCCGTTTGATCCAAAAAAGCCGTGAAAATCCTCTCCCCATCCGTAGCAGGTGTGCTGGAGGCATGGCTGTTGAGCCGGTGTTTCCCCTCCAGTACCGTCGTCAGCACTGGCTTCTGCCACAGCAGCTTACCGCTGCTCCGGTCCAGGCACAGGATCACCCGCGTCTGCTCCTCCGGCAGGGACGCCACCGTATAGATGCGTTCCCCCCAGACAATCGGAGAAGCATGACCCTCCCCCGGCAGTTCCGTTTTCCAGGCCAGCGTTTTCTCCGTCAGCTCCAGGGGAAATCCACGGTCTCGGCTGCGGCCATCCATCTGCGGCCCCCGCCACTGCGGCCAGTTCTCAGCCTGAAGACTCGTGGCGAGGAGGAGGAACAAAACGTAACGCATAGTCAGACAGTATCGGTTTGAAACAGGCGGTTCAATCAAAAGCGGTTTTGAATGTATCGGCTCCCACCCTGCCTCTGGCTCCTCAATCCGCTGGCACATTCTCCCAGTGCCTCCATTTTAGGCTCACTGCCGTCATGACCCTCGCTGATTTCTGCGCCCACTGCCTTTCCCTCCCCCAGGTGGAAGAAACCACCCCCTTCGGCCCAGACGTGCTCGTCTATAAAGTGGCCGGCAAGATGTTTGCCCTCACCACCCCCGATGAGTATCCGCCATCAGCCAATCTGAAGTGCGATCCTGAGCGTGCCATCGAATTGCGTGACCGATACGAGGACATCCAACCCGGCTATCACATGAACAAACGCCATTGGAATACCCTCATCCTCGAAAGCAGCCTGCCCACTAAACTGGTCAAAGAGCTTATCGGGCACTCCTACCAGCTCGTCGTCTCTGGTCTGCCTAAAAAGCTGCGCGAGACCTTACGCTCAGACTCCCAGTAATCTCTAGCACCCCACGTTTCAAAAGACCAGAAGAAGGCCGACAGTCCAAGCCACAAACCTCTTCCCCAAAAAAGAAAACCCCTGCCGAGACAAGTGTCCGGGCAGGGGTTTTGAGTGAGGGGTTGTTAGGCCTGCATCAGGTCCGCTTCATCTTCCTGCTCAACAACAGGGGACTTCTCAGTCTCCACGATGTCGAAGTTACGATGGCTGATGAAACCGGTGCCGGCTGGGATCAGGTGACCCATGATGACGTTTTCCTTGAAGCCACGGAGGTAATCCGACTTCGCAAGGGTGGCGGCTTCCGTAAGCACACGGGTAGTGTCCTGGAAGGAAGCGGCGGAGATGAAGGACTCCGTTTCGAGGGAAGCCTTGGTGATGCCAAGAAGAACCGGCTCAGCCTCTGCAGGCTTACCACCTTCTTCAGACACACGCTCGTTTTCGCGCTCGAACTCGGTGCGGTCCACCTGGTCTCCCCAAAGGAATTCCGTGTCTCCCGTCTCCGTGATCTTCACCTTGCGCAGCATCTGGCGGATGATGATTTCGACGTGCTTGTCGTTAATTTCCACACCCTGGGCGCGGTAAACTTCCTGCACTTCGTTGACCAAATGCTCGCGGAGCGCCTGAGGCCCAAGAATCTCAAGGATTTCATGCGGCACCACAGGCCCGTCGGTCAGCTGGTCACCCTTGGTCAAAATGTCACCATTATAGACCAGGATGTGCTTGCTACGCGGGATGAGGTGCTCTTCCTGCTGGCCGCTCTTCTGGTCGGTCACCATCACGCGGCGTTTGCCACGGACCAGACCGCCGATTTCGACGACACCGTCAATACGGGCGATTTCGCAGGCATCCTTCGGCTTACGGGCTTCGAAAAGCTCGGCCACACGAGGAAGACCACCAGTGATGTCCTTCGTCTTGCTGGCCTTACGAGGCGTCTTGGCCAGGGTCGTACCGGCTTCCACTTTCTCACCGTTCTTCACGTTGATGTGAGCGCCGGCAGGGATGGTATAGCTGGCGAGGACTTCGTGCGTCTTGGCATTGGTCACCACCACCTGTGGGTGAAGGTCTTCCTTGTGCTCAATGACGACGGTTTCTTCGTTGCCTGTAGATTCGTTCTTCTCTTTCGTGAAGGTAATGCCGGCGATCATGTCGCGGAATTCAATCTTACCCGCCTTCTCCGTGATGATCGGCATGTTGTATGGATCCCAGGTCGCAACCTGTTCACCCTTCTTCACGACCGTGCCATCCGGCTTGGCGATGATAGCGCCCAGCATCAACTTATGGCTTTCCAGCTCACGACCGTCTTCGTCGATGATGGTCAGGACACCATTCTTCGTCAGGGCGATCCACTGGCCTTCAGGCGTCTGCACCATGCGCATGTCGGAGATCTTGAGGATACCGGCATTCTTCACATTGATGAAAGGCTGCTTGAAGCTGCTCATGGCCGCACCACCGACGTGGAACGTACGCATCGTCAACTGCGTTCCAGGCTCACCGATGGACTGGGCGGCAACGATGCCGACCGCTTCACCGATTTTCACCAGGCGGCTCGTAGCCAGGCTCAGGCCGTAGCACATCGCGCAGCAGCCACGCTTGCTTTCGCAAGTCAGCACGGAGCGGATCTTCAGCTTCTCCACACCGATCTTGGTGAGGTGGGCCGCTTCCTTCTCCAGCACGAGCTGGTTGGCAGAAATAATAGCTTCTTTAGTGACCGGATCGTGGATGGTCTCGCAGCTTGTGCGGCCATAAACACGGGTCTTCAGGTCCACCACTTCTTCGTCACCCTGATAGATGGAGGCGAGCGTGATGCCATTGACCGTGCCGCAGTCGTTTTCTGTGACGATAACGTCCTGGGAAACGTCCACCAGCTTACGGGTCATGTACCCGGAGTCAGCCGTCTTCAGAGCCGTATCCGCCAGCCCCTTACGGGCACCGTGGGTGGAAATGAAGTATTCAAGCACGCTCAGGCCTTCACGGAAGTTCGAGGTAATCGGACGCTCAATGATCTCACCGGACGGCTTGGCCATCAGGCCGCGCATCCCTGCGAGCTGCTTGATCTGCGTCTTGTTACCACGGGCACCGGAGGTGACCATCACGTAAAGCGGGTTGTGGTGCTTCTTGCCGTCGTTGTATTCCAGTGTGCGGAACACTTCATCAGCAGTCTGGTCACCCACCTGCGTCCAGACGTCGATCACCTTCTGCTGGCGCTCACCGTCCGTGATCAAACCACGGCGGTAGAGTTTTTCCACGTCTTCGATTTCCTTGTAGGCGCGCTCCAGGGCACCTTTCTTGGAAGCCGGGATCACCATGTCAGTAATACCGATGGAACAACCGGAACGGGTCGCTTCGCGGAAGCCCAGATTCTTCAGGCGGTCCAAGCATGCCACGGTTTCCTTCTGACCCACGGTCTGGAAGCAGCGCCAGATGATGTCCGAAATCTGCTTCTTGCCGACGGTGTTGTTGATGAAACCGAGCTTCTCAGGCCAGATTTCGTTGAAACGCACACGGCCTGCGGTCGTCTCGATGAAAGTCTTCGTCGGGTCACCAAAGGCACGCTTTGGCTGCTGATAATCCGGGTTGCGATAACGCACCTTGTCATTGACGCCCAATCCGCCTTCATCGAGGGCGAATTCGACCTCGGCCGGATCATTAAAGATCGGCATGCGGTCAGGGCTGTCTGACTTCTTGGCCTTGGCATCATGCGCAGGGAACTCGCGCAGATAGGTCAGGAAGTAGCAGCCCAGAGGAATGTCCTGGGAAGGCGTGGTGATTGGCTTACCGCTGGCTGGGCTGAACAGGTTGTTCGGAGCCAGCATGAGCAGGCGTGCTTCGAGCTGTGCTTCCACAGAAAGCGGCACGTGGACGGCCATCTGGTCACCGTCAAAGTCAGCGTTATAAGCGGTACAAACCAGGGGATGCACGCGGATAGCTTCACCTTCGATCAGCTTCGGCTCAAAAGCCTGAATGGACAGACGGTGGAGGGTCGGCGCACGGTTCAGGAGCACTGGGTGTCCCTTCGTCACTTCATCCAGGATGTCCCAGACTTCAGGTGTGCGGCGCTCGATCATCTTCTTGGCGGAGCGCACCGTGTGCACCAGGCCCATCTCTTTCAGACGGCGGATGATGAACGGCTCGAACAGGACGAGGGCCATCTTCTTCGGAAGACCGCACTGGTTCAGAGTCAGCTCAGGTCCGATAACGATGACGGAACGGCCAGAGTAGTCAACGCGCTTGCCGAGAAGGTTCTGACGGAAGCGGCCAGACTTGCCCTTGAGCATGTCGGACAGGGACTTCAGAGGACGGTTGCCAGCACCCGTGACAGGACGGCCGTGACGGCCGTTGTCAAAGAGGGCGTCCACCGCTTCCTGAAGCATGCGCTTCTCGTTGCGGATGATGACGTCCGGCGTGCGCAGCTGAAGCAGGTTCTTCAGACGGTTGTTACGGTTGATGACACGACGATAGAGATCGTTCAAATCCGAGGTAGCGAAACGTCCACCTTCCAGAGGCACCAGAGGACGCAGGTCCGGCGGCACGACAGGAAGCACTTCCATGATCATCGCCTCAGGGCGGCTGTGCGATTCGGCAAAGCCCTGGCAGAGCTTCAAGCGCTTAGCCAGCTTTTTGCGGATCTGCTTGGAGCGTGTCTTCGTCATCGCTTCTTCCAGGTCCTTGATCGCATCGGTCAGATTGATCTGGCTGAAAATATCGCGGATGGCCTCAGCACCCATGCCCACGCGGAAAGCGTCAGCACCGTACTGTTCTTCAGCTTCACGGAGGTCCACTTCGGTCAGGAGCTGGCCGCGCAGCAGCGGGGTGCTGCCGGGATCCACCACCATGTAGTCTTCATAATAGATCACGCGCTCCAGGCTGCGGGCCGTCATGTCCAGCATGAGGCCGATACGGGATGGCATGCACTTGTAGAACCAAATGTGCGTCACCGGCACGGCGAGCTCAATGTGGCCCATGCGCTCACGGCGCACACGGGACAGGGTCACTTCGACGCCGCAGCGGTCGCAGATCACGCCCTTGTGCTTGATACGCTTATATTTACCGCAGGCACATTCCCAGTCACGGGTAGGTCCGAAGATACGTTCGCAGAAAAGGCCACCCTTTTCTGGCTTGAACGTACGATAGTTAATGGTCTCAGGGTTCTTCACTTCCCCGTGGCTCCAGGACCGGATCCGGTCTGGAGAGGCGATGCAGATCGACACAGAGTCGAACTCCTCACCGGTGGGCTTTTCCCCGAAAATTTCTTTCAAGCTCGCGTCAGCATTCATAGTCGTTATTTGATGCGTTAAAGGTTTTTTGGCTTGGTTCAGGGTTGATTACGCACCGGCGGTGAAACGCTCGATGGCTTCCACATCAGCGTCCATGGAGGCACGCTTGTGGACCCGCACATCCAGACCCAAGGACTGCATTTCCTTGATCAGCACGTTGAAGGACTCAGGTGTACCAGCCTCCAGCGCGTTATCGCCTTTGACGATCTGTTCATAGATTCGTGTGCGGCCCTGCACGTCATCCGACTTCACTGTCAGGAGTTCCTGAAGCGTGTAAGCGGCACCGTAGGCCTCAAGAGCCCAAACTTCCATTTCCCCGAAACGCTGGCCACCATACTGGGCCTTGCCGCCCAGAGGCTGCTGGGTCACCAGAGAGTATGGGCCGACAGCACGGGCGTGGATCTTGTCAGCAACAAGGTGTCCCAGCTTCAGCATGTAAATGTAACCCACCACGACGTCGAGGTAGAAGGAGTCACCTGTGCGTCCGTCGAAGAGTTTCGACTTACCGTTCAGGCCCATCCATTCATACCCTGGCACCTTCTTGGCGTCCTGGATGTATTCCATGATCTTGGTCTCAGGAATACCGTCGAAAACGGGTGTGGCAATAGTCATGCCCAGAGCCTTAGCCGCGAGGCCAAGGTGGGTTTCAAGCACCTGTCCGACGTTCATTCGTGAAGGCACCCCAAGAGGGTTCAGCACGATGTCCACCGGAGTTCCGTTTTCCAGATAAGGCATGTCCTCTTCCGGCACGATCGTGGCGACGATCCCCTTGTTACCGTGGCGACCGGCCATCTTGTCACCCACAGAAAGCTTACGCTTGCTGGCGACGAACACGCGGACCTGCTTGACGACGCCGTCAGCGGCTCCGTCTTCGCTGGTTTCGATGCGGTCCAGGTTACGCTCACGTTCCATGTCAGCATCGGCGAACTTCTGTTCGAAGGTCTGAATGATGTCGAAGATTTTGTTACGGATCGGGCTCGGATCGATTTCCACGGAATCGTAGCTCTCAGCGAGCTTGCGAAGCAGGGTCTTGGTGATCTTCTTGTTAGCGCCGAGGATGATTTCACCGGTCTGGCCGTTGACCACGTCCAGAGGGATCTTCTCGTTCAGAAGGATGTCGCTGAGCTTCTCAGTGAGCTGCTCGGTCAGGTCTTCCTTCTTGGCGCGATAGTCTTCTTCGATCTGCTTGATCTGCTTCTTGGCTTCGGCAGGAGAAAGCTTCTCCTTGTCCGCACCGTTGACGCCACCACGCTGGGCCAGCTTGACGTCCATCACGATGCCGGTGCAACCCGAAGGCACGCGCAGGGAAGTGTCCTTCACGTCCGCCGCTTTTTCACCGAAGATGGCGCGCAGGAGGCGCTCTTCAGGAGCCAGCTCCGTTTCAGATTTCGGAGTGATCTTGCCGACGAGGATATCGCCAGGCTTCACTTCAGCACCCACGCGGACGACGCCGTCCTGGTCCAGGTTCTTCAGCGCTTCATCACCGACGTTAGGAATGTCACGGGTGATTTCTTCAGGCCCAAGTTTTGTATCACGGGCGATGACGTCGAAGTCTTCAATGTGGATGGAGGTATAGATGTCCTCTTTCACCACACGACGGCTGATGACGATGGCATCTTCGAAGTTATAACCGTTCCAAGGCATGAACGCGACGAGCATGTTCTTGCCCAGGGCCAGTTCACCATTGTCGGTACAAGGACCGTCAGCGAGCACGTCACCCTTTTTAATTTTCTGTCCACGCTTCACCAGCGGGCGCTGGTTGATACAAGTGCCAGCGTTAGAGCGGCCGAACTTACGCAGCGGGTAAACAAAGATCCCCTTCTCCGTATCCGTCTGCACGGACTTCATCGGATCAGCCAAGAACTGTTTATCGCTGACAGGCAGGTTGCCGTCTTTGCTAATGATGATGATGTCAGCCGTCGCGGATGCGACGACACCGTTGGAATCAGAAACGATCACCGCACGAGAGTCACGGGCAGCCTTGCCCTCCATACCGGTGCCCACGAGGGGTGCCTCAGCTTCCAGAAGCGGCACGCCCTGGCGCTGCATGTTCGAGCCCATCAACGCACGGTTGGCGTCATCGTGTTCCAGGAAAGGAATCAAGTTGGCAGCAATGGAGACGAGCTGCTTTGGAGACACATCCATCAGCGTCGGCTTGTTCGGCTCGACTTCCAGGAAGTCACCACGATAACGCACGGTCACCTTGGCGGCCGTGAAGTGGCTCTTGTCATCCAGACGGTTGTTAGCCTGGGCGATGAAGTGGTTCTCTTCCTGATCAGCCGTGAGGTATTCGATCTTGTCTGCCACCACGCCGTCTTTAACGGGGCGGTAAGGAGTCTCGATGAAACCGAATTCATTGATGCGGGCATAGGAACCCAGGGAGTTGATCAGACCGATGTTCGGACCTTCCGGTGTCTCAATCGGGCAGATACGGCCGTAGTGAGAAGGATGCACGTCGCGAACTTCGAAACCAGCGCGGTCACGGTTCAGACCGCCAGGCCCAAGGGCAGATAGACGGCGCTTGTGGGTCAGCTCGGCCAGAGGATTGATCTGGTCCATGAACTGGCTCAACTGGCTGCGGCCGAAGAAGTCACGCACCACAGCGCTGAGCGCTTTGGGATTGATCAGCTTAGCCGGAGTCATGGTGTCCATGCTCACGTCAAACAAGGTCATACGCTCTTTCACCAGACGCTCCGTGCGGGCAAGGCCCACACGGCACTGGTTAGCCAGCAATTCACCCACGGCACGCACACGGCGGCTGCCCAGGTGGTCAATATCGTCCAGAAGACCTTCACCAGCGCGCAGCTTGAAGAGGTAGCTCATGGCGCTGATCACGTCATTCGGGTCCAGAATGCGCATGTCTGAATCTGTCTTCAGAGTCAGCTTCTGATTGATCTTGTAACGGCCGACGCGGGTAAGGTCATAGCGCTTCGGATCGAAGAACAGACGCTTTACCAGAGCACGGGCATTTGGGATGGTCGGAGGATCACCAGGGCGCAGACGGCGGTAGATTTCCTTCAGAGCTTCATCTTCATCCTTCGCCGGATCTTTACGCAGGGAGGTGACGATGAGGTCGTCCTGCGAGGCAGCGATGACCTTGACGCTCTTGTGACCAAGCTGGATAAGCTGACGGATAACGCCAGCAGTCAGTGGCTCATAGGCACGGGCAACGATGAGTTCACCATCCAGGATGTCCTTGAACAGCAGTTTCGTGGAGACTTCTTCTTCGCTGAGGTTTTCCTTCAGCTTCAGGTCTTCGATGTTGTAGAACAGCTTGAGGATGTCCTCGTCGTGGGAATAGCCGATCACGCGAAGAAGCGTGGTGGCCAGGAACTTGCGACGACGGCGGCGGCGGTCCAGGTAAACGTAAAGAAGATCGTTCGTATCGAACTGGACTTCCAGCCAGGTACCGCGGTCAGGAATGATGCGGAATCCGTAGAGCCAACGGCCGTTCAAGTGCTGGCTGCTCTCAAAGCAAATACCAGGGGAACGGTGAAGCTGGCTGACGACAACACGCTCAGCACCATTGATGACAAAGGTGCCACGGTCCGTCATGAGTGGGATTTCACCCATGTATACACGCTCCTGCTTGGCACCGGCTTCATCACGAAGCTCAAAGGTGACATAAAGGGGGGCGCTGTAGGATTCAGCTTCACGGATGGCTTCCAGGGCCGTGAGCTTGGGCTCGCCGATTTCATACATGACGAAATCGAGCGTCATCTTGGCATCGTAACTCTCGATAGGAAAAACTTCCTTGAAAACAGCCTGCAAACCAACTTCCTTGCGCTTGGAGGCGAGGATGTTCTTTTGAAGGAACTCCTCATAGGACCGGAGCTGAATCTCGATCAGATTCGGCGGCTCGGCGACTTCATGAATTTTGCCAAAATTGGTGCGCTGGGACATAAGCAAAGGTAAGGAGACAGGGTGGCAACGGCGGAGGCGGGGTGCAGGGGGGTGAACCTGCGGGCACTGAGGGTCAGTCAATCCGGCAGCCAGCCGGAAAACTGAAGGACTCAGCGTGAAAATAACGAAGCCAGAACGCAGACCGAAGTCCCCGTTCAGGCGGTGAAGCAGATATTACGCGACCCGCTTCCGGTCTGACACTCTCATTTCCAAAGCAAACGCTTCGGTCAGTGGAGAATGTACGAACCAGTGGGCGGGGCATGCGAGATTTAAATTTTTTCAGAAAGGAGGTTCTTTGTGAGACTCCTTTCAACCGTGCGCCGCCGTAAAGACGGCACACGGGAAAGGACAGGAGGTTACTTGATCTCCACTTTGGCGCCGGCAGCTTCGAGCTTCTTCTTGATCTCTTCAGCTTCTTCTTTCTTGGCACCTTCCTTGACTTTCTGCGGAGCGCTCTCAACGAGCTTCTTCGCTTCAGCCAGGCCCAGGCCAGGAACAACGCCGCGCACTTCTTTAATGACGGAGATTTTGTTAGCGCCGGCATCTGTAAGGATGACGTCGAACTCAGTCTTCTCTTCAGCAGCGGCAGCAGGAGCTGCACCACCACCAACGGCGGCGACTGCGACAGGAGCAGCGGCGCTCACGCCCCACTTCTCTTCGAGGGACTTGACGAGTTCTGCGACTTCGAGGACCGTAAGGCCGCTCAGTTCTTCAACGATTTTTGTAAGGTCTGCCATAATAGTGTGTCGGTGTCGCCGTTTCCCGAAGCATCGGGTGATTTAAGAGAGAAAGCTTTCGCTCCGGCAAGGAACCATTGGATGTTGCGTTCAGGCCCCGATAACAGGGCCATCTGATCAAAGGGGTGGGTGTTAAGCTGCTGCAGCTTCGCCAGCGGCGTCGCTTTTTGCCTTGAGCACGCGTGCCAGGGAGGCAGCAGGCTCGTTGAGGAGGCGGACCAGCTTGGAAGCAGGGGCCTGAAGGACTCCGAGCAACTGGGACTGGAGCACTTCCTTGGAAGGAAGGTCAGCCAGCACCTTGATGCCATTGGCGTCCAGGAGGTTGCCGTCAAGCACACCAGCCTTCACGACCGGCTTGGTGAACTCAGCGGTGAAATTCTTCAGGGTCTTGGCGGCAGCGCAGACGTCCTGGGCACCAGTCACGAAGGCGCTCTGGCCGACGAGGTGGGTGCTGAGGTCGCCTGGGTATCCGGCGCGCTCAGCGGCCTTCTTCACCAGAGTGTTCTTGAACACGTGGATTTCGGCACCGCAGGCGCTCAGGCGCTTACGCAGCTCGGCAAATTTATCCACTTTCAAGCCCGTGTAGTCCACGACGAAGAGGAACGGAGATGCATTGACCCGGCTCAGCAGGTCTTCAATGAGGAGTGTCTTTTCAGCTTTCATGGGTGTCTTTCCTCAGAATTACAGTTTCACGTATTTGGAGACATCAATGCGCAGAGCAGGCGACATCGTCGCAGCCAGCGTGATGCTGTGCACATACTTGCCACGGGCAGAGGCAGGCTTGGCACGGACGATGGAATCGATCAGCGCGCTGCCGTTTTCGGCCAGGGCGTTCACATCAAAGGCGACTTTGCCAATAGTAGCAGCGATGTTGCCGTTTTTGTCGAGTTTGAAGTCCACACGACCAGCCTTCACAGCCTTCACAGCGCCAGCGACGTCGTCCGTCACCGTACCTGTTCTTGGGTTAGGCATCAAACCGCGAGGTCCGAGCTGCTTACCAAGTTTACGAACTTCATTCATGGCAGCTGGGGTAGCGATGGCGACATCGAAATCCATCTTGCCGTCCTTCACCTGGGCGATGAGGTCTTCATAACCGACCAGCTCAGCGCCGGCGGCCTTGGCTGCATCCGCAGCAGCACCGGTGGCGAAAACAGCCACACGGACGCTTTTACCGGAACCGTGAGGGAGCGGGCAAGTGCCACGAACCATCTGGTCGCCCTTCTTCGGGTCGACACCCATATGGAAGGACAGGGTCACGGTCTGGTTGAACTTCGTGCCAGGGAGTTTGCGCACGAGTTCTGCTGCCTCTTCAAGGGAAAAGGTCTTTCCTGCCGGAACCATCTCGGCAGCTTTCTTATATCTTTTGCTTCTTGTTATCATGGGGTCGATGCAGTGCTGTCGAACGGGATCCGTTCTCCTGCGCTTAGGTTAGTCGGTGATTTCAATGCCCATCTGGCGGGCGGTTCCGGCCATGATGCGTGAGGCACGCTCCAGGTCAGTAGTATTCAAGTCCACCAGCTTCATCTTGGTAGCTTCCAGAAGCTGGGCCTTGCTGATTTTGGCAACTTTCTTTTTGGCGGATTCGCCAGAGCCGGAGGCGATGTTCGCCACCTTCTTCAGAATGTTGGAAGCAGGGGGCTGCTTCGTGATGAAGGTGAAGCTCTTATCCTTGTAAACCGTGATCACGGTCGGCAGGACGTCGCCGCTGGACTTCTGCGTGGCAGCATTGAACTCCTTGCAGAAGGCCATGATGTTCACGCCAGCCTGACCGAGCGCAGGACCGATGGGCGGAGCGGGGTTAGCAGCACCAGCCTTGATCTGGAGCTTGATGAGTTTGACGATTTCTTTGGCCATGTTTTTTGTTCGCTTGCTTGAGATTTAATAGAAGCGGCCCCTCGATAATCAGGACCGCCAGTTGGCTTGGATCAGGCTTTCTCCACCTGCCAGTATTCGAGGTCCACCGGAGTAGAACGGCCGAAGATGTTCACCGAGACACGCAACACGCCGCGCTCAGGATCGATTTCCTCGATGATACCCGTCTGGCTCTCGAATGGACCGTCTGCCACGCGGACGCTGTCGCCCACCGTGAAAGCGATCTTCGGCACGACCGAGTCATCCTTGTCGCGCACCTGGGCCAGCATCCCGTCCACCTCACGCTGACGCATGGGGATCGGATGATCCTTGGTACCTGCAAAGTTGAGCACACCATCGGTTTCCTTGACGAAATACCACGTGCGGTCCACGAGCTGATTGTGCTCGTTAAGCAGGTAGCAGTTGGCGATCACGTAACCGGGGAAAAACTTCCGATTGGTCTCCGAGCGCTTGCCTTTCTTCACTTCGGAGACACGCTCCGTAGGCACAAGCACTTCAAAGATGTAATCACCCATCTCTTCTGTCTGAATACGGCGCACCATGCTGTCCCGGACTTTCTGTTCGAAGCCGGAGCGCACGTGAATCACGTACCATTGATCGCGAGGGGCGGGGATAGCTCCCATATAGTCAATCGGTGAGTATTAAATTAAAAAAAATTGGCTGTAATCAGCCGGCGATCCACTTGGCCAAGGCCTCAAAAGCCCCGCGCAAAGCGGTGTCGAAAAATGCCACGAAAGCACCAAGCAAAAGCATCGCGATAAAAACGACAATCGTCGAATCGATCAGCTCCTTGTATTTCGCAAAACCCTTTTCTTTCGGGTCCCACGGCCAATTGGCTTTCTTGAGTTCAATGTAAACTTCACCAAGATAGGTGCGGATGCTGCTCATGTGAATCGGGCGTCAACGGAAAATACTAACGTAAAAGAAGGAAGGATGGCAGGCCAGGAGGGACTCGAACCCCCGACACGCGGTTTTGGAGACCGCCGCTCTACCAACTGAGCTACTGACCTGTATGTGCATTCTTCCTGCGGATTGCGATCATGTCTGCCTGCCTCCCGATGAAGGGGCCGCCGCAGAACCTGTGCGCCAGATTCTACGACGGCTTTGACAAGCGAACAATAAAACGCAGACTAGTCGAGGATGTCGGCCACACGACCGGCACCCACTGTCTTGCCACCTTCACGGATAGCGAAACGGATGGTCTTTTCCATAGCGATCGGGGTGATCAGCTCGACAGTGATCGAGACGTTGTCACCAGGCATCACCATTTCAACACCTTCAGGAAGGGTCACGCTGCCAGTCACGTCCGTGGTGCGGAAGTAGAACTGTGGGCGATAGTTGTTGAAGAAAGGAGTGTGACGGCCACCTTCGTCCTTGGAAAGGACGTAGATCTCAGCCTGGAACTTCTTGTGAGGCTTCACAGAACCTGGCTTGGCGATGACCTGACCGCGCTCGATGTCGGTTTTCTTCACGCCACGAAGGAGGAGACCCACGTTGTCGCCAGCACGACCTTCGTCGAGCAGCTTGCGGAACATTTCGATGTCGGTGACGGTGGTCTTGATGGTGTCACGGATGCCGATGATTTCGACTTCGGACATCTTCTTGACGATACCACGCTCCACACGGCCCGTGCAAACAGTGCCACGACCTTCAATCGCGAACACGTCTTCAACTGGCATCAGGAAGTCCTGGTCGATCGGGCGCTCAGGAAGCGGGATGTATTCATCCACAGCGTCCATGAGTTTGAAGATGTTAGCGCGCTGCGCTTCGTCACCTTCGAGAGCCTTGAGGGCGGAACCCTTGACGATCGGAATGTCGTCGCCAGGGAATTCATACTTGGAAAGGAGGTCACGAACTTCCATTTCGACGAGGTCGAGGAGTTCGGCGTCGTCCACCATGTCCACCTTGTTAAGGAAGACCACGATGGCTGGCACACCCACCTGACGAGCGAGCAGGATGTGCTCACGGGTCTGTGGCATTGGGCCGTCGGCTGCAGAGCAGACCAGGATAGCGCCGTCCATCTGGGCAGCACCGGTGATCATGTTCTTCACATAGTCAGCGTGTCCAGGACAGTCAACGTGAGCGTAGTGACGCTTTTCGGTCTGGTATTCCACGTGAGCGGTGTTGATGGTGATACCGCGTGCCTTTTCTTCAGGAGCAGCGTCGATGTCATCATACTTGCGAGCTTCTGCAAACCCTTTGGTTGCGAGTGTCGTCGTGATCGCCGCTGTCAGCGTGGTTTTGCCGTGGTCAACGTGGCCGATGGTGCCAATGTTCACGTGCGGCTTGTTGCGTTGGAATGCTTCTTTAGCCATGAGTTGATGGTGAGGTTATTGCGCTAGAATGTTCGTTTGTCGTGTAACGGCGATTCCTGTGCATGACTCCGCTGGAGCTGATGAAGGGGATTGAACCCTCGACCTCGTCCTTACCAAGGACGTGCTCTACCACTGAGCTACATCAGCAAAATTTATCCGGCGGCGACTCACGAAGAATCTCCTCCTCTTTCGACAACAAAACCGGGACACATGGTCTATCCTGAATAAGATCAGGCGACAATACACCCCGGCTCTTTTGGTGAAAAAGTGGATTGAGGGTAGATGGTAAGCGCCTTCTGTCAAAGACATTTTAGTCTCTTTTTGTGCATTTCTTCATTTATCTTCACCAAAAGTGCTCCTCAGCTTGGCAACTTTCTCTTTCCTGGCCATTTACACCCTCATTATGACCCGCCCCGAAGCCATTCAGCAAATCCGTGACGCCTGCAAAACCATCGCCCTTCAATTCATGAAGATCCACCCTGCCCTCCCGCACCTCCAGCATGGCGAAACCATGGGCGATTGTTTGAAGGCCCTCCATGAAATGACCGTGCAGCTCGAAACCATTAAAAAGAAAGTCGGCAAGCTGGAGCGGGAAGACGATAGCACCCTTCTTTAGTAGGGCAGCACCGCGCGGCTAACCAATAGTGCAGCCGCCTCTCTATTCCTTCCAAAAAAATGCCACCTCAACGTTTGTTGACGCCTCGCATGCCCTGCCCATCAGTGCAGCCCTTCTAATTTCCCCTCTTTTATATTTCATGAAACCCACTCTCCTCATCCTCGCTGCCGGCATGGGCAGTCGTTACGGCGGTCTCAAACAGCTCGATGCCATGGGCCCTTCCGGCGAGGTCGTGCTCGATTATTCCGTCTTTGACGCCATCCGCGCCGGTTTCGGCAAAGTCGTCTTCGTCATCCGGCGGGATTTTGAAGAGCAGTTCCGCAATCAGATCGGCAGCAAGTTCGGCGACCGGATCGCCGTCGATTATGCCTTCCAGGACATCAATGATCTCCCCGTCGGCTTCTCCGTGCCAGAAGGTCGCACCAAGCCCTGGGGCACCGCCCATGCCGTGCTGGCAGCGGAAGGCGTCGTCAATGAGCCCTTTCTCATGATCAATGCGGATGACTTTTATGGCCGCGATGCCTTTGCTAAAATCGGCGCAGATCTCTCCTCCCCTCGCCCAGAAGACGGCAAGAGCCACTACTCCATGGTCGGTTTTTATCTGAAAAACACCCTTTCAGACCACGGCAGCGTCGCCCGTGGCGTATGCACCCGCGGTGCTGACGGCATGCTCAGTTCCGTCACGGAAATGACCAAGATCTTCCGCACCTCCACCGGTGCAGAAAACCGCGAAACCGAGCCCCCCCTTCCCCTCACAGGAGAGGAAGTCGTCTCCATGAATTTCTTCGGTTTCACCCCGGACATCTTCGGCCACCTGCGCACCGCCTTCACCAAATTCTTGGAAACCAGCGGCACCGACCTCAAGTCCGAGTGCTATGTGCCCAAAGAAGTGGATGTCCTCATCCGCGATGGCAAAGCGGATGTCACGGTCCTGGAATCCAATGATTCTTGGTTCGGCGTCACCTACCCTGAAGACAAGGCCGACGTCGTCGCCAGCATTCGCGCCCTCGTCGCAGCCGGTGCCTATCCTGAAAATCTCTGGGCCTAGCCCCAGGCGATGCAGGGCGCTGTTATCAGGCCTCTTTTCCAGAGCTACCCAGCGCCCTGCTTTGATAAAGGGAAAATTTCCTCCGGTATTGCTAGCCATAAAGACCAGCTCCCTCACATCACAGTCCCGCCGCCGCTTCCTTATTCTCTGATAAATGAGAACTCCCAGGCCGCATACCCTTCTTCCACCATTTTCCCCTCTGGACAATCCCGTGGGAATGTGAAAACGTCTCACGATTTGGTATCCCCCGCTGCCATCAAAGAATGATCCATCTCCACCGTGCCTGCTACCTCAACGCTATCCAGCCCTGATGTCGCCGCCCCTGCGGACCTGCGTGATGACTTCCTGAAGACATTGCGTTGCATGATCGTCTCCCGCATTTTGGAGGAGAAACTCGGCAGCCTCTACCGCGCTGGTGGCCGCATTGTCGGCGGCGTTTATCTGGGGCGTGGTCAGGAAGCATTCAGTGCCGCCGCCGGAAATAATCTCCGCTACGGCAAAGACATTTACGGCCCTCTCATTCGTGACCAGGCTGGCCGCATCGCCTATGGCGAGCCCCTTCTGGACGCCATGCGCACCTACCTGGGCGTCGTGACCGGCCCCATGCGTGGTCGCGATGGCAATATCCACCGGGGAAGGCCCCGTGAAGGTCTCATGGCCATGATTTCCCATCTAGGCAGCCTCCTTTCCGTCGTCTCCGGTGCCCTCTTTGCACGCCGCCTGCGCGGCACGCTGGGGGATACCGTCGGAGCCACCAGTATTGGCGATGGCGGCACCTCCACCGGCGCTTTTCACGAAGGTCTGAACATGGCCGCCGTGGAAAAACTCCCCCTCATCATTAGCGTCGCTAACAATCAGTTCGCCTATTCCACCCCCACAGCCCGCCAATATGCCTGTGAGGACCTCGTGGATCGCGCCCGTGGCTACGGTGTGGATGGACACAGCGTGGACGGTACAGACCTCCTCGCCTGCGTCGCCACCTTTCGTACCGCCTTCGCCCGCGCCCGCGCCGGTCACGGCCCCCAGATGGTCGTCGGAAAGCTCCTTCGCCTCGGCGGTCACGGGGAGCATGATGACGCTTCCTACATTCCTGATTCCGCCAAGCACAAACATGAAGCGCGCGATTGCATTGAGGTCGCCAAACAGCAGGCCCTGGAATTTGGCTGGGCCACCGAAACCGATTTCCGCACCTGGGAGGAAGAGGCCCGCCGCGAAGTTGACGCCGCGCAGGCCATCGCCAGCAAAGAACCCACCCCCGATCCCTACCGGGAAACCTGGCATGCCCTGTCCACCAGCGGGCTAGTAGAAGGACAGCACGGATGAGTATCACCTATCTCGAAGCCATTCGCGAGGCGCAGTATGAGGCGCTCCGCTCCGACCCCAACGTCTTCCTTTACGGACAGGACATCAGCACCTTCGGCGGGGCTTTCAAAGCCACTAAAAATCTCAGCCGCGAATTCCCCGGACGCGTCTTTGATTCCCCCATCAGTGAGGATGCCATGATCGGCATGGCCGTCGGGGCCGCTATCGAAGGCGCCCGCCCCATCATTGAGATGCAGTTTGCGGATTTCTCATCCGTCGGCTTTAACCAGATCGTCAACCAGGCCGCCACGCTTTACTGGCGCACGAATACCCCCTGCCCCATCACCATCCGCATGCCTTCTGGCGGCACCGCAGGCAGCGGCCCATTTCATAGTCAGAGCATGGAGAGCATCTATGCCCACTATCCCGGCATCGTCATCCTCACCCCCGCTACCGTCGAGGACGCCTACTGGATGCTTTTGCAAAGCGTTAAGCTCAATGATCCCGTCATCTTCTGCGAGCACAAGTTCCTCTATTACCACCTCAAGGCCGAAGGCTTCGGGGATAATCTTCCCATAGGCAAGGCCCGCATCGCCCGCCCTGGCCGAGATGCCACCGTCGTCACCTACAGCGCCATGCTTCATGAAGCGCTGAAATCCGCCGAGGAACTGCAAATGGACGGCTACCAAGTGGAGGTTGTGGACCTCCGCAGTGTCAAGCCCATGGATACGGATACCATCCTTGCCTCCGTCTCTCGCACCGGACGTCTCCTGGCCGTCGGCGAGGCCTTCCCCTGGGGTGGAGTCACCGCAGAAATCATCGCCCGCGTCAGCAGTGAGGCCTTCCACATGCTCGATGCCCCACCGATGCGCCTGAACTCCAAGGACACACCCATCCCCTACCATCCTAACCTCTGGAAAAGCCATCGCCCCACCACCAATAGCATCACCGCCGCCCTGCGTGACCTGCTGAGGTATTGAGGATAATGAGGATCCGTTAGGCCGAAATCCTCTCTCGGCGTTCATGCCAGCATTGACACCATAGCCTTTACTAGCAAACTACACTGCCTTTAGAATGCGTTCCCTCTCCCCTCTTTCCATGCCGATCCTCGTGATCATTATTGGAGCCCTCTCAGGGCAGGGATAAACGCGCCATTTTCAAAGAAATCGCCTTTTAATCCTCCGCCCTGAGTTTCACGACTCAGGGCTTTTTTGTTGCCCCCTGCTCGCCCCTGCCCTTCTTCACAATGAAAGCCGCCCCCGACTGCACCGTCTCGCTCTCCGAAATCATGGCCGCGCGCCTGCGTCTGAACGGGGCCATCGCACGCACACCTTGCGTGGAATCCGCCGCCCTGAGTGAACTGACCGGAGCACGCATCTTTTGCAAGCAGGAGCATCTGCAGCGCACGGGCAGTTTCAAGGAGCGCGGCGCACGCAATGCACTCGCCCAGTTGACGCCGGAACAGTCCTCACGCGGTGTCATCGCCGCCTCCGCCGGCAATCACGCCCTGGGCCTTTCCTGGCATGGGCGCGCATTGGGCATTCCTGTGACCGTCGTGATGCCCCGCTTTGCCCCGCTGGTAAAACTGGCCCGCTGCCGCCAGTTCGGTGCCACCGTCGTCCTGCATGGAGATACTTTTGATGAAGCCCGCAGCGAGGCCACCCGCTTGGCTGAAGAAAAGAAGCTGACCTATGTGCACCCCTTTGATGATCCCCAAGTCATCGCCGGACAGGGCACCCTGGCTTTTGAAATCCTCGAGCAGGTGCCAGATGCGGAGGCCATCATCGTCCCCGTCGGCGGCGGCGGTCTGCTCGCAGGTGTCGCCACCGTCCTTCAGGCGCTCAAACCGGACCTGCAAATCATCGGCGTGGAGCCTGCCAATGCGGCCTGTTTTGCCGCCGGGCTGGCCTCAGACGGTCCCGTGCGTATCTCCACCAGATACACCTTGGCCGATGGCCTTGCCGTGGCGGAGGCAGGCAGGAACACCCTGGCCATCGCCCGTCCCTTAGTGAACCGCATGGTCATGGTCGGGGAGGAAGAACTCGCCCTCGCCATGCTGCGGCTGGCTGAGCTGGATAAGTGCGTGATCGAAGGAGCCGGAGCCGCCGGACTCGCAGCTTTCCTCGGCGGGCATCTTCCAGATCTCACAGGCCGCCGTGTTGTCGTTTTACTCACGGGTGGCAATATTGATCCCTTGGCCCACAGCCGGGTGATCGAGCGCGGCCTCGCTGCCGATGGCCGCATCTACCGGTTCGATGTGCTGCTAAGCGACCGCCCAGGCGGCCTAGCCCACCTTTCAGCCGTGCTTGCAGCCGCCGGTGCCAATGTGACCGAGATCGTCCACAACCGCACCTTCTCCGGCCCAGACCTTTCCCGGGTGCATGTGCTCTGCACCATCGAGACCCGCGACCGGGCGCACATCGCCGAAGTCCAGCAGCGGCTGGCCGATAACGGCGTAGAAATCGCCCAGGCAGACCGCTCCATCCTTCCCAAGTAATGCGCCCGCCACCACGCCCCCACCCTCCCCTCCCTGCATTGACTCCAACATCATATTACCTTACATTATTTAATAATACCCTCCACCACACCACAAAAGTAGCCTGCTCAGTCCCCTGAGCAGAAGCCGCCCCGAAGCCCCCTCCGCCCTCCTACCACCAGCCCACCACCGAAGCACCCCACACCACTCCCCAAAAGTAGCCTGCTCAGTCCCCTGAGCAGAAGCCACTCCGAAGCCCCCTCCCGCCCTCCTACCACCAGCCCACCTTCGAAGCCCCCCACACCACTCCCCAAAAAGTAGCCTGCTCAGTCCCCTGAGCAGAAGCCACTCCGAAGCCCCCTCCGCCCTCCTACCACCAACCCACCACCGAAGCACCCCACACCACTCCCCAAAAAGTAGCCTGCTCAGTCCCCTGAGCAGAAGCCACCCCGAAGCCCCCTCCCGCCCTCCTACCACCAGCCCACCACCGAAGCCCCCACACCACTCCGTCTCCCCCTCTCGCTGAAAGAAAACCACACCAGTTCACGAAAACATCATCCCCCGGTCCTTTTCCCCGCCTTCCCCAAAAAATCCCCACAGTCCCCAGGCGGGGATTTCATGGGGATGAAAATCCCCATCGCAAAGATCTCATTCCCAATGTTTTAAGCCCTCAAATCCCCACATGGGGATAAATTTAAAACACTCCCCAAGCCTTGCCCCCCACCGGTTCCCACCTTACCCTTTCCGCCACTTTCACACAGGTTCATCATGTTACGCTTTCTTCTCGCCTGCCTGCTTATCTCCTCAGCCACTGCGGCCCCCGTATCCCTCTTCAACGGCAAAAACCTCAATGGTTGGGAAGGTGAAACAACCCAAGTCTGGCGCGTCGTGGATGGCACCATCGTTGGCGGCTCCTTGGAGGGAAACCCGCAGAACGAATTCCTGGCCACCAAAAAGCAGTATCGGAATTTTCACCTCAAGCTCGAATACAAGCTCGTCGGCACCGAGGGGTTTGTGAATGGTGGCGTCCAGTTCCGCTCCGTCCGCATCCAGGAGCCGCCCAATGAAATGATGGGTTATCAGGCGGATATCGGCGCAGGTTACAGCGGCTGCCTTTATGATGAATCCCGGCGCAAAAAGATGCTGGCCACCGCCGTCAAAGAGATCATCGAAAAAGCCGAGAAACCTGGCGAGTGGAACACTTATGAGATCATCGCCGAGGCCGAGCGCATCCGCCTCATCGTCAATGGTGTGCGCACTGTGGACTACACCGAGCGCGGCTCAGACATCGCCATGAAGGGCCACATCGCCCTCCAGATCCACGGCAAGTGCAAAGCCGAGATCGCCTACCGCAACATCGTTATTGAAGAACTACCCGATGCCCTTGTCCCGGGTGAAAAGGAAGTCCTCAACCGTTTTGGTGAGCCGGATGCAGCCCGCTCTGTCCTGGCTCCCTTCAAGGATGGAAAATTTGAAGTCAGCGACCAGGAAATCATCGTCTTCACCGGTCAGACCAACCTCGTACGCGAGCAAAAATCCGGCGAGCTGGAATCCGCCCTCACCCATGCACTCGCTGAAAAAGCTCCCCGCTTCCGAAGCATGGCCTGGGAGGGCGATACCGTTTATGAGCAGTGGCGTGACCTCAACTTTGGCGATTGGAAAGGCCAGCTCCAGGCCGTCGGCGCAGGCATCGTCATCGCCCAGTTCGGCCAGGTGGAATCCTTCGATGGCAAAACCCGCCTCGCCGAATTCCAGTCATCCTACAATCGTTTGTTAGACCAGTTTAGCAGCAGCACCCCGCGCCTTGTCCTCATTGGCCCCATGCCCTTTGAGAAAACCGACGCCCCACACGCGCCCGACCTCACCCTCAGGAACGACGACGTCGGCCTTTATGCCAATGCTGTGCGGGACATCGCCAAGCAGCGCGGTGCCCTGTATGTGGACCTTTACACGCCCCTGTCCGAGCGCAGCTCCAGCCAGCCGCGCCTCACCGACAACGGCCTGCATCTCAATGAAGAAGGTCTGCGCGTCGTCGCCCGCCTCATCACCAGCCAGCTCGGCGTCTCCATCAGCGAGGCCGATGACCTCACCGCCCTCAAGGCCGCCATCGTTGAAAAAAACCGCCTCTGGTTCGACTGCTGGCGTCCCGCCAACTGGTCCTTCGTTTACGGAGATCGCGTCACCCAAATGTTCGGCAAACCCTCCGAAAACGCCCCCTCACTGCGGGAAAGTTTCGAAAGCTACAAACCCCTCATCGCCACCCACGATGCCCACATCCTGGCGATAGCCCGCTCTGTAGTCCCGGCTTCAGCCGGTTCAGAAAAAGCTGCCTCCCTCCCCCCTCCGGCTGAAGCCGGGACTACAAAGCCCTCCCCTCCGCCCCTCACCCCCGCCCAGCAGCTCGCCGCCTTCACCGTCGCCGACGGCTACGAAATCAATCTCTTCGCTTCCGAAGAACTCGATGTCGCCAAGCCCACCCAGTTCTCCTGGGACGAGCGCGGTCGCCTTTACGTCGCCTGCTCCCCCACCTACCCACACACACTTCCCGGCATCCAGCCCAACGATTACATCCTCATCCTCGAAGACACCAATGGCGATGGCCAGGCGGACAAATCCACCCGCTTTGCCGAAGGCCTCACCATGGTCCAGGGCGTCGAGCCCGGCGATGGCGGCGTTTACGTCTGCGACTTTGACCAGATCCTCCACCTCAAGGATACGAATGGCGACGGCAAGGCCGATGTGAAAACCGTTCTATACTCAGGCTTCGGCATCGGGGATACTCATCAGCTCGTCAATTCCATCTGCCACGGGCCAGATGGCAGCCTCTGGTTCACCCAGGGCCTGCACGCGTATTCCCGCGTAGAAACCGCCCATGGCCTAGCCATTTTGGAGAAAGCCGGTGTCTGGAAGTATAACAAACGCACCCAGAAGATGGACGCCTTTTTCAATGGCGGCAAAGCCGGGCACAACTGCTGGGGAGTCGCCTTCGATGACTATAACCAGGTCTTCCACAAAAGCGGTGACCGCCCCGCCGGATACTTTAGCACCCCCGGCCTCATCGCCATGAAAGACCCCGATGAATACCATCCGACAGGCATGCTCTTCGATACCAATCCCAAGACCAATTCCATCGAGATCATCGGCACCCGAGCCCTCCCGGATGACATCCAGGGCAACGCTCTCATTGGCGGATACTTCGGCAGCGTCGTGGAACTGCACCGGTTCGAAGATGCAGGCTCCGGGTATAAAACCACCCAGTTGCCCAAGCTCGTCACCTCGTCCGATCCCTCCTTCCGTCCCGTGGATGTCAGCGTCGGTCCCGACGGTGCCATGTATCTATGCGACTGGTTCAATCCCGTCATCGGCCACTATCAGGCCAGTTATGCCGACCCGCGTCGCGACCGCCAGCATGGCCGCATCTGGCGCATCACCGCCAAGGGCCGCGCTCCTGTAAAGCAGCCAGCCTTGGCCGAAATGAAGCCCGCCGAACTCCTCGCCCAGCTCGCCTCGCGTGAGCGCTGGACCCGCTACCAGGCCAAGCGCCTGCTCTTCGACGGCCTAACCAAAGATGTTATCCCCGCTGCTGATGAATTCATCGCCAAAACCCCGGACGAGCATCATCTCATGGAAGTTTGCGGTGTCTATGAGGCCCACGAGCACGTCAATGAATCCCTACTCAACCGCCTGCTGAACGCCAAGGATGCCCGCATCCGCGCCTATGCTGCCCGCGTCGTCGGAGCCTGGGCAGACCGGCTTCCCGATGCACTCGGTCAGCTCGCCAAAGCCGCCCATGATGAGCATCCACGAGTGCGCCTGGAGGCTGTCGTCGCAACCGCGCGCATCCCGAAAGCCGAATCTGTGGCAGTGGCCACCCAGGTGCTGGATCATCCCATGGACAAGTTTCTCGACTACGCCCTCCGGCAGGCCGTGCGTGCCCTCCAGCCCCAGTGGCAGCCTGCCCTGGCCACCCTCACCTTTCAGCAACCCGCCCAGGCGGAGTATGTCAAAAAGATCGCCAACGCCGCTCCAGTCATCACCCACCCAGGAAAAGCCGTCTATGATGCCCTCTGCCTCAATTGCCACCAGCCTGAAGGCAAGGGCCTGCCAGGGATTTACCCCAGCATTGTCGGGACCGACTGGATCAAAGGTGACCCCGCCCGCCTCATCAAGATCGTCCTCCATGGCCTCAGCGGCCCCATCCAGGTGGATGGTCAGGAGTTCAAACAAATGGCCCCGCTGCCCATGCCCCCCATGGGCCTGGATGACCAGCAGATGGCTGACGTGCTCAGCTACGTTCGTTCCAATTTCGGCAATGATGCCAGCCCCATCACCCCGGATCAGGTGAAGCAGGTGCGCGCAGCCAACAGTGACCGCAGCACCTTCTGGACCCAGGGCGAACTGCAATGACCTGACTGGGCTTCGCGATATACTTTATGGCAAGGCACTTGGCCGGGTATTCACACCCGGCAGCAGCAGCAAAGCGTCAGCCAAAGGTGAAGAAGAATCCGCAGGAAGTTCCGGTTCGTGAGGGATCATCCTCTCCGCCCGGACGTTCATATTCGCCCGACGCTGAGGCGGCTGTTGCAGAGCCTTTTTCGCCTTCTCACTCCACAGGGTCACCCGCTCATCCACCGTCTCCCAGGGCACCGAGAAAGACGAGAACGCGACGGCCATCACCGCCAGCCAAAAGGTCGGCACATTCAGGCTGGAGCGGCGTCCCGTCTCCTCCACCTGCTTCAGCCGACGGGTCACATCTTCCAGCTTCCGCAGCGTCTCCGCATGAGCCTTTTGGGCCAGCTTTTCCCTCACATAGGCCATCACCCCCGGCGGTGTGCGCGGGGCTGACAAAAGACGCCACAACTCGCCATCGCTGGCGGTATCAATCTTCGCTTTTCTCTCCGGACTCATCAGGTACAGACTTTGGCTTGTTCAACATCCATGGTTATCCGGTAGGGGGAACCGGTGGGGTTTCGAGCCCTCCTTTGAAAGGCTCATCACCCAATCACAACGCTGCCCAAACATCGCCGGATGAGTAAAACAAATATTTGTGGAATTTGAACAAACCAGTCGGAGCACGAGTATTCTACTCGCCTCACTTTCCTCCGACCTCGAAAACCATCCACGACAGGGACGTCACAGATCCCCATTCCGGAGATTGCCCGCACCTCCACGCCTCTTTCAGAATGGCGAGTAGCATTCGCTTCGCTCAGCATACTCGCGCTCCCCCCATCGGCATCGCAGCCGGAGCGCGAGTATCCTACTCGCCTAACTTTCCTCCGACCCCGAAAACCCTCAAAGGCAGGGACGTCACAGATGCCCATTCCAGTGATTGCCCGTGCCCCCCACATGCCTATGTCATCCACCTCCATTTCCTAGCTGCGCTTGACCAAGGCCAATCGACTGCCTTCCCAACAAGCCCTGCCTTCACCGGATTGGACTCGATGTATAAAACTTCATTGTACTGATGCTCTTCATCACGCATGAAGGTATCATAGTAATCCTCCTGCCAAAAAGGTCCGGACTGGCCGAGAAGCCTATTGATTTCACGAGCCGTGAAGGTCTTCCATGAATGAACGACCCTACCGAGGGGATGTCCCATGAAGGTCTTCATGAGAACATGAACATGATTGGGCATAATGCACCAAGCAATCAGCTGGTAACGCTGGCCCTCAAAATGGAGCAATGCCTTTTCAACAATCTCCGCACACTCCTGACGACGAAGCACACAGGAACCGCTCCCTCGATCCAGATAGAGCTCGATCTGCCGAATCCGCTCGCGGTCATCGAGGCTTTTCAACAGGTGTTCCCATTCCAACAGCTTTTCCTTTGGAAGTGAATCCGCCAACCGGAAAGTTACGGATTGGACGAGCTCGGCATGATCATAATGCGGCAGAAAACCCCGATCAGTCCAACCCGAATGGTCTTTGGAGATGGCCATAAAGCAGGAGGTAAAAGATCGTGCTACCCGGTCAAGCTGAATCACAACGAATGGCGAGCAGCCTTCGCTTCCCCGGAGCGTGAGTATCCTACTCGCCTAACTTTCCTCCGACCTCGAAAACCA
>NZ_SOCA01000011.1:23846-57956 GCF_004364345.1 Prosthecobacter fusiformis | reverse complement strand
CACAGATCCCCATTCCGGAGATGGCCCGCACCTCCTCGCCTCTTTCAGAATGGCGAGTAGCATTCGCTTCGCTCAGCATACTCGCGCTCCGTACTTCGGCGGCGACTCACAGAATACTGCCGGGTTCATAGCCCGCGGCTTCAGGGTGCTGGGCCACGAGTTCGCAGACGCGGAAGACGAAGTGATCCACCTGCTCAGGCGCATCGCCGGAGTTGGCTTTACCGTGGGCGACCACGGCATCCAGGGCATCGGCTTTGAGGCCGAGGCGTTCATCGGCGGCGAGGCGGGCCAGCAGGTCATTGTGGCTGACCTTGCCCGTACGCATGTCACGCGCCACAGCCACGGCATGCTCCTTGATGGCCTCGTGCGCGGCTTCACGACCGGCACCGGCTTTGACGGCTTCCATGAGAACGGTCGTAGTGAGCAAGAAAGGCAGATAGCGCATCAGCTCCTGCTCGACGACGGCTTCAAAGACTTCCATCTGGTTCAGCACGGTGAGCAGGGTTTCCAGCAGACCGTCCATGGCCAGGAAGGCATCCGGCAGCATCACGCGGCGGACCACAGAGCAGGAGACATCCCCTTCATTCCATTGGTCACCGGCCAACCCGGCGGCCATGGCGAGATAACCTTTGAGGATGACGTGGAAACCGTTGATGCGCTCGCAGGAGCGGCTGTTCATCTTGTGCGGCATGGCAGAACTGCCGACCTGGCCTTTGGCGAAACCTTCGCTGGCCAGTTCATGACCCGCCATGAGACGCAAGGTCTTGGCAAAGCTGCCCGCGCCACTAGCGACATGGGTGAGGGTCGAAACGACCTGGAGGTCCAGGCTACGCGGATACACCTGGCCGACGGCATCCAGGGAAGCACTGATGCCCAGGTGATGCAGGATGCGGTCTTCTAGGGCGCGGGCCTTGGAGGCATCACCGTTGAAAAGGGTGATCTGGTCCAGCCGGGTGCCGACCGCGCCTTTCAGGCCACGCGCCGGATAGCTGGCAATGAGAGCATTCAGGGCCTCCACACCGATGAGCATCTCTTCACCAAACATGGCAATGCGTTTGCCAAGGGTGGTCACCTGCGCAGCCACGTTGTGGGTACGGGCAGTCATGGGGATGTCACGGCACTGGGCTGCGCGCTTAGCGAAGCCAGAAAGGGCGGCAATGCTCTTCTTGCGGACTTCCAGAAGCGCACGGAAGACCTGAAGTTGCTCCACATTTTCCGTGAGGTCACGGCTGGTCATGCCCTTGTGAATGTGCTCATGCCCGGCCAGATCGCAAAACTCCTCGATGCGCGCCTTCACATCATGACGGGTCACGCGCTCACGCTCCATGATGGAGGTCAGGTTCACCTGATCCTTCACGTTTTCATAACTCTCGATGACACCATCCGGCACTGGGATGCCGAGGTCCCGCTGCCCTTTAAGAACGGCGATCCAATAATCCCGCTCCAGCTTCACTTTCCCCTCGCCCGACCAGAGGGCGCGCATGGCAGGGGTGGCGTAACGTTCGGCAAGGACATTGGAAATGGCATCAGTCATGGGCCGCCCAACTTGCCGGGAACAGGCGGGGAGTCAAGGAGGGGACGAGAACTCAGTCAGTTCGAGTCCAGGCACCGGTGCCGCTATCATAATCCCACGAATCAAGAGGTGAGCCCATGGGATCTGTAAAAGAAAAAGAGTAAGTGTCCTTATACAAATGATAAGAATCCTCATCGAGGAGACGAGGCAAGGATGGAAGGCCTCTAAGTGCACTCAAATGAGACGGGTAGCCCCCGTGCAGATTTTTATAATTTTCCAAATGAGGAATTAGAATCGGAGGAAATGCCTTTGCCGCATCAACGGCCTGATGATAAATAAAACGGTTTACCGGAATAAGAAGCAGCAGGAAGCCACCCAGGAAAAGCAGGCCCCTTATTGTGGGAACAACGAACGGATAAAGGCGGCCCCGACGCCAGCCAATCCACAGACAAACACACGTGGCAATTCCTACAGGCAGCGTCAGGAGCATCAGAAATCCAGTGGTCAGAATAAGGACCCATGGCTTTATAAACCAAGCCATGGCGGCAAATACAGTCAGAATTAGCATCCAGTACATCAGCCTATGTTTCATAACATACTTATAATGAAGCCGTTAGCGACTGAGTCTTGACCTGTGAATTGAGGAAAGCAAGGGCGGCGGCGCGCTCGGGGTGGTGGGCGAGTTCTTGGTGGAGTGCCTCGAGCCGAGCATGCAGGTCCGGACCGAGGCGTTGAATGAGCTGGAGGCGATGGGTTTCATCGCGGGCCTGGTCACGGACGGCTTTCTGCCAGGGCCCGCCAAAGATGAGGTGCAGGGTGTGGTGGAGATTCTCGGCTTTGAGGGCTTCCCATTCTCCGCCATCCAGCCAAATGCTTCCCGTGGCTGAGCGATCAATACGGAAAGCGTGACCATGCCCCACCCGGTAACGTGTCATCACGGTGCCAGAATCGGGGCAAAGCTTGACCACATCATCGTATTCACTGACGGGGTGGTTTTCTTCGCCCGGATCGGGAAGGCTGGCGATGGATGGGTCCCGCAAGGTGCTGTGCCATTTCCAGTATTGTTCCGCGCGGATCCAATGGCCACCGGACTCGGGGCAACGATAGGCGATGAGGCCTTGCTCCAGCTCAATGCGCTCCAGACGGGGATGATGACCAACGGGACTTCTCATCTCTTTTATTAAATGACCTGTGGCTGGGGAGAAAGGACAAAGGCGAGCTTTTGTCGCTTCCCCGGGACTTCCGGGGAAGTTAAAGAGCATTTACAGGCGGACGTCAAATACATCACTCGGATCGCCGCAGTCGCGGGACAGGGAGTGATGAGCACTGTACGGGAACCCATCACTCGGAGAGTGATGACTACTGTACTTTAAACATCGCGTTCGTCTTGTCACCACCACTGAGGACGTAGGCGATGAGGTCGAGGATCTCCTCTTTCTTCAACATGGCGAGGAGCATGGGGGGCATGGGGGAAACTTTGCTGGTTTCGAGGCTTTTGACTTCCTTGCGGTCCACGCTGACGCGCTGGTTGGGGTCGGTCAGGTCGGTGTTGAGGGTGACGTTGTCACCGTTGAGGTTAACGACGACGCCGATGTGAACCTGGCCATTGTTAAGGGTGGCGACAATGGGGGCGAACTGCTCGTTGATTTCCTTGCTGGGGTTGAGGATCTGGTCCAGCAGGTCATGCGGGCTGTAACGGCCACCGGCACCAGTGAGGTCCGGGCCATTCATGCCGCCGGCATTGCCGAAGCGATGGCAGGCGTAGCAGGCGGCGGCACCGAACATCTTGCGGCCATTGTCGAAGTCGCGGTTCTTCAGGCCGCTTTCTGCGGCGGTGCTGAGCTCGTCCAAAGTCCACATGGTGGGCGTGCGGCCAGCCAGCATGGCACCGACGTTTTCGAGGGCGGACTTGCGCTCGGGTTTCTTGGCGATGAGTTCGGCATGGCGAGTTTTTTCCTCCTCGGTGAAAGTGGCCAGGGAGTCGTTGCGGATGAACTCGATGAACTTGTCAAAGCTCGAACCACCCTTGTAGTTGGCGGCCTTGAGGAACCATTCAAGCTGGGCGGTGCGGAGCTCTGGAGTCCAGCCTGCCTTCAGCATGCGCAGGCTGCGGGCGATCTCCATTTGGGGTTCCTGGCTGTCCGCAGCGGCGATGAGGGCCATGCCTTTGGCAGCGGTATTGGGCGCTTGCAGATAGGAAAGCGTTTCGGTCAGGAGCCAGTTCAACTCAAAGCTTTCGGAAGGGTAAGCGGGGTCAAGCTGTGCGATGAGCTTGTCCACGGTGCCCTGATCAGGATTGCCGAAGCGGTGAAGTATGATCTGGGTGAAACGCACATAACTGAGGTGCTGCTCAGGAGTGAGTTTGGCCCAGTCAAGCTTCAACAAAGCGGCGAGCATCTTATCGCGCACATCGGTTTTGACGGCGGCATCGGCAGGGCGATGGCTAGGGCAGGCACCGGTAACATGAGCGAGGGCGAGGATGGCCTCAAGCTGGCGGCCGGCATCGGTTTCGCTGAACACTTTGGCTTCCCATTCGGCCACAGGCTGATGCTCAATGGCGACACGGGCGGCGCTGCGGATGAAGCGGTCCTGGCTGTTCAGGTGCGGCCAGGCGGTGGTGATGGCTTTCGGATCCTGCTTGCCATGGAAGGCTTCAAGCTGATGACGCAGAGCACGCTCAGCAGACACCTTTGGTGTCAGGTCAATGGGAGAGGTATCTTCGCTGCCTGTATAAGTGACACGGTAGAGACCGGACTGCACACGACGGCCGCCGATGGCGAAGTACATGGCCCCGTCTTTGGGATGGACAATGGCATCCGTGAGGGGCAGCGGTGCACCCGTAATGAAGTCCTCTTTGACGGCCGTATAGGAGGAGCCGTCTTCCTTGAGATGGACGGCATAGAGCTTACCCCAGCTCCAGTCCATGATGTAAAAGGCACGCTGGTATTTGGCAGGGAATTTAGCGCCATAACCAAAAGTGGTACCCGTGGGGGAACCGGGGCCAATGTTGACGGCGGCAGGTAGGTTGTCTGGATAAAATTCAGGATACTTCCCTGCCCCGTTGCGCCAGCCGTATTCACCGCCACTGACGACATGGTTCACTCGTGTCGGGCGATACCAGGGAGTATTGAAGTCATACTCCATGTCCGCATCATAGGTGAAGAGTTCACCGTCGCTGTTGACGCCGCCGTCATAAATATTGCGGAAGCCGGAGGCGAAGATTTCGAACTGTTTGCCATCGGGCGAGACGCGATAAACAATGCCACCTGGGGCAAGGACGTGGCGGTTATGTCCACGGCCATCCGGCATGCGCGGGAGCAGGTGATCATCCCCCCAGACTTTCGGCACAGGCGAACTGGCGGGAGTGCCCTCGATAGGACCTTCGGTCAGGACGGCGTTGTTTCCGGTGATGAGGTAAAGGGCCTTGCCATCAGGAGTCGGCATCACGCCGTGCACGCCATGGTCACTCTTGGAATCGAAGGCGCGGAGGAGTTCCACCTTGTCCAGTTGGTCGTCGTTATCGGTATCAGAGATGCGGTAAAGTCCGCTCTGGGCCTTCTGCTCGTAGTCGTTCACACCGGCATACAGAGAGCCAAAGGCGAAGACCATGCCGTTGACGGCGCGGATGTTGACCGGCACTTTTTGCACGTCCTCTTGCTTGAGAGCCTGGCCTGCTGCTGGAGGGGCAAAGCGGTAGAGATCGCCATACTGGTCACTGGCATAGATACGGCCTTTGTCATCGTTGCAAAGGGCGACCCAAGAGCCCTGCTCACCGCCAGGGACGGAATACAGCAGCTCCACCTTGAAGTCCTTCGCCGCCTTGATGCGCTCAACAGGAGTGGCTTTGTTTTCACCAATGGCGGGACCGACTTCGGCGGGCCGTGGACGCTTGGCTTTTTTGGCAGCAGCGGCATCAGCCTTCGCAGGAGCCGCCTTGCCTTTGCCCTGGCCTTTGTCTTTGGCTGGCCCTTTTTTAGCCTGGCCTTTCTTGGCGGCCGGACCGGGTTTTTCGATCTTTTGGGCGTCGTTAGGAATGTCAGTATTGGCAAAGGGAATGACGCCACCATCTGGCAGTTCCTTCAACATGACCTCTTTAATCTGGACAACCATGGCCGGACCGCGATGGATCTGAAAGGCCAGCAGGCCCTCCAGCGCCATGGCTTTTTCCTCATGGTCCACGAGGTCAATGGTGATCTGGCCGTTGAGCTTATGAATGAGGTGATTGCCCTGGGCGATCACGGTGTATTCGTTCCACTCCGCCGTTTCCACGGACACCATGTCGCGCTCGGCCACGAGCCACTTGCTGCCGACTTGGTCAATGACCACGCTCTGGCCATTCTGGACCAGGATGCCGCGCCCGCGCTCCTCATAAACCATCGCATTGTTAGGCCGAGCCGGGTGAATGTCACACTGATAACCACCCACGGACCACTTGCCATTTTCCGGCAATTCCTTGCTGCGGTACTGGATGCCCGTATTGCTGGCGGAAACCTTGGCCTTGATGCGCAGTTCAAAGTTCTTCACTTTGCCACCCCGCCAGATGATGAACTGGTTATAAGTGAGGTGCTCTGGGCCGTTCGTCTTTCCCGTGATGCAGCCGTCCTCGACGCTCCAGAGTTCAGGATTGCCATCCCAGCCAGTAAGGTCCTTGCCGTTGAACAACGGGCGGAAACCCTCCTGGGCCTGGACTGTGGCTAGCCCCAAGGAAAGGAGTACGAGGGTGAATAAAGAGATCAGTTTCATGGTGGTCAGCGCACACAGTGTGCACAGTGGTGTTCCTTGAAACGGTCTCTTTCAGAAAAACCCACGGCAAAAGATGTGTCGGATTTGGCAAGAGGCGGGTTCAGTGCTCAGTTGAGGGCACAGGGCTAATAAGAACTATATGACCTATGGGACACATAGGTCATATACAATGAAGGCAGAAGCCTTGAGCAGAATGAGCACTCTTCCCGAAGCGGACGAGGGCGTCCGCACTCCTCCGATCACATTCCGGCAGCGGTTTTCGCCTGGGTTTGGCTGTCGGCGGAGAGGCGGCTGAGGGGGAAGGTGTAGTTGGCGCCGGTGGCGGTGAGACGGAGGGTGATTTGGTCGCCGACGAGGGAGACGAAGGTGGCCTCGATGCTTTTGCCATCGCTGCTGGTCCAGGTGGTGGCGGCGGCGGAAGGTGCTGCGGGAGGTGTGGCTGCCATGGGGGCGGCGGACCCACCGGCCAGATTGGCGCCTTCTTTGATCCAGGTTTCCAACAGGGTCACTTCCTCAGGGGTGAGACGGTTTTTACCCTTTGGCGGCATGACGTCATCGTCGTCATTGGGCAGCTTGCAGATGAGCAGCATGGTGCTTTTTTCTGGCTCGCCAGGAATGATGTGCTGGCCGGGGCCGATGGTGGCCTTCAGCTTGGCTTCAGTATCCAGGGCCACCTTGCCCTTTTCCTTGCCCTTCTCTTCGCTATGGCACTCGTAGCACTTGGCTTTGAAAATGGGCATGATCTGGCTCTGATAATCCACGCTGAGCGCAGAAACAGTGGAGGCAGCAAGAGCGAGGGCGGTCGGGATGGCTTTGTTCATGGTGGGTGACTGCTGGATAACGTCCGGTCCTGGCTCAATGTTAGCCTGCATCTCATTAGAAATTTCGGCAGATGTATTTTCCAGGTCTGGAATGGCTGCGCTGACGGGGGACGGAGTCACTGGTTGAACGTCAGCAGTCAGGATGGTGGCGGGCTGCACGGGAGAGGGTGCTCCGGCCATGGCTAAGGCCGGGACGGTCTGCTTTTCCTGCGGCGCGATATAATGATCCCTCCAGACCAGCCAGCCGAGCCCGCCCAGGGTCACCAAACAGGCCAAAGCCCAGCCGACCGTGCCCACCCAGGAGTTTTCACTGGCAGCAGGCACTGGCGGACGCGGGGGCTGGGGGCGGGGCGCAAATGCATTTTTGCTTGCTGTGGGGGGATTCACGGGTGCGATAGCCGCCTTCTTTTTAGCGGCGGATGTGGCGGCGAGGAGAGCCGTGCGCACCTCGCTGGCTTTTTGAAACCGCCGCGCTGGATCCCGCATGAGGCACTTGGAAAGAACTCCGGCGAATCCTTCCGGCAATCCTTTTCCAGCCTCGGCACCGGCGGCCAGGGGAGTTTTGCCCGTGAGGATTTCATGAATGACGACGCCCAGGGAATAGATGTCCGCCCGGTGGTCCACAGGTGCGCCAATGATGAGGCGCTCCGGTGCGGTATAGTCTGGGGTGCCGTATTCCGATTCCTCAGGATCGGGATCCAGCGTCAGGTCCTTGGCCAGGCCAAAGTCCACCACCTTCACCTGCCAGTCGGGCGTGATGAGGATGTTCGCCGGTTTGATATCCCGGTGGATGACGCTGTGCTCATGGGCGTATTGCAGCGCATCACAAAGCTGGGCGATGACCAGCCGGGCGCGCTCTGGAGTGACTTCGCCTGCCCGTGTGCGCCAATGTAGGTCCGCCCCCTGCACATACTCCATGGCGAGGTAGAGATGCCCGGCTTCCGTCTGGCCATAGTCAAAAACGGCGACGATGTTCGGATGGGAGAGGCGGGCCATGGAGCGGGCCTCTTTGTTAAAACGGTCCGCATCTTCTGGATTCGTCGCCGCCGCGACGGGCAGTACTTTCACAGCGACCCAGCGTTCCAACTGCGGCTGCTGGGCTAAATAAACTGCACCCATGCCGCCGATGCCGATGACCTGCTGAAACTCATACTGGGGCAGCAGAGCGGAGAGCTCTTCCAAGGAGGGATACGAGGGACCACCCTCGGCCGGAGAGGGCTGGGGGGGAAGGTCATCAGGGGGGGAATCAGACATGTTTGGATTTAACGATCTCTAAGAGCTAGCTTTATGCCCAATTCAGGAACAAAAATGAAAGGATTCATCGTTTCGCTCACCCTATTTGGCCAGCGGTCATTGTTCCCTCTCCGCTCAAACACGGTCCAGGCATGGTCAAGAGACGGAGAACGGAGCCTGAAATATCCAGGAATTGCAGTGGTCAGGCTGACTCCCGTCCACTATCATGCGCGGTCATGAAAGACCCGGATCCCCTCTCCGCCCAATGGCTGGCGCTGGCACGGCGCACTGCCCGCAAGGTGAATCTAGGCTGGTGGCTGGAGAAGCTGACGCCGCTGTTGATTGTAACTGGGGTTCTAGCTTTTGTGCTCATCCTCACCCTCCGCTCGCGCGGGGTGGATGTGAATGCTGCGCAGGCCGGCCCCTGGGCCGCCGGAAGCCTGGCCATGCTCATCGTGGTGAGCCACCTGCTGGCAAGGAGCCGATTCATCACACCCACACAGGCACTGGTGCGGCTGGAGTCTCAATGGCGGCTGCACAATGCCCTGAGTGTGGCCCAGGCCGGACGGGGACCGTGGCCTGAGATTCCGGCCCGGAAGACGGACGGTTGGCAATGGAGCTGGACCCGCCTCACGGCCCCCTGGCTGACCAGTGCTGCCAGCATCGCCCTGGCACTGTGGATGCCCCTTTCCCCTGAAGCCATCGCCACACAGCCGCCAGTGGAGCCGCAGGCCTGGCAGCAGATGGATGAGTGGCTGGAAAAACTGGAGGAGGAAAAGCTGATCACCCCGGAAGAAAAAGATGAGCAGGCAGCGAAGATCGCCGAACTGCGAGATCAGCCCCCAGATAAGTGGTTCAGCCACGATAGCCTGCACGCCAGCGATACGCTGAAAGAGCAATTGCAGCGGGACATGGCGCAGATGGCGCAAAATTTAGCCGCCATCGAACGCAGCCTGAATGCGCTGCAAAACTACGCAGACAAGCTTTCCCAAACCTCCAAAGACCAGATGATGAAGGATCTGGATGAGGCACTGAAAAGCCTGCAAAACAGTGCCTTGGAGCTGAATCCGGACCTGCTGAAGGAGCTGGCTCAGATCGACCCGAAAAACCTGCAGTCCCTTTCTAAAGAGCAACTGGACCAAATGCGCGAGTCCCTAAAAAAAAGCGCCGGTGAATGCGAGGGCATGTCTAAGAATCCAGGCTTCCTGGGGGATGGCGAAGGGGAGGATGATGAACTGGCCGAAATGCTGCGCCAAATGGGCGAGGGAGAGCCAGGCAGCGGCCAGGAAGGAGATGGCCCCGGCGAAGGCGGCATCTCACGCGGCCCCGGTACGGCCCCACTGACTTTGTCTGAAGATGAAAACAATTTTGGCACCAACAAGAATGAAGCGGTCTCCAATTCCGACTACTCACGCGCGCAACTGAGCACGATGCTGAGCCTGCAAGATGGCGAGCACGAAGTGGACAAGACCTATCAAGGCCCAGGTGCCGCAGGCAGCACTGCCCATCAGGGCCAGGGTGGTGAGCAAGTGTGGCGCGAGACGCTGACGCCGGAGGAAAAGGCGGTGCTGAAACGAGTTTTTAAATGATGGTTGGTTAGACCGCTTGAAGGGGGCGTTGTGGACTTGGGGATCGTGAAGCCCAACCCAAGGTGTTGGGGCGTCTCGCCCCGACTGGGGGCAGCTCCCTTGATGTGCTGCGAGGATGTTTGGCATTCCTGTTCATCGAGACCGCAGTGTGAGGCCATCCTGGCCTCAGTCTGTGGGGGCGGGACGCCCCCACTCCTTGTTTCAGCGTCGCCCCCTCTCCTTGCACATGCCCGCAACGCAACCCAAGGAGTTGGGGCGTCCCGCCCCGACTGGGGAAGCACCTCGCTCGCTGCACGGATCTTTTCCTTCCCGCTGATCAAGACAAGATGTGAGGCCATCCTGGCCTCAGTCTATGGGGGCGAGACGCCCCCACTCCTTGCTTGAAGGGGCGGGACGCACTCACTCCTTGCTTATGCGGGCGGGACGTTTACTTCCGGTTGGCGCTGTCGGGAAAAGAAAAAAGCCAGCCCGGGAGCGGACTGGCGTTTTCTTTGGAATTGAGATAATCGCGGATGGTTAGGCGAAGAGATTGGTGATCGGCTTGCCTTTGTCGGCGATGGTGAAGGGGCGCTTGCTGGGGCTGTAGATGACTTGGTCCAGAGGCAGGCCGAGGGCGTAGGCGATGGTGGCATTGAAGTCACCAATTTGAACCTTGTCCTCGATAACCTCGCGGCCTTCTTTGTCGGTCTTGCCATAGGTCACGCCACCGGCGATGCCGCCACCGGCCAGAACGGCGGAGAAGGCTTTCGGATAGTGGTCACGACCGACGTTGAGATTGATGTCTGGCGTGCGGCCAAACTCAGAAGTGAGGACGACGAGGGTGTCCTTCAGCAGGCCACGGGCATTGAGGTCTTCCAGGAGTGTGGCCAGTCCTTTGTCCAGGGTATCGCAAAGCTCAGGGACGCGGACGAAATTGGAATTGTGGGTATCCCATCCGCCGAGGCTGACCTCCACAAAACGGACGCCGCGCTCCACCAGACGGCGGGCGAGAAGGCAACCCTGGCCGAAGGCTTCTTTGCCATATGATTTGCGCAGTTCTTCCGGCTCTTCTGTGAGGTCGAAGGCTTTGAGGTCTTCGGACTTCATCATGGACATGGCGCTGTCATACATGTCGCTGTAGGCCTTGACGTTGCGATGCTGGAAGGTGGAACGGAAATCCTGGTCCAGGTCTTCAGCCAGGCTCATGCGCTTCATGAAGCGGTCTTCGGTAAGGCCAGGCTGGAGCTTGACGTTTTTGAGGCCGTTTTCAGGATTGTTCACATACAGCGGGCTGTACTGGGCCGGGAAGAAACCGGAGCCGGGATGGCGGCTGTCATTGCCGATGAAAACGAAGTTTGGCAGGGTGCTGTTGCCACCGCCCTGGAAGACATTCAGCCAAGCGCCCATGGCGGGATGGCGGATGGTGCCACGCAGGTCATAGCTGGTGTGCATCATGTAGTTTCCCTGCTCATGCGCACCCTGGGTGGAGGTAAGGCTGTTGATGACGCAGGCGTGATGCATCTGGCGGGCGCTCAGCGGAAGGTATTCCGAAATGCGCACTCCGTCTGCACTGGTCTTGATGGGCTTCGTCGGGCCGGCGGTTTCCACACCGACTTTTGGATCCCAAGTGTCCATGTGGCTCTGGCCGCCGGACATGTACAAGTAGATGACGTTTTTGGCCGTGGCGACCTGCTTCAGCTTGGAGGAGTTTTCAAAAGCCCCGTAGGACTTGCCGTTCATGTAGCTGCCCAGGAGGCCCACGCCGAGAAGCGAGGAGGCGGTCTTGGCGGCAAAATCGCGACGGCTGATTTCACCGGAGCGGAAAAGTTTGTTGGTGAGTTCTTGGCGCATACGGGTGGTCGGTTAAGGGTGGCTAACGGCGGTGTTACTGAATGAAAATGAACTGCTGGGTGTTGAGGAGAGAGAAGATGAGGTCTTCGATGGCGACGAGACCTCCGTCCTGGGCCTTCATCCACACTTCCTTTTCCTTGGCGGTAGGCTTGCGGGAAAGGAGGGTTTTATAAATGGCCTCCACCTTGTCATCCGGATACTGGGCCTTGCTGACAGTCAGCATGAGCTGGCTGTGGCGGTGCATGATCTGCGGCATGAGCTGGCCGTTCATCATGGCCAGGGCCTGGGGCACGCTGGCTTCGAGGTTGGCGTTTTCGATGGTTTCACGGTCGCTTTGGCCGAATTCACGCAGGTAATGGCCACGGGGGGCGGGGCTGTCCAGTTCGGCAGAGCGCACCCAGCTACGGACCTGCTCACCACGGGCGCGGTAATAGTCACGCAGTTGTTTATCAGGGAGGCCGTAGAACTCAGCCTCTTCCTTCCAGACTGCTTCACGGCTTTCACGCAGTGCTTTCTCCTCTTCAGCGGAACGCTTGGGAGTATCGTAGCCGGGGAGGAAGATTTTTTCAGAGACATTGCCCTCACTGGCCATCATCATCATGTCCATGCTGGCGCTTGCGACCACGGCTTCACCTTTTTTACCGGGGGAAAGCAGAGTGGGGACCACGCCCAGGTCTGTGGCCAGTTTTTTCATGCCGGGGATGAGGAGGTTCTCATTCACGGAGGTGCGTGTTTCACGCTCAAGCTGGGACAAATCTTTGCGGTATTTGTCTGCCGAGACCTTGTCCTCCTTGGCGCGGGCTTCGGATATTTTTGCCTGAAGAACGCGAATCCTGTCAGCCTGTTTTTTGTAAAGGTTGCCTGTTTTTTCGGCACCGGCCAGGACTTCCTCAGGAGTCAGCGCTTCCATGGAGTCATTGATCTTTTTGGCAGCAAGGATGCGGTTGGTGAAGGTCTCACGAAGCGGTTCATTGGGCATGTCCGGATTCGGGTTGATCAAGGTCACGAAAGAATCCCACATCTGCTCAGCCGACATACGGCGCAGGATCGGGCCGGTGAAATGATAAACGATGCCGGGGGCGATCTCCTCGCGGGTGACCTGGCGCTGGTAGGCACTGGTGTTGTAAAGAATACGCAGGAAGGCCTGCATGTCATAGTCCAGGGAGACGATGAGCTTTTCCAAATGGGCCTGCAATTCAGGATTCATCGGGACGGTGCTGTCCATGAGCTCATCCAGCGGCTCGATGAGAGCGAGGCCGAAAGCGCGCTTCCAAAGGCGGTTGGCGATGACTTTGTTGAATCGTTCGTTATCCCGGGTCATCCACCGGGCATAGGCCTGGAGCTGGGTTTCGCCCACTTTCACTTCCGCAGCGTGGCCGTACATGGTGGCAGGCTCGACACGGGACTTGGGCTTGGCATCAGTATATTGATAATCGTGAGGAAGTACTAGCTTGCGGTTATCCTGGAAGCTGACGTTGGTGTAGCGTTTGAGGTTGCGGACATCGGCAAGGGCCTCCTCAATGTAACGGTTGTCCTTGCGAACAGCTTCACCGGCCAGGCGGGCCTGCTTGCCGATCTTTTCAGCGTCACGCTTGACCTGAGCTTTCTCCTTGTCCGTCATCTTCTTGCTGACGACGGGAATTTTATATTTGTCGCGAGCGTCCTTCAGGCGCTGATTCATGATGGTCTGGGCACCCCGGGTGCTGTCGTCAAAATAATCATTGGTCTGCACCGGGTAGGTGAAGGCCGCCATCTGGAAGAACTGCATCTGCGTCCATTTGTCGAACGGATGGTTATGGCACTGGGCGCACTCCACGCGGGTACCTAAAAAGACACGGGCGGTATTGGCCATGTTATCCAGCGGCATGCCACGATCACGCATGTAATAACCGATGGCCCCGTTGTCCCAGGATTCCCCTTCAGCGGCGACGAGGTCGCGGACGATCTGGTCGTAGGGCTTGTTTTTGCGCAGGCTTTCTTTGAGATAGTTGGTGTAGGCGGCACCGGTGATCAATCCAGCCTGGCTGCCGTTGGTCTGGGCGCGGAGGACGTCCGCAAAGTAATTGTAGGTGTGCTGCACATAACCCTCGGATGCCAGCAGGTGGTCAATAAGCTTGGCGCGCTTGTCCGGTGCCTGGGAGCTCATGAAGGTTTCCACCTCACGGGTCGTCGGGATGCGGCCAGTGATGTCCAGATAAATGCGGCGGATGAAAGTGTTGTCATCCAGTTCTGGATTGCCTTTCAGGTTATTCTTCTTCCAGTCGGCTTTAAGAATGTCATCAATCTCACGGGCAGCAGACTGAGTGTCAGGAGCTGCTTGAGCAGCCGTGACGAGTGCCAGGACGGCGAGCAGGGCGATGTGGCGCATGCGGTTCATATGACAAACCTACGGCCTGCCGCGCCGACTTTTTCACAAACCAAAATAAATCTTTTTCGTTAGGCTGAAAATTTTTCCTGCCATCGGCTGAGTGCTACCACCAAATCATCACGCCGGATGCCTGGACTAAGCTCCCAGATCAAGGGAACGCCAGGTGGCAGCAAAGGTAGCCATTTTTCAAGAGCAACACCGCCCGTGCTCAGCGGCGCGCGATGATCCTTCATCGGCCATTGCACATCATGCACATGGCAGCCGAGCAAGCGCGGGGCGATCTGTGAAAGATACAGTCCTGGATCCAAAAGAGCGAGATTCGCCTGGCGCTGCACATGGCCGAAATCATGCCAGGAGCCGATCCAGGGACAGTCCTTATATTCATCTAACAACAGCAGCATTTCACGCTGATTCGGGATCTGCTCATAGTGGCTGCGGGTCTCGATCCCCAGCCGCACGCCTTCTTTTTCACAGACGGGAAGGAGTTGATCCAAAGCGATGCGCACATACTCCAGAGCCTGGGCACTGGCGGCCTCCCGCTGCGCCACGAGTTTTAACTTTAGATTACAATAGTCCCTGGAATAAAGCTGCCCGCCACGCGCCATCGCTTCCAGTTTATCCGTGATGGAACGCACCCGCGCACTGCCCAGGTGGATGACCACCCGGTCCGTGCCAAAACGGGGTGCCATAGCCAGTGTCTTTTGGGTCAGCAGGATAGCCCGGTTGCGCTCCCAGGCTTTTGGAGATGTAAACTCATACACATCAGGCGCATCCATCAACACCTCCACCGGTGGCGGACAAAAGTTATGCACGCTGCTGACCTTGATCTCCCTTGCTGCGACGGCCTCCAGCAAACCGGGCAGCAGAGAAATCTTGGTTCCATGACTGACCTCGATCCATTCAAAACCCAAATCTCTCGCTTCCTCGGCAAGCAATCGCCCATCAGTATGACGGTGGCTGTTCCAGCAAGTGGAGAGAGAAAGAATGGAAGGAGGTATAGGCACGACTCAGCCCTATCATCTGGGCGGTATGGCTGATGAGTCAATTTTCGAATGAGGATATCACGCAGCCGATTTCCGGTTAGCAAGAGCGTCACATCCGCTCCTACACATTGTGCGAATCCCTCGATTTGTAAGAAAATTGTTAAATTCGGCCTATTATTCCATTGGAAAGCCTGCGCGGCCCCGATAATTTAGGCAGAATGGCTAATCGCGGTTATAGATAGCCAAACTTTTTGAAACCTGTGAGCAAATTGGGATCATTCTTGCTAACATGAAAAGGAAGAGTTATCATTTTGAGAACAACTGTTGCAAATATTCTCAAATATAATAGAAAAGGTTGAAATTCGAGTCACTGAATGAAGGTCAATAACACAATCGTCGTTTCAATAGGTCAGGCGGGCAATCAAATCGCGGCTTCTTTCTGGAAGACCGTTTGCCTGGAGCATGGGATTGATCCCATGACTGGGCAGAGCTCAGGCACCCCGCGTGGAAACTGGAGTTCATTCTTCTCCAAACTGGGAGAACCCTCATCCGGCAGCTACGTGCCCCGCGCCATCATGGTGGATCTGGAGCCGAGCGTGATCGACAACGTCAAGGCCACCAGCGGTTCCCTATTCAACCCCGCCAACCTCATCTCCCGCACGGAAGGTGCTGGGGGAAACTTTGCCGTGGGTTACCTGGGCGCAGGCCGTGAGGTGCTTCCTGAAGTGATGGGACGCTTGGATTTTGAAATCGACAAGTGCGACAACGTCGGCGGCATCATTGTGCTGCACGCTATCGGGGGTGGTTCCGGCTCTGGCCTGGGCACCCTGCTCATCGAGACACTGAAGGACAAGTATCCTGAATTTCCCGTGCTGAGCTGTGCAGTCCTGCCTTCCCCGCAGGTCTCCTCCGTGGTGACGGAGCCTTATAACACGGTCTTCGCGCTGAATACGCTGCGTCGCTCCGCCGATGCCTGCCTGATCTTTGACAATGAGGCGCTCTTCGATCTGGCCCATCGCAAATGGAACATCGAAAGCCCGACGGTGGATGACCTGAATTTGCTGATCACGGAGGCACTGGCTGGCATCACCGCCTCCATGCGTTTCAGCGGTTTCCTCACGGTGGAAATCAGCCTGCGCGAGCTGCTGACCAACCTCGTTCCGCAGCCGTCCCTGCACTTCCTGATGTGCGCCTTTGCCCCCCTGACACCGCCTGACCGCAGCAAGTTCGAGGAAATGGGCATCGAAGAGATGATCAAGTCCCTCTTTGACAATGGCTCCGTCTTCGCCGCCTGCTCCCCGATGGAAGGTCGCTTCCTGAGCACCGCCGTTCTTTACCGCGGCATCATGGATGACAAACCGCAGGCGGATGCCGCCCTGGCCGCGATGCGTGAAAAACTGCCGCTGACTTACTGGATCCCCACCGCTTTCAAAATCGGCTATGTGGAGCAGCCCGGCATCTCCCACCGCAAGAGCATGGTTCTGCTGGCCAATAACACCGAGATCGCCCGTGTTCTGGACCGGATTTGCCACAACTTTGACAAGCTCTGGCAGCGCAAGGCCTTCGCCAACTGGTATCTCAATGAAGGCATGTCTGAAGACCAGATCAATGCCCTCCGCGCCTCTGCCCAGGAGCTCATCCAGAGCTACCAGGTGGCTGAGGAAAGCGGTGCCAAGGCCAAAGTGCAGGATGCCTCGGGCGAAGTCGTCGCCCGTTCCAGCGCCAATGAAGATCCCCGTGGCTCCATGAGCCTGCGTGACCTTGTGGACCGCCGCCGCTAATTAAGCGGCCAGACCACGCCTTTTTAACGATTCATTAGAACCATCCCGGAGGACAAACAGTGAGAGAGATTCTGAGCATTCACGTCGGACAGTGCGGCAATCAAATTGCAGACAGCTTTTGGAGGCTGGCTTTGCGCGAACATGGCCTCACCGAGGCAGGCACCCTGAAGGAGGGGACAAACGTCGCCGCCAACAGCAACATGGAGGTTTTCTTCCACAAGGTGCGCGATGGCAAATACGTCCCCCGCGCCGTGCTGGTGGACCTTGAGCCGGGCGTCATTGCCCGTATCGAAGGTGGCGACATGTCACAGCTTTTTGATGAAAGCAGCATCGTCCGCAAGATCCCCGGTGCCGCCAACAACTGGGCACGCGGCTACAATGTGGAAGGTGACAAGGTCATCGACCAGATCATGAACGTGATCGACAGCGCGGTGGAGAAAACCAAAGGCTTGCAGGGCTTTTTGATGACTCACTCCATCGGCGGTGGTTCCGGCTCCGGCCTGGGTTCCCTCATCCTGGAGCGCCTGCGCCAGGCTTACCCAAAGAAGCGCATCTTCACCTTCTCCGTGGTGCCTTCCCCACTGATCTCGGATTCCGCCGTGGAGCCCTACAACGCCATCCTGACGTTGCAGCGCATTCTGGACAATGCCGACGGTGCTGTGCTCCTGGACAATGAGGCTCTCTTCCGCATCGCCAAGGCGAAGCTGAACCGCAGCCCGAACTACATGGACCTGAACAACATCATCGCGCTGATCGTCAGTTCGGTGACGGCGTCCCTGCGTTTCCCCGGAAAGCTGAATACAGATTTGAGCGAGTTTGTGACCAATCTGGTCCCCTTCCCTGGCAACCATTTCCTCACGGCCAGCTTCGCGCCGATGCGTGGTCCAGGCCAGGAAGGACAGGTGCGCACCAACTTCCCCGACCTCGCCCGCGAAACCTTTGCCCAGGATAACTTCACCGCCGCCATCGACTGGCAGCAGGGAGTCTATCTGGCCGCCAGCGCCCTTTTCCGTGGTGATGTGAAGGCCAAGGATGTGGATGAAAACATGGCCACCATCCGCAAGTCCCTAAACTACGCCAGCTACATGCCATCCTCAGGTGGCCTCAAGCTGGGTTACGCAGAGACAGCTCCTGAAGGATTCGCCTCCAGCGGCCTAGCTCTCGTGAACCACACAGGTATCGCCGCCGTATTCGAACGCCTGATTTCGCAGTTTGACATCATGTTCGACAACCATGCTTACACTCATTGGTATGAAAATGCCGGAGTGTCCCGAGACATGATGGCCTCTGCCCGTAACCAGATCGCCAATCTTGCCCAATCCTACCGCGACGCCAGTTGATCTCTGGCCGCAGTTCAGCCAACCCTACAACCTGTGGACCCCAACCTGGAGCGTCAGATTGTCGCAGCCTCGCGCAGTGTCGAGGAGGCGCGCCGTGTGGCCTACCATGACACAGCCAAGGTAGGGCACCTGGTGGAACAGATCAGTGTATTGGCGGACTTGAGACAAAAGGAGGGGGACTTCCGCAAGGCAGAATCCCTCTACAAAGAAGCACTGCATCGTGCCCAGGAACCCCGTCGGCCAGACGCTGAGCTGCTGACGGGGATCTACTCCCTCCTGGCTCATCTCTATGACCGCTGGGGCCGGGCAGATCTGGCGGCTGAATTCTATGAAAAGGCGCTGAAAATCGCTGCCCAAGGAGACATCGCTGACAGTGACAAGGTGGCGACCATTAAGAACAATCTGGCGATGCTCTTCAAGCAGATGCGGGATTACACAAAGGCCGAGCAATACTACAACGAAGCGCTCGATATCTTCCTGGCCACCGATGGCAGCCGCAGTTCCCGCGTGGCCAGTGTCTTCAACAATCTGGGGGTGCTTTATTATGCCAACCTGGACGTGGAAAATGCCCAACGAATGCATGAGCACGCCCTAAGCATCCGCCAAACTCTGACCAGTGACCAGATGGACCCGTCGGATCTTTCCCAGACCTACATCAACCTGGGGGCGGTCTATAAAGCCTCAGGAGATTTCCAGAAGGCGGAGACCTGTGTGGAACGTGCCAAAAAAATTCGCGCCGGGCTCAATGGCTATCATCCCAACCCGCGCCGGGCAGCCTCGTTGCTGATCGATAAATCCCTGTGAACCCTGAGTTTACCCACCTCCACCAGCTATTGCGCCAGCGGCTGGATACCATCGCCGACCACGCCTTTCGTGACCGTGATCCGGCAGCGCATCTGGCTGAGTTGCAGCGCGTCTCTGAAGCATTGAGCGCGGAGCATCAGCGGCTCAAACCCGTGCTCCCTGCCCGGCTAAATCACTTCCTCACGCAGTCCAGCCTGACCAAGGCGCTGGAGTATATCGAAGAGGCATCGGTCTAGCCTCTCGGGGTTATCAAGAGGCATTCGACATCCCTGCTACGCAGGTCTATCGTATGCTCATTCCATGCTCGAGATTCCCGACTATCCCTTCCAAGCCTATATCTTCGATTGTGACGGCACACTGGTGGATTCCATGCCACGACACTATGAGGCCTGGCTGGCCTCGCTGAAACTGCACAACGCCCCCTTTGAATTTTCCGAGGAGTTTTTTTATGCCCGCGCTGGCGTACGTGAGCAGGATGTGGTGATGGAGCTGAATGCCCAGCACGGCACCATGGTGGATCCCGATGCCGTGGCGGAATCCAAGGTGGAAATGTTCCTGAAAATCATTCCCCAGATGCAGGCCATCAAGCCGGTGGCAGATTTCGCGCATTCCCTCGAAGGCAAATTCCCCATGGCTGTCGCCTCCGGCAGTGAGGAGATCATCGTCCGGGGATGCCTGGCTGCCAGCGGTCTTCTGCATCTCTTCCCCACCATCGTCACGCCCGCCTATGTGAAGCGTGGCAAACCGGCCCCGGACATGTTCCTGCTGGCTGCTGAAAAAATGGGTGTGGACCCCAAGGAATGCCTGGTGCTGGAAGATGGTCAGGCAGGCATCGTCGCGGCTGAGGCAGCCGGCATGCAGTGGGCCTTTGTGCCGCGCACCTTACGCTGAGATCCTGCGCTGGCGCGCCGCTTCAAAAAGCATCACCGCGCCAGCAGCCGCTACGTTCAGGGATTCCACACCTGCATGCATGGGGATGCGCAGGCGTACATCGCACTGTTGCATCAACTCTGCCGCCACACCGCGCCCTTCATTGCCTAACAAAAGGAGTGTCGGTTGCCGCCAGTCGTAGCCGGTGTAATCCATCTCTCCGTCACCCGCCGCAGCCACCATGGTAAATCCCTGCGCGGACTGGAGAACCTGCAAGTCAGCAGCGGATGCCTCCTCCAGCAACGGCAGTCGAAAAGCGGAGCCCATCGAACTGCGCAGCACTTTGGGTGAAAAAGCATCCGCACTTCCTTTGAGAGAAACTATGCCCCCTGCTCCAGCCGCCTCAGCTGTGCGGATGAGCGTGCCCAAATTGCCAGGGTCCTGCACACGATCCAGCCCCAGCAGGAGCGTGGAGCCGGTTTGCCGCAGGCGCTCGCTTCCGCGCTGAGGGCGTCTGGCCAGCAGGATGATGCCCTGGCTCTGCACGGTATCTCCCAGTGAATGGACCACCTCCGTTGTGGCAGGAAGCATGGATGTTCCCTTCCCCTTTAGCAGTTCCAGCAATGCTTCTGCACGCGCATCGGCTTTTTCAGAAACCTCGTAAAAACAAGCTTCAATTGTTAGGCCGGAGGATACCGCCTCTTCAGCCAGGCGCAGTCCTTCGATGAAAATGACACCCGCTTCCCGCCCCTCGCGGACACGCCGGGCGTACTTGACCTTTTCATTGCTGGCACTGGTAATCTGCATGACCGCTGGCATAGCGCAACCGTGGCGGTGGGTCCACGAAGAAGTCTGACCGCGAGATCCAGGCAGAAAAAAACCGGTCTTCCGAATGATGCAGAAGACCGGCCACAAAGTCTGTTTAAAGAGCTCAGTTTTTCACCAAGCCGGCAAAGGCACGACGGCCTGACCACAGCAGGAAGAGAGCGAGCACCGTGATGAGCACGACAGGTGGCTCAAAGAGACCAGCGCCTTTAGTCAGGAAGATGTGAAAGGCCAGGATGTTGACGATGATGGGGCCCAGGATCAGAAGTCCCAGATTGCGAGTCTTCGGCAGTGCCACTAGCAGGCCGCCGGTGATTTCCAGCACCTTCACAAAGGCCAGATAGCCGGTCGGGAAGAGGGCTGCCATGAAGAGCTTATGCGGGGCATCCGCAGGGGATGGATCCGCAGGCATCGGGATGAAGTTGAAGAAAAAGTTCAGCCCAAAGGTAAGGAACAAAAGTCCAAGGAGGGCTCCGGCGACGGTAGGTGCATGTTTCATAATTGTTGTGTCTGATTGACAGCCCATCTCTCTCATGGACCGCAACTGCCCTCCAATGCGCCTTATTTGGCCTCAGCATGACGGCGCGGCATGGTGCCACGATCCGCTGACACTGAACATCACATCCCCAGATCGAGCTGCATCTGGGCCACTGGGCTGAAACTGCGCCGATGCTCTGGACAAGGCCCCAGCTTTTTCAAAGCTGCCTGATGTGCAGGGGTGGGGTAGCCTTTATGAACCTCAAATCCATACCCTGGGTACTGCTGCGCCATCTGCACCATCAGGCGATCTCGACTGACCTTGGCGATGATGCTGGCTGCGGCGATGGAATAGCTGAGGCTGTCCCCCTTTACCAAAGCCACATGATGCAGAGGAAAATCCCGCACCGGCCTGCCATCGATGAGTGCTGCACAGGGGCGAGGATCCAGCTCCAGAGCGCAACGCCGCATGCCTAACCATGTCGCTTGCAGAATGTTCACGCGATCAATGTCCGCCACGCCGATCATCACACTGTGCCAGCGGATGCGGTCATCCTGGGTCAGCTCCTCATACAGCAGCTCGCGGGTAGCGTGGTTGAGCTGTTTCGAATCATTGAGCAGCTTGTGCCGGTATTTCTCCGGCAGCACAACGGCTGCCACGGAGACCGGCCCCGCCAGTGGACCTCGCCCCGCCTCATCGATACCGGCGATCAGCCGATGACCGGCAGCGCGGAGGAGGTTTTCATGAGCAAGGCTGGGCATAGCAGCGGCAGTATGCATCCCAGTGCCAAGGGCTGTCAAATCATCGGGATGAAGAACTCACACGCCCTAAACAGGTCATGAAAAGTCAACATCAGGTGAGGAAGGGGTGCAAAGTCTGCTCTCCGCCACTGTATGCTCTGACCATGAGAAACGTTCTCCTCGTCTTCGGACTCTTTGTCACCACCGTCTGCGCACAGACTGCTGCCCCCGTTGCCTCCAGCATCAAGGCCGGATTTGCCGAACGGGACATCACGCCCGGCATCGGCATGGAGCAACCGGGCGGTTACGGCAAGGCTTACCACCGCAAGTTTCACGATGCCTGCAAAGTCCGCGTGGCACTCTTTGACGATGGCAAAAAGAAGGTGGCTCTCGTGGGGCTGGATACCCTCATCGTACCGCGCCAGATCGTCCTGGAGGCGCGCGCCCGCATTGAAAAGGAGCTCTCCATTCCGGGAGATTGCGTGATGATCGGAGCCTCCCATTCCCACTCCTCAGGCCCTGTGGGAATGGTAATGCCTGGGGAATACGATGCCGCTTCAGACCTGGTGAAAAAGCTCGCCTATGAAGAGTCCTCCGCTGCCGATCCTGGCTTCGTGATGCGAGTGACCAACGAAATCGTCGAAGGCGTGCGCATGGCCCATTTGGTGCGTGAGCCTGCGCAAATTTGCGTGGGTTATGGCCATGAGGACAAGGTGGCCTTCAACCGCCGCCTGCGCATGAAAAACGGCCAGAGCTGGAGCCATCCTGGAGCGGGCAATCCAGACATCATTGAGTATGCCGGGCCCATTGATCCGCAGGTCGGCGTCATCGGTGCCTGGGACATGAAAGGCCAGCTCATGGGCGTGATGGTAAACTATGCCTGCCATGCTACCACAAGCCCCGGCGGCATCTCCGCCAACTGGATCTACTACATGGAAAAGACCATCCAGGGCGCGCTCGGCACGCAGGTGCCCGTCGTCTTCATGCAGGGGGCGTGTGGCGATGTGACCCAGGTGGACAACCTCAGCCAAAGCCGCCGCATGGGCGGCGAGGAAGGTGCCCTCTACGTCGGTGGCCGCATCGGGGCCGAGGCCTTGAAAGTCCTCTATTGCACCCCGCGCGGCACTGAGGTCCCGCTGGATGTGCGCCAAAAAGTGCTTTCCATCCCCCGTCGTAAACCTGCCCCGGCCAAGGTACAAAAGAGCCTGGAGATCGTTCAAGCAGGCAAGCCCCAAGGTGACCTCTCCGGGTGGATCTTTGCCAAAGAAACCGTCATGCTGGATCACCTCTGCACCGTCACCCCGAATGTGGACTGCGAGGTCCAGGTCATCCAGGTCGGCCCCGCCGCCTTCGTTAGCAATCCTGCCGAATACTTCGTCCAGTTCGGGCTCGACATCAAAAAAGGCAGCCCGTTCCCCTTCACCTTCCCCGTTGAGCTGGCCAATGGCAGCGTCGGTTATGTCCCCACCGAAGAAGCCTTCAGCCCTGCCGGAGGTGGTTATGAAACCCGCCTGACCTCGTATAGCAACCTCATCATCACCGGCGGTCGCCAAATGGCCGATACCGGCATCGAGCTTGCCAAAGAACTGACCCCCGGCCCCGTCTTCACCTACCCCAAAGCCATCTTCGGCGGCAATCCCTGGGCCTATGGAAACGTGCCGCCGGAGCTGGAGTGAAAGGAGCGCGGAGACTCTTCGTCGCAAAAATCAACCTCAACGCCCAATGCACCAGAGGTGCTCGTAGCTGCGGATAAAAAGATGTCCGTCGCTGACGGCGATGGAGCCGATGACTTTCTCCCCCAGGGAATTGGTGGCCAGCAGCTCAAACTGTGGACTGGCGCGGAAGACAAAGGCGTCACCTCCTTGGTTGATGGCATAACAAAAAGCATCGGCGGTGAGGACGAGCGAGGACCAGTTTTGTCCGCGTGGACCGGGGCCTTTGAGGCGCTCGCTCCAGACGATCTTGCCATCTTTTAGATCCCGACATTCAGCGATGCCTCCATCCGTGAGAATGTAATGATGACCGTCCCGGATGATCCCGGTGCCGATGCGCTGGCTGACCTTGGGCAGGTGCCAGACACGATGGCTTTGTGTAACATCACCACTCCCACCTGCACGGACACTGAGGCCCATGCCGTTGTAGCCGCCAAAGGCGATGACATGCCCATCTGCATAGAGAGGCGAATTATAAACCAGAGGATTGAGGCCAGCGCAGGTCCACCATGGCTTGCCCGTGAGAGGATCGAAGGAGCAGACGCGGCCAGGGTAGGACATAAAAAGCTCATCCCGAGCCCCCGTGTGGCGCAGCAAGGGGTCCGCCCAGGAGCCGAGCCATTTTTTCCCTTTCTCCTCCCCGGATGCGCCGCCCGGCTCCTCATGCTGCCAGAGAGTCTTGCCCGTGGCCTTGTCAAAGGCATACAGCGTGGTCTTTTCCCCAGGGCCGAAATTCAGGAAAAAACGGTCCCCGGCGATGACGGGTGAAGTGCCACTCCCCCAGATGTGATGGAGCCTGCCCAGGTCGGTGCGTTTCCAAATCTCCTTGCCCTGCATGTCGTAGCAAAAGATCCCGGCAGAGCCGAAGAAAACAATGATGAGCTCCCCATCCGTCGCGGGTGAGCCGGAGCAGTAGGGATTGGTGGCATGCGTGAGTTCAGGCTCGCGATAGAGAGTGCCAGACTCCCAGAGCTGCTTGCCGGTCTGGCGGTCCAGGCAGAGGAGGAGACGCTGCCCTGTTTTTTCAATGGCCTGGGTGAGAAAAACTTTGTCTCCCCAAACGATGGGTGTGGAATTGCCAGGCCCAGGTAGTGGGGTCTTCCAAAGGACGTGATCCTCGCGGCTCCACTTTTGCGGAAGGCCAGACTCCGCAGTCGTTCCATCCCCCAGGGGCCCCCGCCACATAGGCCAGTTGTCGGCATAGACGGCAGTGAGCAGGCTGAGCAATCCGAATGCGACGAGGGCGGTGGTCTTCATGGTGGTGAACAGCCATCGTCTGAAATGGATGCTATCTTGCAAAGCGCAAATATCACTCACCTCGAATCATGCGAAGCCCCACATGATGCACGGGGCATCATGTGGCTCTCGATCAAGGCACAGCCGGTCAGCAGTTCACTTTCCCAGCCAGACGACACCCAGCGGCGGCAGGTCGATGACGATGCTCATCGGCTGTCCCTGCCAGGCAGTTGCACCCGCAGGCATCGGCAGCGGATTGGTCATGCCACTGCCCGCATAGCCTGGGGCATCGGTATTCAGCAGTTCCAGATACTCGCCTGCTTCGGAAACGCCCACGCGGTATCCTTTTCGTGGCACGGGCGTGGCATTGATGACGCAATAGACGCGATCACCACCCGGGGCCATTCGCATGAAGGCAAAGATGCTGTTTTCACCATCGCTGGCATCCAGCCACTGAAAGCCGCTGCCATCATGATCCTGGGCATACAGCGCAGGGCGGGTAGTGTAGAGCCGGTTCATTTCAGCCACCAGTTTTTGCATGCTGGCGTGTTCTTCCCCCAGGAAGAGATGCCAGTCCAAGCTGCGCTCATGACTCCATTCCTGCCATTGGCCAAATTCACAGCCCATGAACACGAGCTTCTTGCCAGGGTGGGCCCACATCCAGCCATAGAACATGCGGAGGTTGGCAAACTTTTGCCAGCGGTCGCCGGGCATCTTGTTGATCATGCTGCCCTTGCCATGCACGACTTCATCGTGACTGATGACGAGGATGAAATTTTCATCATAGGCGTAGAGCATGGAGAAGGTGGCCTCCCCATGATGATACTTCCGGTGGATGGGGTCTTCCTGTATGTAGTGCAGGCTGTCATTCATCCAGCCCATGTTCCATTTGAAGCCGTAGCCCAGACCGCCTGCATCCGTGGGCCGGGAGACTCCTGGCCAAGCGGTGCTTTCTTCGGCGATGATGGTGCTTCCCGGATGGCGCTCGTAGCAGATGCGGTTGAGGTCCCGCATGAAGTCGATTGCCTCCAGGTTTTCACGACCACCGTATTTGTTAGGCACCCAGGCCCAGGGCTTGCGTGAATAATCCAGGTAAAGCATGGACGCCACAGCATCCACACGCAGACCGTCGATGTGATACTGCTCCAGCCAGAAGAGTGCATTGGCCACAAGGAAGTTTTTCACCTCCGCACGACCATAGTTAAAGATGAGCGTGCCCCAGTCCTGGTGCTCGCCCTGGCGGGGATCCGCATGTTCATAGAGGGCCGTGCCATCGAACTTGGCCAGGCCATGTGCATCCTTCGGGAAATGTCCTGGCACCCAGTCCAGGATCACGCCGATGCCAGCCTGATGGCAGCGGTCCACAAACTGGCGAAATTCATCCGGATTTCCAAACCGGCTGGTGGGTGCAAAGTAACCCGTGATCTGGTAACCCCACGAGCCATCGAAAGGATGCTCAGCCACTGGCATGAGCTCGATGTGCGTGAAGTTCATGCTCTTCACGTAAGGGATAAGGTCATCCGCCAGCTCCAGATAGGACTTGGAGCGGTTACCATCCTCCGGCACGCGCTTCCAGCTGCCGAGGTGCACCTCATACACACTCATGGGCTTGTGATAAAGATCATAGGCGGCCCGTTTTTGCATCCATTCCTGGTCACTCCAAGTATAGCGCTCCAGGTCGAATACCAGGCTGGCCGTCTGGATGCCATGCTGGCCAAAGAAGGCGAAGGGATCACTCTTCACCTGGACGTAACCTTCAGCCGAAAGGACTTCAAACTTGTAATGGGTCAGCTCCTTGATCCCAGGAAGGAAAATTTCCCAAACACCGCCTTCGATGCGCAAACGCATCGGGTTGATGCGGCCATCCCAATCATTGAAGTCACCGATGACAGAAACCCGCTGCGCATTGGGTGCCCAGACTGCAAATTGCACGCCCGCCACCCCTTCCACCGTGCGAATTCGTGCACCCAGGCAATCCCACAAACGCTGGTGGGTGCCCTCACAAAAGTAATAAAGATCCTGCTCTCCCAGGAGCGGTCCAAAGGAATAAGGGTCAGCCTGACGCACGGCCTGGCCATTAAAAGTGGCCAGTTCCAGATCATAAGCGACATCAACCGCCTCCGCAGGCAGGTCCACGGTGAAAAAACCATGATGATGCACCCGCTTCATCGGCCAGGAGCCGGAGCCATCCCTAGCCACCACCGTGACACCATGGGCACGGGGCTGCAACGTGCGTACGATGGCTCCACCACCCTCCTGCGGTTGCCGCCCCAGAAAGCCGAACGGATCTCCGTGTCGGGCTTCCAGGATGGCGAGAATTTCGGTTGAGAGACTGGTTGGGTCGGTCATGTGGACTGGTTAGCGGTTACAAGCAAAGGCTCAAGATGTTCCTGACAGATTTTGACCATTTCATGGCGTCGCCATAGGTGGCGCCGTTGGTGGTTCACGGTTGCTGACGGATACCATTGCATGATCCGTGCCGAAATTTCGTCCGGTTTAGACTGGATACTGAAATACTCTCCCGCCTCGCCCAACACCTCATAATGCACGCTTAAATTTGAACAAAAAACGGTTAGGCGATGAGCCGTCGCCTCCAGCAGCGGCAGGCCAAACCCTTCCCCGGTGCTGGGGAAAAAAAGCGCATCGGCCACGGTGTAAAGGCTGCGCACATCCTCATCTGAAACGGGTTCTTCCTCACCTAGGAAAAGCACATGACGGGAAATATCCAGCCTCTCCACCAAGGCCTTCAACTCCTGGTAATAAAGCATGCCGTCCGCCTGATGAGGATCCGGCGCTCCTGTGATGGCATAAATGACATCGCAACCGGCCTTCCTCAGAGAAGCCGTCACCTCCAGGCCTAACTCAATGTTCTTCCGCCGAATGAGGCGCGTGGGATGCACCAGGATCAGCTCCCGGTCCCACAAGCGCAGCCCAGCAATGCGCTCCGTGAGCCCTAGGATGGAGGCCAGATGGAGGCCATTTGGGATGACCTGAATCTGCTCTTTTTCTAACCCCGTCGCCCGCATGTAATCCTGCCGCCGCGCCTCAGAAACGGTGATGTTGATGGCATTCGGCACCGGTTGGGAAAGCATCGCATGATCCTCCCTCTGCCATGGAAGGTGCGCATAAAAAGGATTCACCGCAGCGACATCATGCACCCAGTTAAACCAACGGATATCAGGCGTCAGCTCCGCCATTTCACGCAGCTCCTTTGTCCATTCCAGATCAAAAGGCATCGTGAAGACATTGTGGACGATGACGGCTTGGAAGTACGGAGTGCGGACGCCCTCGTCCGCTTCGTTCCTGGAGCGCGGACGCCCCCGTCCGCTTTGTATTTCATCCTCAACCGTGTGCCCGCTACCTTCAACGGGACCACACTGCCAAAATTCACTGTTTCCGGCCAGCAGGCTGGCCTCTTTTGGGTTCTTCTCAATGTAGTGCAGCACCCGCTGTAGATGCTCAGGACCTCGAATCAAAGTGTCCCGATAACCTTCCTGCCATAACCCTCCCATCTGCCCCAGAATCTTCCCGATGCGCCGTGAAGAAATACTTTTCCAGGCTTGAATAACCGACTCCAGGCTGGAACCCGGCCGTAAGCGGAAAAGGACATGCACATGGTTAGGCATAATCACGTAACTGAGCAGGTCATAATTGTGACCATCCCCATGATGCAAAGTGTCTCTCAATGGTTCGCGCACCTTCCACTGCCGCAATACACAGGCTCCCATGTCGGCTGCCAGCCAATGCTCCACCTGTGCATCGAAGATCTGGTCAAAAGCTTCCGATTCCTCCACTGTCCAGGGCTTGGGGTGCGCGGCTTCCCAGGAAGCTTTGGCTCCACGCAACTCGTTTAACTTTTCCTGGGGAAGAGCATCCGCCAGCCGCCAAGTCAAAAAGACAAGCTTACCCGCCTGCTGCCAGTGAGGAAGGCCATGCCGATGCTTTTCAATCTCCTTAGCCGGTTCAAAGTATGGACCAGTGTCGGCATGATTGATCCACTCTTTCACACGCTGGAGCGGAGTGCGGGAGCGCGCTTTTGAATCGTTTTTTATAGAACATGGATCCGAGGCGGACACCGATAAGCGTCCCAGGCTTGACCTAGGTTGCTGCGTAGCGGGCGAGGGCGCCCGCACTCCAGGATCATTCGCAGCCTCCATCACTTTGCGAAAGCGGACGAGGGCGTCCGCACTCCGGTCAAACACCTCCACCTCATGCCCCAGTGCCTCCAGAGCCGCGGCTTGGTCACGAATCACCCTCTCCACGCCGCCGATGACGGGCGGCAAGGTGTAATGAAGGAGGGCGATGCGCATAGGGGGAATTCGGTCCATCATGAAACGCGGGCCTCTAGGTGGCAAGGATTCACGAATGACAGAATGACAAACGGATCATCCCGCGTCATCCATAAAGACAGCCATCCATGTCCGAGCCCGACCCGAAGACACGTACCTTCCGCAATGAATTGTGGAGATCGCTGCCTGCGGGGGTACTGGACACGCTGACCTCCACCTTTGGGATGCTGATTGCGGTGCGCGTGTTTGCCCTGGGGGATACAGCCAAATCCATCTTCCTGAGCGCGACGAGCAGCGGGATGATGATCAGCCTCTTCGTGGTACCCCTGCTGCTTCGCGCTCGCAGCACCATCGCCCGCACGGCGGCAAAGGTGCAGATCCTGGGCGGAGCCTTGATGGGCCTAGCAGCGGCGTTTCCGCAGGAGCCGTGGGTCTTCATCGGCGGACTCAGCACAGGCCTGTTTTGCTTTACCATGCAGATCCCGCTGCTGACGCAGATTTACAGGCTGAATTATCCGGCGACAGACCGGGGACGTCTCTTTGCCATCACCGGGGTCACACGGGCAGCGATGGCGGTGGCCTTTGGCGCATTCGGCGGCTGGCTCATCGGTCTGGACCTGGAAAACTACCGCTGGTTGCTCTGGGCCTTTGCGGCGGCGGGCGTGGCCTCCGGGCTATGGACCTATGGCCTGCCAGCCACCCAATGGGACATTGATGAAAGCGCACCCTCCGGCCTCTGGTCCGCTTTGCGCTGGATCCAGGTGGACCGGGATTTCCGCACCCTCCTCATCTCCTGGATGTTGACAGGCATCGGCAATTTGGTGGCCACATGCTTGATTGTGGAATACTTGGCGAATCCGAAGCATGGCATCAACCTGCCGGGCCACGAGGTGGCCTGGATCACTGGCGTAGTCCCGGTCATCTCCAGGGTGCTGTTCGGCTATCCCTGGGGGCTCATTTATGACCGCATCGGCCTGTTCATGATGAGGACAATTTTAAACTTTATCTTCACGGCAGGCATCCTCACCTTTTACCTCGGCCATGGCATGGGCGCGTGGATCACTGGCATGGCCTTGTGGGGCATCGCCAATGCCGGCGGCAATGTCACCTGGGGGCTTTGGGTGACCAAGCTGGCCCCCAAACACGCCGTGGCGGAATACATGAGCGTGCACACTTTCCTCACCGGGCTACGCGGGCTGCTGGCCCCCTACTTGGCCTTTGCCGCCATCGGTGTGATGTCGTTTCAGACTCTGAGCCTACTATGCAGCGCCAGCATCATCGCGGCCAGTGCCTTCATCACCGTGCGAGCCCGCGGCAGCGATGATGAAACAAGGCGACGCCTGGGACCGCAGGAGCGGCTTTAAGCGATGGAGGATGACGAGGGATTCTTAATGGATGACGGCTTCATGAATCCTGGTTACTGAATACCACTTCCCACCTTTCCCATGTCCCGCACTGCCATCCTCAACGTCGTAGGCCTGACGCGCCGCCTCATTGGCGAGCATACGCCGAACATCCGCGCCTTTGTGGAGCGCAACCGCCTAGCATTGATCGAGCCGGTGCTGCCAGCAGTCACCTGCACTGCACAGGCCACCTATGTCACAGGCAAAGCCCCGCGGGACCATGGCGTGGTGGCCAATGGCTGGTATGACCGCGACTATGCGGAGCACCGCTTTTGGAAACAGCCGGAGCAGCTCATCCAAGGAGAAAAGCTCTGGGACAGGCTCCGCAAGCAGGACAGTGACTTCACCTGCGCGAAGGTGTTTTGGTGGTTCAACATGCATTCCACAGCGGACTATGCCATCACGCCACGCCCTCTCTATCTCTCCGATGGTGGCAAGGTTTTTGATATCCACACGCAGCCGATGGGCCTGCGGGACCGCATCAAAAAAGATCTGGGACCGTTTCCCTTCATGAACTTCTGGGGTCCGGCCTCCGGCATCGAATCCACGAAATGGATCGCCGCGAGTGCGAAGTGGATCGAGGAAAAACACTGGCCGTCCCTGAGCCTCGTTTACCTGCCGCATCTGGATTATAACCTCCAGCGTGTGGGCCTGAACATGCCGCTCATTGCCGAGGATCTGCGTCAGGTGGATGAGGTAGTGGGAGATCTGATCAAATTTTACGAACGCAGGCAGATCCAGGTCATTTTGCTCTCTGAATACGGCATCACGGATGTGGACCAGCCAGTGCATCTGAACCGCATTTTTCGTCAGCATCATTGGTTATCCATCAAAGATGAACTGGGCACGGAGACCCTCGACCAGGGCGGCAGCCGCGCCTTCGCCATCGCGGATCATCAACTGGCGCATATCTACGTGAACGACCCTTCCATCTTGAACGAAGTGCGGGCCGTCCTGGAGCAAACCCCCGGTGTGCAGCAGGTATTGGGCAAGGTGGAAAAACACTACGCCGGGCTGAATCATGAGCGCAGCGGCGACCTTGTGGCAGTCGCGGATGCTAAAAGCTGGTTCACCTATTATTACTGGCAGGACGATGCCAAGGCACCCGAATTCGCCCGCTGCGTGGATATTCATCGCAAATGCGGTTATGACCCGGTGGAGCTTTTTCTGGACCCGAAGATCCCCTTTCCCAAGCTGAAGATCGGCCTCAAGCTCGCCAAAAAAATGCTTGGTTTCCGCATGAAGCTGGATGTCATCCCGCTGGATGCCACGCTGGTCAAAGGCAGCCATGGACGCATTCCTGAGGATGTGGAGGACTGGCCCGTGCTCATCGGTGCTTTGCCTGCCCTGCCCCGCTCCTCATCATTGCAGGCCACACAGGTGTGCGACCAATTGCTGGCAGCATGCCTAAAGAAGGAATAGGTCGGCCATTCAGGGAAAGCTGAATGCAGCGCCAACGTTGCCTGCCCTTGCAGAGCGCCGCGTTTGCGCGAAACTATCCGGTGCCAGAGACTGACCCTACCAAACCCGCCGCCCGCTTCGAAGACCTTCGTGGCATCCTTCGTTATGTACCCCAGTTTCGGCAGCGCGTTTTTGTCATCGCCATTGACGGTGCCCTCATGCACCAGCCTGGTTTTGCCAGCCTGCTTCAGGACGTCGCCGTCTTGCAGTCGCTGAACATTGAGGTCGTCCTGATCTTCGGCGCTCGTGCCCAGGTACGATACCTGGCAGGCCTGCGCGGCGTGACGCTGAGCAGTGACGACGGCATGGGCCGGACGGATGCCGCCACCATGGAGGTGGCGGTGGATGCCATCACCCGCCAGACCAGCGCCCTCATGGCGGACCTCACTGCCCTGGAAATGCCCGTGGCGGTTTCCAATGCCCTCGCCGTGCACCCCACCGGTGTCATTGACGGCATCGATTTCGAATTCACCGGCCGCATTGAGCGCGTGGATACGGAAACCCTGCAGGTTTTGCTAAAAGCAGACATCATTCCCGTACTCCCGCCATTGGGCTATGACAGCCGCGGCACCAGCCTGCGGCTGAATTCGGATGCCGTGGCCGTGGAGGTGGCCATCGCCCTGCGGGCAGCCAAGGTCATCTTTGTTTCCGAAGCCGGCCTGAGCACCCCCGATGGTGCCCGCCTAGCCCAGCTTTCCGTCGCCGATGCGCGCGAAATTTACCGCCGCAAAGATCCCCGGCACGACATCAACCTGCTCTCCAAACTGCGTTACGCCGCCCTGGCCTGTGAAGAAGGCGTGCCGCGTGTCCACATCGTCGATGGCAGCCAGGATGAGGCGCTGCTTTCGGAGCTTTTCAGCAATGAAGGCGTCGGCACCATGATCCATGCGGATGATTACCAGCAAATCCGTCCGGCCCACAGCTCGGACATTCCCGCTCTGCTTTCACTGATGCAGCAGTCCATGGACGATGCCGCCCTCGTCCCCCGCACACGGGAGGAGATCCAGGCCCGCATCCAGGACTTCTTCGTCCTGGAAGTGGATGAAAACCCCATCGGCTCTGTAGCTGTGCACAGCTATGAAGAAGACGGTCAAAAGATCGCCGAACTCGCCTGCCTGTTTGTCCGCCGCAGTCACAAAAACCGTGGCCACGGCCAGAAGCTCGTCGCCTATGCCGAGGAAATCGCCCGCCAGCGCGGCTGCGAAACCCTCGTCGCACTCAGCACCCAGGCCTTTCGCTTCTTCGAAGAAAAAATGGGCTTTCAAGTCACCACCCCCAGCTCCCTTCCCACGCCCCGGCGCGAGAAATATGACAAAAGCGGCCGGAATTCCAAAGTGCTGAGAAAAGCACTGAGGTAAGACGGGATGGCTGCGTTCACTCAGCCCCCTAGATCTTCCCTTTTCTTCTCATGGCTTCTTTGAAGGGCGTGCCGTCGGGCATTCTCTCCAAGATCTTGCGTTCCATCTCTTCGAGCTTTCTTTGCCCCTCTTGGGCCGCTTTGCGTTTTTCATAGTGGCTACGGCTCTCTTTGTTGAGATGACGCTGGCCCTGAATATCCGAATTCTGCAGAGAATCTGCCCATGCCCGTAGCTGACGCGAACAAGATTCCGAAGACTCCGCAATACGGCTCATCAGCCCTGCCCAGGCTTTCAGACGGGGCCTTCTCTGAAAGAATCTCAACATGCTTCGAACCTCTCCCGCAGAACCCCGGGCAATGTAAATGAATGCAAGAAGTTCCTTGGTACTTCCCCGTTCAAATCCCTCCGCAATATTGTTGCTCACCGAAAGGGAACAACGATCAAGCTGGTCTTGCTTTCCCCTCCGGATCTCGCTGCCGGACTGGTCCAGAAAATCTTCGCACATCTCAGCCAGCCGAATGGCCTCCTGCCATACCGGCAGATCCTCGAAAGATTGGTAAGTCATGAGACCATGCTTTGGCAGGGATTTGAGATTTCCAATTTGAAATTTCAGATTTTGCATCCCAGCCCTTTGAAAATCTCAAATCTCAAATCTCAAATCTCAAATCTCAAATCTCAAATCTCAAATCTCAAATCTCAAATCTCAAATCTCAAATCTCAAATCTCAAATCTC
>NZ_SOCA01000011.1:0-23836 GCF_004364345.1 Prosthecobacter fusiformis | reverse complement strand
TCTCAAATCTCAAATCTCAAATCTCAAATCTCAAATCTCAAATCTCAAATCTCAAATCTCAAATCTCAAATCTCAAATCTCAAATCTCAAATCTCCAAGCTCCCGCACCTTATCCGCCAGCGCTCGTCCCAGCTTCAGATGTTCCTCCGCCTCCAAATGGAGACCGTCCAGGGCACTGGGTTTCACGATGTCCTGGCTGTTGAGATAAGCGCAGTTCAAGGCAGTGGCCAAAGCCGCGTAATAATGCGGAAACTTCGCACTGCGGGCGGTTCCGTCAGCCATGCGCGCGGCGATGTCCGGCAGGTGGGAAAGATCCCCCACGGGCGGCGGGCAGACGAGCAGCAGCTTCGGCGGTCCGTCGGCAGGACCGGCATTGCTCCCCAGGATCATCCGTGCCAGCACACCGGCACCTGCGGCGATCTCTCCCGGCGGCATATTGAACATCGTCTTTAGATCATTCGTGCCCAGCATGAGGATCACCAGGTCAATGGGCTTGTGACTTTCCAGGCAGGCGGGCAGGTAGTCCTTACCCTTCCGGCAGATGTTTAGAGGGTCTTCATGCACCGTCGTGCGGCCATTCTGGCCTTCCTCGATCACCCGGTAACCCACCCCCAGTTCACGCGCCAGCACTCCTGTCCAGCGTACTTCCAGGGGATGGCGGCGGGGAAACGGAGCCTTCATTCCCTCCGGGTCATAACCCCAGGTATTCGAATCGCCAAAGCAGAGGATCGTTTTCATAGGCTAGTCAGATTTCACGGCATCCTCAGGCGGCGCAAGCAATTCGCATCACTCCTTGAATTCCTGCCGCTCCGGGATGCGGGTAAAGGCGATCTTCGTGCCTGAAAAGGACTTCACCGAATCCGGCGCAAATCCCAGAGCAATGCTGTCCCGGCCATATTCCTGGTTCAGATCATCCATGATCTTCGACAGCTTGTCCCGCCGCTCCACATCCGCAATGATGGGGCTGCCCAGTTCGGGAAAAAGATCCATTTGCTGCGGTGCGCTGTTAGCCTCCAGGCCGTGGAGTGTCACTCCGATTTTTTTCACCCGGCTCCAGCCAATCTGGTCCATCGCTTCCGGCCACAGCACATTCAGTGTTTTGGTCAGTGCAAAGCTGTCCGACACAGGCAAAAAACGCTGATGAGCCTCTCCCCGCAGCGTACTTTCCGCCCGCACACTGAGGGAAAGCTGCGTCGCCCGGTAGCCCATTCGCCGCAGGCGGCTGGCCGCCTTTAAAAGCAGTCGCTTGGAGACAATGGCCGCCTCCGGTGGCTGGCGGAATTCGGGCGATAAAACATGGCTGTGGCCGATGCTGCGATTCTGCACCGGCACATCGTCTAGATCCCCGCCATGCAACTGATGCCAAAAGCGGTCGCCACCCACACCTCCCCAGACCCTGTGCAGCTCCCTGGGAGTAGCCTGCCATAAGTCTAAAAACGTATGAATTTTAGCCTCATGCAGCCTCGGCTCCATGTTCCGCCCAATGCCGGGTAAATCCGTTAGTTTTAGATGCGCCAGCCTCCCTGGCAGATCCTCCACACGCACCACTTCCAAACCGTCCGGCTTCGTCAGGTCGCTGGCCACCTTGGCCAGATAACGGTTGGTCGCGATCCCTACGGAGCAGGTGATCACTTCCCCCACATGATCCAGCAAGCCACGTTTGATCCGCCTGGCCAAGGCCACCGCCACCTCCTCCGGGGCTCTTTTACGATCCAGCAGACAGCCCATTTCATCAATGGAGCCGATGACCTGCACAGGATAATGCCGCTCAATTTCGTCAATGATCTTGTGATGAAAGTCCACATACCTGCCATGACTGGCCTCCACCACCGCCAGCCCCGGGCACATGCGCTTTGCATCCCCCACATTCGTCCCCGTTTTCACCCCAAATTTCTTCGCCTGATAACTGGCCGCGATGGCACAGGTGTGGTCAGACATCACCGGCACCACAATCACCGGCCTCCCCCGCAACTCCGGCCTCAACTGCTGCTCCACACTGGCAAAGTAACTGTTCAAATCCACGAACAACCAGCGCAAAGGCGCAGCGGAACCAGGATTCGGCACAGGAGTCATGCCCCGAGAATAAGAGCAGATTTAACATGTTCAAGAGAACAGTTATTTTAACATTCCGGGCACCAGCAGTCCATGAATCACCCGACCACGAGAGGGCCAGCGACACGTCGGCATTCCAAAGGGATGTCAGAGGAAACGCGAATTACCCCTCCTTCACAATCAGCTCAGCGATCTTCTCTGCAGCGTTGCGGACGGCCATTTTATTCGCAGCGCGCTTCATCTCATCGGCCTTCTTGGGGTTCATCAGGATGTCGCGCACGGCATCGGCCAGTACATCGGCATTCAGCTCTTTTTCAGTGAGGAGACGGGCAGCACCTTCCTTGGAGAAGACTTCCGCATTGCGGGTCTGGTGATCATCGGCCGCGGAGGGATAGGGAATCAGCAGGCTGGGGACACCGAAGTAGGCCAGTTCAGACATGGAGGAGGCACCGCTGCGGGCGATGGCGAGGTCCGCCACGCGATAGGCTAGGTCCATGCGATGGCAGAAAGCGGCCACGTGCTGGGGCAGCAGCGGATTCTTCGCATACACATCCCGTACCTCTTCATAGTCCGTCGGACCGGCGATGTGCAGGACCTGGATCCCCATTTTTTCAAACTGCTCCAAGGTCATGCCCACGACACGGTTGACCCCACGCGCCCCCTGGCTGCCGCCCATGATGAGCAGGGTCTTCTTGGTCTTGTCCAGCTTGAAGAACTCATACGGATCCTCTTTTGAAGCTGTGCGCATGGCACTGCGGACCGGTGTGCCCACCACGCGTACATCTGTGTGTTGGGGAAAGAATTCTTTACACGCTTCCAGGCCGCAGAGGACGGTGCTGGCATAGCGGGCATTCAGCTTGTTCGCCTTGCCGGGGATGGCATTGCTTTCGTGAATGAGGGTATGGCACTTTTCCTTTTTACCCGCATACAGCGGGGCGAAGGAGGTGAAACCACCCATGCCCAGCACCACGCTGACGTCTTTGTCCCGGATGATTTTGCGGCACTGCGCCATGCCCTTCCAGAGACCGGCCAGGAAGCCGATCATCTTCGGTGACCAAGGCTTCGGCATCGCCAAAAAGGGCATTTTTTCAAAATGTAGGTCCTTATGCCCCGATGCGGCGATGGAATCGATCTTCTTCTCGCTGATGAGCAGCGTCACCTCGTGACCGCGTGCGGAAAGGACTTCACCGACGGCAATGCCGGGAAAAAGGTGGCCACCGGTGCCACCGCAGGCAATGAGCACATGGATGGACTTTTTGGATTTGGATTTCACTGGATATCAAAGCTGGGGTGTCCAGCGGCGCTTTCTGCGGATCACGGGGAGCTGATCCCAGGTCAGATGGACGCCCTGGCGGTGAATGTTAACCAGGACCCCCACCGCCATCATGGCGGCCAGGAGGCTCGACCCTCCGTACGAGACGAAGGGGAGTGGCAGTCCCTTGTTGGGCAGCAAAGCAGTGGTTACGCCCATGTTCAAGAGCGCTTCTAAGGCCAAAAGAAAAGTCAGCCCAAATCCCAGCAGCTTGCCAAAGCGATTCGGGGCATAGGAGGCGATGCACATCCCGGCAAAGGTCATCAGGATGAAAACCATCACCGTCGCCGTCACTCCCCAGAAGCCCAGTTCCTCCCCCACCATGGGGAAAATGAAGTCCGTATGGGCTTCTGGCAGGTAGGAAAGCTTCATCCGCCCCTCTCCCAATCCACGCCCCTCCAGCCCCCCGGAGCCAAACGCCAGCTTTGAAATCCACTGCTGCAGGCCCAGCGTTTCCTTGTGCTTTTCCAGGTCAAAAATGATCATCACCCGCTCAAACCGGTTCGGTGCCAGCTTGATCCCCGCCCACAGCGCCGCCAGTGCCGCGCCGATGATTACGCCTAAATAACGCCCACGCGTGCCCGCCACGAACATGATTCCCACACCCACGGCAGCCGCCACGGACCCGTTGCCCAGATCCACCTCCCCGCCGATCAGCCCCACCACTCCGCCCAGGATCAACCCCGGCAGGATCAGCCCGTGCTTGAGCGTCCGCTCCAGGTTTTCATGACTGGCAAACCAGCCCGCCATGGCCACGATCAGCACCAGTTTGGCAAATTCTGATGGCTGCACCCTCACGCTGCCCTGGCCGATCCAGCGCGCGGCCCCGTTCACACGGGCGGCGATCATCGGCTTATACCCCAGCGCCTGCGCCAGATACCATTCATAACACAGCAGCAGGCCAAAGGAGGCCACCCCCAGCAGCCACCAGCGCCAGCGAAACCAGACGTTGTAATCCACCAGAGCCATCACGACGCAGGCAACAATGGAAACCCCCACCCAGGTGCACTGCCGCCACAGCGTCACATAGTCCTCCCCCCCACCCTCACGGGTGTGATAACTGGTGCTGGCCAGCATCGTGATCCCCAGCCCTGTCAGCAGGGCGACCATCAGCAGCAGAAGTAGAACGGAACGTTTGGCCATGCGCGGAGGATTTGAGCGTTCGAAAGGCTGGTGTGTGGATAAAATGCAATCGGAGAATACTCGGAGGCCGGCAACATCCCAGCCCAGTCTAGCCAACAAAAAGGTTTCTCTGTCCACCAAGACTCCCGCCTACTTGCGCGGAATGTTCAGCTTCATGCCGATCTTGAGGGATTCGGCCTTCGCGTTTTTGTTCGCAGCCTGGAGGGCCGCCACGGAAATACCATGCCTGGTGGCGATGCGATAAAGCGTGTCCCCAGATTGCACCACATGTGTCGCTGCGGAAGCCTTCACCGGTTCCTTCTTGGCGGGCGGCGGAGCATCCACCACTTTCTTCACCGCAGGTTTTTCCACCACCGGCGGTTTTGCCGCAGGCGGGATATAAGGGATGGCCTTGATGACCGGCTTTTCCACTTCCTTTTTCGCCACCGGTGCTGGCGCAGGCACCGGGGGAGCTTCCTCCACCTTCGCCCGGCTGACAGGCAGTTCCACCCGCACAGGCATACCGGAGGCTTCCTTGCTCACCGCTGGCGGTGGACTGTGCTGGACTTTACTAGCTGTCACGGCAGGGGCTGGAGTCAGCTCGTCCTCGATGGTGGCACTGAAGCTAAAGCCGGTTTCTCCTGGCAGGGCCAGGTTGATCGGCACCTCCGCAGCCTGGATGGAGGCTTCCGGCTGCACCGGTTTGGCCAGCTCTCCATTGGTCCCCGCCACGCTGATGCCCACGGCTTTCAGCACCGGCTGTTTTGGATACAAAATGATGTCGTTTGTATTCAGCTGGCGCCCCTGGTCCACCTTGTTCAGTTTGATCAGCACTTCTTCAGAAACCTTCAGCTTCTGCGCCACACTGCGGATCGAGTCCCCAGACTTCCAATCATAGGTGGCGTATTCTTCCTGTGGCTCATTTTTGTCCAGGTCCATGTTCACGGCACTGGCAGGCAAGACCGAGACAGGTTGCTCCAGATAGTTCTCTGAAAGTGTGGTCACAGGAGCTTCCTCACCATTCATGAAATCATAAATGATGATACCGCCGATGACCACCACATGGATCAGCAGCATCACCACAAACATGCGCGCCATGTTGGAGTTCGGCTCATGTTGGTTGAAGGCACCTTCATCGGTGACCATGGCCACACGATGCTTGTACCTCTCCCCCTCCAGGAGGTTGAGCAGGAGTTTGTCTTTCTTCTTTTTGCTCATGATGGGCGGCTGTTAGGGAGTGGTCAGTTGAGAGATTGGACGGCGCTGCGAAAGGCTTCGCCGCGCTGGGCATAGCCCGTGTACATGTCGAAGGAGGAAGTACCAGGACTCAGGATGATGCTGTCCCCCGGCTTGGAAATCTGCGCGGCCTGCTGCACCGCATCCGCCATGTCCACCGCCGTCTGGCAGGGCAGCAGATCTTGGAAGGTCGCCTTCAGGGCACCGGCGATTTCACCGATGCACACCATCGCACGCACCTGTCCGTTGAGGGAGGCACGCAGCGGCGTATAATCCAGGCCCTTTTCCTTGCCGCCCACGATCAGCACGATGGGCCGCTCCATCGCCCCGATGCAGGCTTCCAGCGCATGCAGGTTGGTGGCTTTGGAGTCATTGATAAATTCGCGCCCGTTGAGCACCCTCACCAGCTCACAGCGGTGAGCTGGCGCTTCATAGCCGTTCAGGGCAGCACGCATGTCCTTCAGGGACAGTCCATGCACCTGGCAGGCCATCATCGCCGCCATCACGTTCTCCATGTTGTGCCGTCCACGCAGCGTGGATTTCACATCGAAGACCACCCCATCCGGATGCGCATGGATGCGCCCCCCTTGATAGGTCCAGTCAGCCTCCGCACCATAGGCGGAAAAAGTCATCTTCTTCGCCTTCCCCGTGTCCACCGTTTCACCGGCCCGCACGATGGCCACATCCTGGCCCGTCACGTTTTCAAAAATACGCGCCTTGGCCGCATAGTATTCTTCCATGCCCGGATAACGGTCCAGATGATCCGGGGCAAAGTTCAGCCACAGGCTCGCTTTGGCCCGGTAGTTCTGGATCGTCTCCAGTTGAAAACTGCTGATCTCCAGGGACAGCACATCATAGGGAACGCCGCTGGACACCACTTCACTCAAAGACATGCCATGATTGCCGCAGGGCACGGATTTTTTCCCGCAGGCATTGAACAAATGCGCGATCAGTTCCGTGCAGGTGCTCTTGCCATTGGTCCCTGTGATTCCCACAAGTTCCATGTCTGTCAGGTTAAAGGCGAACTCCATCTCTCCCGTCAGCGGCACGCCTGCATCGGTGAATTTTTTCGGAAACGGCCACCCTGCATCCAGTCCAGGGCTCAAAATCACCAGGTCGTAATCCCCCGGATTCACCACCAGATCCTTCGCGGCCTGACCACTGAGAGTGCGAAATCCCTCGGCATGCTGCTTGTCCAAAGCCGATTTGATTTTTTCCGGCGCACCCTCATCCATCACCGTCACTTCTGCACCGTGGAGGCGGGCCAGACGTGCAGCCCCAAGGCCGCTGCGTCCTGCCCCCAGGATGGCGAAGTGTTTTCCGGCGAATTTTGACATGGTAGCAATAGTGATTTTTGAATCTCTAATGAGATCTCAGAAGTATAGCACTGTATAATCAACTTTCGCTGACTATTTGGATCTAGCGAAGTTTAAGTGTCGCTAAGCCGAGTAGGGCAAAGAACAAGGACAATACCCAAAACCTGACAATGACCTGATTCTCATGCCAGCCCCCCAATTCAAAATGATGATGAATAGGTGACATGCGAAATACCCGCTTGCCACGGGTCTTGAAGCTGAAAACCTGGATGATCACGCTCATCGCCTCCATCACGAAAACACCGCCCACCAGCGCCAGGACGATCTCCTGCTTGCAGCCGATGGCCAGCGTCGCGATGCAACCGCCCAGAGCCAGAGACCCGGTATCCCCCATGAACATTCGCGCCGGATGCGCATTGAACCACAGGAACCCCACGCAGGCACCCGCCAGAGCCATCGCCACGATGGGCAGTTCATTCGCCAGCGTGTGATGCGCCACGCCCAGGTAGCTGGAATAGTTCGCATTCCCGCAGACGTAACCGAACCCCGCATACGCCAGTGCCGTCGTCAGCGAGCAGCCCGTGGCCAGACCGTCCAGACCATCCGTCAGGTTCACCGCATTGGATGCGCCCACGATGATCAGCGTAAACAGCGCCACTGAAAAAATGCCCATGTCCGTGATGATTGCATCCTTGAAAAACGGCACGTAAAGAGCCCGCAGTGTCACGCCTTCATCTGGCGGCACCGCGTAAGCCATCAAAAAGCCGGCGATCACAGCCACCCCACCCTGCCAGACCAGTTTCGTGCGGGCGCTGACCCCTTTGGAATTCTTTTTGCTGATCTTCAGATAGTCATCCCAAAAGCCCAGTGCTCCCAGCCCGACGGTGGTAAACAGAATGGTCCAGACCATCACATTGTCCCACTTGGCCCAAAGCAAAGTGGTCACCACAATGCAAGCCAGGATGAGAATCCCGCCCATGGTCGGCGTGCCCGCCTTTTTACCATGCAGTTCATAAAGCTGATGCACCTCTTCCGCCGTGCGGATGGGCTGGCCGATCTTTAGCGAGATCAGTTTACGGATCAGTTTCTCCCCAAACAGCAGGGACATCACAAACGCCGTAATGAAAGCCCCGCCCGCCCTGAAGGTGTGGTAGCGGAAGATGTTCAGGAGCTTATAGAGCGCGGAATCATCGCTGATCCAGTCAGCAGCTTCGAGCCAGGTGCGGAGTTCGTAGAGCCAGTACATCATGCGGTCTTAAAATGAGCTAAAACTTTTTCCATGCCCGCTGAGCGGCTGCCCTTCAACAGGACAGCATCCCCGGATTGCAATATTTTCTTCAGATGCGCCGCGCAGGCTTCATGGCTGGGGAAATTTGCAGTCTCCCCCAGTCCCGCCTTCGCTGCGGCTTCAGTGATCATCGCCGCTTCATCACCCACCGTGTAAACCGCCGTCAGCGGGAGCCCGGCAGCATACTGGCCGATGCCCTCATGCCCGCTCCGTGCGTGGATGCCCAGCTCCCCCATGCGGCCCAGCACGGCGATCTTTTTTCCACCCGTGCTGAGAGAGGCCAGCGTCGCCAGCCCCGCTTTCATCGAGTCTGGATTCGCATTGTAGGAGTCATCAATGAAAAGGATGTCCTGCACCGTCTTCGTTTCCATCCGCCCACCCGTCAGCCGGGCTCCGCTGAGCGCCGCGGCGATGTCCGCTGGCAGGATGCCATGCGCCCAGCCCATGCAGGCAGCCAGGGCAGCATTGCCCACCATATGGTCTCCCATCACGGGCAAAAAGGTCTCCACCACCTCACCGGCGAAATCCAGTTTGAAATGGGTGCCGTCAGGTCCTGGCCGCAGGTCAAAGGCACGCACATCTCCCGCATCCGTGCCAGCGGTGAAAACCGTGGCCTGGCAATGCCGGGCGATCAATGGCGTGTAAGGATCATTGGCATTCAGCACCACCACCCCTTCGGCATGCACATTCGTCGGCAGCGTGCCTTTTTCCCAGCCGATGGCATCCTGGCTGCCCATGTATTCGATGTGCGCCATCCCCACATTGGTCACGATGGCCGCATCCGGCAGGGCAATGTCCACCAGGGTCTTGATCTCCCCCGGATGGTTCATGCCCATTTCCACCACTCCGCATTCATCCCCTTCCTCCAGGCTCAGCAGCGTCAGCGGCAGGCCGATGTGGTTGTTCAGGTTTCCCAAAGTGGCACGCGTCTGCACTTTCAGTCCCATCACCAGCGCCGTCAGGTCCTTGGTCGAAGTTTTGCCATTGCTACCGGTTAGGCCGATGATCAGCGGCTGATGCCAGGCCCGATATCCGCGCGCCATGTCTTGCAGCGCCACCAGTGTGTCTTTCACCTCCACCGTCGCGCAGGAGTCGGTGCCCCAGGTGGCATCCACCCGGTTCACCACCACCGCAGCAGCGCCAGCATTCATCACCTGCGGGATGAAATCATGGGCATCAAACTTATCGCCAGCCAGCGCCACGAAGACATCTCCTGGCTGCACTTTACGTGAATCCGTCACCACCCGCGTCACCAGGCGACTGCCTGCATCCGCAGGGCCGCCCAGCTTGCCGTCAGCAAAATCAGCCAGGGTCTGGAGGGCGATGGACTTCATCTCAGCGGTCGTAGGGCCGCCTCCGCTCGGCGTCACGTATCTCCCGCTCCGCTTGCTTTTCAGCACGCTCCACATCCCGGTTCCCCGCGATCTGGATCATCAACTGACGCACCACACGGCGGTCATCAAACGGATGTTTCTTGCCCTGGATTTCCTGGTAATCTTCATGGCCCTTGCCAGCGATGAGAACAAGGTCTCCGCCACGGGCATTTTCGAGGGCGATCTTGATGGCCTCCCGCCGGTCCACCATGATGACATGGTTTTTCGGACGGGTGAAGCCCTTCACCGCATCGGCGATGATCACCTGCGGATCATCATTGCGTGGGTTGTCGCTGGTCAGCACACAGATGTCGCTTCCAGCCTCCGCCGCAGCGGCCATAAGTGGGCGCTTGGAGCGGTCACGTCCGCCACCACAGCCAAAGACCGTGATGATCCGGCGCGGTCTCAGCGCACGCAGAGTGCGCAGTGCATTCTCGATCGCATCCGGCGTGTGCGCATAGTCCACAAAGACCTGGAACTTCGTCGTCGCTTCCGTCACACGCTCCAGCCTGCCCGGCACCTGCGGCGCATTTTTCAAATGCGCTACCGTTTCCCGCAGGTTCAGCCCCATGGCCTGCACCGCAGCCAGTGCGCCCAGTGAATTATAGACATTGAAATCACCAATCAGCGGTGTGCGCACCAGGAACGTACGGCCCTTCGCCTCCAGCTCAAAGGTCGTGCCCGTGAGGTCATAACGCACGTTCACCGCACGATAGTCAAAACCCACGCCATAACCAAATTTGATCACCTTCCCGGTCTCTTCATAACGCTGGATCAGCTTGCGGCCCCAGGCGTCATCCGCATTGATCACCATGGCCCCTTTGGCCTGGGAAGCGATCATCTCAAACATCCGCACCTTGGCCACATAGTACTCTTCCATCGTGCCATGGTAGTCCAGGTGGTCCTGCGTCAAGTTCGTGAAAACACCGGCCGCAATCGGCAGCCCGTGCACACGGTGCTGGTCCAGCGCATGGGAGCTGATTTCCATAGCCACCGCCCGGCAGCCATTATCCCGCATCTGCGACAGCAGCCCCTGGATCTCCAAAGACTCCGGCGTCGTGTGGGTGGAGGGCACCTGCTGTCCGCCCAGGTCATAGACCACCGTGCTCAGCAGGCCGCAGCGCTTCTGGCCCGCGTTCAGCAAATGATGCATCAGGAAAGCTGTCGTAGTCTTTCCATTCGTACCCGTGACAGCGGCGATGGAGAGGTTCTTCGCGGGTTCACCATGCAGGAATGCCGCTGCCTGCGCCAGCGCCACACGGCTGTATTTCACATGCACCCAGGGCACCTTCACATCATCCGGCGGTGCTTGTTCAGAAATGATCACCGCCGCACCTGCCGCAATGGCTTTGGGGATAAAATCGTGCCCATCAGCCGTTTTCCCGCGCAGGGCCACAAAGGCCACTCCTGGGCCAGCACTGCGCGAATCATACGTCAGACTGTTGATGACAGTATCCAGGCTCCCGGAGACGACCGGCTTGTCCAGATGAGGGATCAGGTCACGTAAAATCATTCCGCAGCTCCTTTCAGGGCGAGAGGACGTTGAGGACGGATGGAGAGTTGTTTGAGTGTTTCGGCCACGATTTCAGCAAAGATTGGAGCAGCGACCTTCCCGCCTCCAATGTCGGCAGGGTCAGGTGCATGGGGATTGTCCAGCACGACCACACACACTATTTTCGGGTCATTCGCTGGGGCGAATCCGGCAAAGGAAGTGATCCACTGGTCTTTTCGATAGCCTCCCTTTTTCAGACTTCCATCTTTATTCTTGCCAACAATCATCTCGTGATCGTAGCGCTGGGAGGTTCCCGTTTTCCCCGCCACCTCGATGCCTTCCAGCTGCGCACGCGTCCCGGTGCCGTGATCCACCACACCTTTCAGCAGGTCCCGCATCAGGCCCGCCGTTTTTCCCGTGCACACCTGACCCACCGCCTCCGGGGGAACTTGTGTGATTTGACGCCCGCCATCCGTCACGATCCGGTCCACCAGCCTGGGTTTCATCAGGATACCCCCGTTGGCGATCGCTCCATAGGCCATCGCCATCTGCAAAGGCGTCACATTCACCTCGTAACCCATGGGAAACCGCGAATACGTCGTGTTGGACCAGTGGCCGTCATTGATATAACCCCGGCTTTCACCGGACAGTGAGATCCCCGTCTTTTGGCCAAAGCCAAAGCGTTTCACATAATTCAGATACATGTCCTGTCCCACTCTCTTAAAGACCTTGTAAGTGGCGATGTTACTGGACTTCGCAAAAGCTTCCCGGGCAGTCACCGTCCCCATGCTGGAAACGTCCTTCAGAGAGACTTTCAGCACTTGATCCGTGTAATGCCCCCAGTGGCAGTCAAAGCGCTCATCCGGCCCCATTTTCCGCTGGTCCAGCGCCGCCGTAAAAGCCACCACTTTGAAAGTGGAGCCCGGTTCATAAGGTTCATAAATAGTCAGGTTCTTCCAATTAGTATCCCCTGGCTCATTCCGGTCATGCCCCGGCAGGAAGCTCATGGCCAGAACGGAACCCGTGGCCACTTCCGTCACCACAGCCATGATTTTGTTGGGCCTGTAAGTCGCCTGCGCCTGCGCCACAATGGCATCCACAGCATCCTGCATTTGCAGATCGATCGTCAGGTGCACATCCTTGCCATGCACCGGCTCCTGGATGTCTCCCCGGTACAGCAGCAGCTCGCGCCCATACTTGTCATGCTCCACACAGACAGATCCCGGCACACCGCGTAAAGTATCTTCAAAGGCACTTTCGATGCCCTGCACGCCCCCCTTGCCTTCCTCCGTCCCGCCGATGATCAACGCCAGGCGGTTATCCATGGGATAATGGCGGCGCACCGCAGGCTTTACGTAGATGCCTTTGACAAAAAGATTGGCCAGATGCTCCCGCCATTCCTTGGCCTGGTCATCATTCATGTTGTGGGTCAAGACTTCGATCTGCCGCTTGGAGGTCACCTTTTCCAGCATGGCATCCACCGTTCCGCCCAGTTTCACACTCAGTGCTTCCGCCACATGCGCATGATAGGACTTCAAAATTTGCTCGTCACTCATCGTCCGCGTCAGCTCCTTCTGCGTGACCCCACGGATGCGTGCCAGATTTGGTGAAATGGAGCGCACATCGTGCAGGTGCACGCGATCCGTACGCAGTTCATAGACCTCTTCATCATAAGCCAGATAGCGGTCCGAATGATCCTTGATGGACCCGCGCTGTGCTGGCAGCACCCGGTCCTCGCGAAATTTCTTGGAGGCTTCTTCCGCCAGCTGCGGCCCTTTTTTCAGGTGCAGGTCATAGAGACGCCACACCACAGCAGAAAAGCACACGGTGAGGCCGCAGGTCACGACCATCATTCGGTGGCACAGCGGGCGGTCCCGGCGCAGTTGAGTCTGGTTGGGTGTGGACATCATGGCAGTTCGGCCTCCGTGGCTTGCACCACAGCCTTCGCCGTGGGGATGGGTTTTAATTGAATGATGGCCCGCGCATCCGGGCTCAGCTTTTGCAGCCAGGTCCCCTTGGCTTGCAGGATGGGCTGCACTCGCGCTCCATCCAGCAGCAGGTCGATCTTCCGGCCCAGACTCACGATTTCAAAATTCAGCAGCTTCATTTCCTGCTCCACCTGCCTCTGCTGCTCCGCCAGGGCTGTGATGCGATTTTTATTCACCACCACACTCAGCGCTGCTAGCAGCACCGCGCTACAAATGACCAGCACCGCCGTCAGCAACGGCAGGCCGATGGAGTTGCGATAGCGGTTGTTTTTCATGCGGGCAGGCGTTCCACACCGCGCAGGCGGGCACTGCGGGCGCGGGGGTTCAGGCTCAGTTCATTTTCCGTGGCCTCCTTCGGCTTGCGCGAAAGTAGGCGGTAAAAACAGTCTGGATTGCGCTTCGGCTCCGGCCATTCTGGACGGTCCAGCCAGACTTGGCTCTGATGATGAAAGGCATGCTTCACCACCCGGTCTTCCAGGGAATGGAAGCTGATGACCGCCAGTCGGCCTCCCGGCTTCAGCCATTTGGGGGCCGCTGCCAAAAAGGCCTCCAGCGCCGCCAGCTCCTGGTTCGTCTCGATCCTCAGCGCCTGAAAGGTCAGCGTCGCCGGATGGCGCTTGCTGTATTTCGGGCACACTTTGGAAATCAGCTCCGCCAGTTGCAGCGTCGTCTTGATGGGAGTCTTCGCACGCTCGGCCAGGATCGCTTTCACGATCTTCCGCGCCTGCGGCTCCTCCCCGTATTTCCACAGGATCTGTTCCAGCGCACCCTGCTCATACGTGTTCACGATGTCCGCCGCCGTGATTGGCCCGGAGGTATCCATCCGCATATCCAGAGGACCGTCCTTGTTAAAAGAAAATCCACGCTCAGCCGCATCCAGGTGCCGACTGCTCACACCAATATCAATGAGCATGCCATCCAGCCCGGTCACACCAGCCTCTCCCAGCACCGTTGGGAAATCACGAAAATTTCCCTTCAATGCACAAAAGCGGTCCGCATAGCCCTTCAGCCGTTCGCCCGCATGGCGCAGCGCCTCATCATCCTGGTCCATGGCCACCACCCGTGCGCCCCTCTGCAGCAGCGCCTCCGTGTGACCTCCACCTCCCAGAGTTCCATCAAAAATGAGTTTCCCTGGAGCAGGCTCCAGCGCCTCCAGCACTTCATTCATGAGCACTGGCAAATGATAAAACGGCACTTCCCGCGCACCGCCCGGTCCGGGCACCTGCTCAGGCCCGCCGCTGGATCCCGGCTCACCTTCCACAGGACGCTGAATAAGCGTCCCCCTCCCGAGCGGCATCATGTCGTCCATCGCATCTTCTGAGGTACCAAACCACGGCCAAACGCCCACCTGGAACGTTTGTACAATTCTAGAAACCCATCCTTTTTCCCCAATGCTGCCCATTTTCTCCCCTGCCGGAAAAAGATCGGCATTCCAGGGATTCGAGAAAATACTGGCGGTTTGGGGTAACATGGGCTGTTATCACGAAGCGATGACGTTTCTCGCTTACAGCAATTGATATTCCACAATTGTCAGTAATTAAGATGAGCTTAGTAACGAGAAACGTTACAAAACGCAATCTCAGAATTCCGAAAGTAATTCACAATGCGTCGCAATAATGCGTTCAATTGAACACTTGATTGTCCCTTTCGCATTGAACTCTCCTGGGCTATTCTCAAAAGAGCTTCTCCTTTGTCTCAGCGAGTAAGATGAGACAGAGCATACGACGGATCAAGCAGGGACATTTTCTGTTAATCATGCAAATCCTGTAATCCTGTCTAAACTCCCCTCCCCCCGTTTTTCCGCTTTCTTCCATGCCCCGTCCCCTCCATCTCCCCGAACTCCTCTCCCCTGCCGGTAATTGGGAGTGCGCCCGTGCCGCCGTCGCCAATGGAGCCGACGCCATCTTCTTCGGCCTGCCCCGCTTCAATGCCCGCATGCGCGCCGATAATTTCACGGCTGAGGACCTGCCGGAGCTGATGAAGTTCCTTCACAGTCATGGGGTCAAAGGATACTGCGCTTTTAACGTCCTCATTTTCACCACTGAACTGGCCGATGCTGAGACCCAGCTCCGCGAGTTGGAAGCCGCTGGTGTTGATGCCGTCATCGTCCAGGACCTCGGCCTCGCCCGCATGGTGAAGACCCTCACCCCCGGCCTGCGCCTCCACGCCAGCACCCAGATGACCATCACCTCCCCGGAGGGACTGGAGCTGGCCAACACCCTCGGCATTGATCAAGCCGTCCTCTCCCGCGAGCTCAGCCTGCGCGAGCTAGAGCGCTTCCAGGCCAACGATAAACCCGAGGTTCCCCTCGAAGTCTTCGTCCACGGCGCTCTCTGCGTCGCCTACAGCGGCCAGTGCCTCACCAGCGAATCCCTCGGCCGCCGCAGCGCCAATCGGGGCGAGTGCGCCCAGGCCTGCCGCATGCCTTATGAAATGATCGTTGATGGCGAGCTTCAGGATCTCGGCGACAAACGTTACCTCCTCAGTCCCCAAGACCTCGCAGCCGTTCAGGAAATTCCTCGTCTTATCGAACTCGGCATCCGCAGTTTCAAAATCGAAGGCCGCCTCAAGACCCCCGAATACGTCGCCGCAGTGACCCGTGTCTATCGTAAAGCGATAGATGCCGTCCTGGCCGATAAGGACCTCACCGAGATCATCACTGAAGAAGACCGTTACGAGCTGGAGATGACCTTCTCCCGCGGCCTCTACACCGGCTGGATGCATGGCGTGAACCATCAGGAACTCGTCGGTGCCTATTACGGTAAAAAACGCGGTTATTATGTCGGCGTCGTCCGCTCCGTCGCCCGCGATGCCGTGGAGCTGGAAGAAAATCCCACCCACCTCAAAAACGGCGACGGCATCGTTTTCGAAAACCTTCAAGACACCAATAACGAACAAGGGGGCCGCATCTATGGCCAGCATGAAAACTGGATCGAATTCCAGCATGGCCGCCTCCGCACGGACCTCATCGCCCCCGGCACCCGCATCTTCAAGACCGGGGACCAGGCCCTCGAACAACGCCTCCGCCAGACCTTCCAAGGCGAAATCCCCCTCCGCAAAAAACAGCCTTTAAACCTCATCATCAGCGGCAGCGCTGGCCAGCCCATGGTCATCCAGGTCAAAGGCCAGGAAGCCAGTGCCACCTCCACCATCCCCCTCGCCCCCGCCCTTCAGCGCCCGCTCACACTGGAGACATTGCAAAACCAGTTAGGCCGTCTCGGCGGCACCCCTTTCGAGCTAGGTGAAATTGAACTTCGTCTCGAAGAAAACCTGATCCTGCCCGTCAGCGAGCTCAACCGCATGCGCCGCTCGATTGTCGAAAGTAGCTGCGCCCGCCAGGGCGTGGGCGAACCATCACTACGCCCCGCCATCACCACCACTGTAGCCGACATGCTCCGTAGCTGCGCCCGCCAGGGCGTGGTCCCCGAAGATGCCCATCTATCTAAGGCCCCCACCCTCCACGTCCTCTGCCGCGACCAAGCCCAAATCGAAGCCGCCCTCGAAGCCAACATCACTCACCTTTACGTAGATTTCGAAGACGTCCGTCAATACGCCGACGCCGTCAAATACGTCAAGGCTCACAGCGCCGCCCGCATCTACCTCGCCACCCCGCGCATCCAGAAATCTGGCGAGGCCGGCATCTTCAAACTCATCTCCCGCGCCGAACCCCACGGCGTCCTCATTCGCAACCTCGGTGCCATCGCCCATTTCCGCGATGCAGGCATTCCCATCACCGGCGATTTCTCTCTCAACGTCGCCAATCCCCTCACGGCAGATTTCCTCAAGAAAACTGGCCTTGAGCGCCTAACCATCAGTTACGACTTGAACATCGACCAGGTCCTCAACCTCCTCCAGGGTGCCCCGCCCGAATGGTTCGAGATCACCCTCCACCAGCACATGCCCATGTTTCACATGGAGCACTGCGCCTTCGCCGCCTTCCTCTCTGAAGGCACCGACTTCACCAACTGCGGCCGCCCCTGTGAAAAGCACAAGGTCCGCCTCCGCGACCGTGTCGGCATGGAGCATCCTTTAAAAGCCGATGTCGGCTGCCGCAATACCCTCTTCAATGCCGTGCCCCAGACCGGAGCCCAATACTTCAGCGGCCTCATGCAGACCGGCCTTCGCCATTACCGTGTCGAGTTGCTGGAGCAGACCCAAGAAGAAACCCTGCGCATCATCCGCACCTATCAGTCCCTCCTCGCCTCCCAGCGCGGCGGCGAAGACATCTGGCGCGAGCTTAAAGCCCAGTCCCAGCTCGGCGTCACCCGCGGCACCATGGCCGAGATGGCTCACTCTTACTGAGTCACAAAGGCCCGTCTTCTCGCGGATGACACGTGCCCTTCAGCAGGAGGTCCACGTTCCAAAAACACCCCCATCCGGGCACTCTCAAACGTATATATCATGACGATACCAACCCCCAATCATCATGATTATCCAAGTCAATACAGATCACCACATCACTGGTCGCCAGGAATTCATCGCTGAAGCAGAGTCCATCGTGACCGATGCCCTGAGCCATGTCAGTGACCACATCACTCGCGTCGAGGTTCACCTCAATGACGAGAACAGTAAAAAAAGCGGCCCCGAGGACAAACGTTGCATGATGGAAGCCCGCCTCGAAGGCCATCAACCCATCGCCGTCACTCACAAGGCCGAAACCCTCGCCTTCGCCATGGACGGCGCTGCCGAAAAACTAAAGACCGCAGTGGAGCACACCGTGGACCGCCTCCAGCGCCATTGATCCCGGTGTGATTTAGACACACGGCCACATCACCAGCCCGTCACGAAGACCTCACATGTTCGTCTTCTCCTCCAATCGCTCAGGCTGTTTCGGCTCCATCTTCATCTCACTCATCGGAACCGCACTTCTCTTCTTTCTGTTGAGGAGCTGCGGTTCCACACCTTGATCACGGTATTTGCACCTTGATGCAGCGGGTCATCCGCAGGCCGCAGTCACGAGGAAACCATCCTCGGCTCCTGCGCATGTTACCGTCCCTTTCCTCCCCAGTGGACAAAAACCCCGGTTCATGCTAAAAGCCATCCCTCCATGTCTGCCCACCACCCTCTAACTTCAGCTTTCCTCGCCCTCGTCGCGTTGCCCGGACTCTCCGTGGCCGCCGCCGCGAAGGTGGATTTCAATACCCAGGTCAAGCCCATCCTCGAAGCCGCCTGCACCCACTGTCACGGTGCAGAAAAGGATAAAGGCGACTTCCGGCTTCACACCAAGGAAGACATGATCAAGGGCAACGAAAACGGCCCAGGACTCACCCTTGGCGACCTCACAAAAAGCGCTATTTATACCACCCTCATCCTCCCTCACGATGATGACATGGTCATGCCTCCTGAAAAGGAAGGCCTGCTCGCCGCCAACCAGATCGAGGTCATCAAAGGCTGGATCGAACAAGGTGCCGAATGGCCTGCTGGCGTGACTTTAGAGGTCACACCCCGCATTGATTTCGTTAAAAACATCCAGCCCATCCTCGAGCAAAACTGCGTCAGCTGCCACAATCCCGACAAGGACAAAGGCGACCTCATCCTTAGCAGCAAAAAAGAGGCCTTCGAGACCGGCGAAAACGCTCCCAACATCGTCGCCTTTGCCCCCGCCAAAAGCGCTCTCTATCACCTCACCGCCCTCGCTGCTGACGAAGACGATCTCATGCCCCCCGCCAAGAGTGGCGGTCCGCTGAAGAAGGAAGAGATCGCCATGCTCAAAAGCTGGATCGAGCAGGGAGCCGTCTGGCCAGACGATGTCACCCTCAAGGCCAAGGAAAAAGGTGCCGCCCCCACCAACAATCCAGACACCCTGGAACTGGTGAAAAAGATCCACGCCAAGATCGTCGCCACCGCCCAGGAAAAAGCCGAGGCTGACATGAAATCCTACGATGCCAAAGTCCCCAAGACCGGCGCACCTTACTCCATGGTCGCCATCAAAAGCGGCGAATTCCTCCTCGGCAGCCCCGATAGCGAAGCCAACCGTGCAGACGACGAAGGCCCGCAGGTAAAGGTCCAGATCAAGCCCTTCTGGATTGGCAAATACGAAGTCACCTGGGATGAATACGAGCCCTTCCAGCTCACCGCTGAAGGCCGTAATAAAGATGGCAGCCGCAAGGTCTGGTCCCCGGACGACAAGCCCGAAGATCTCATCTCCCAGCCCACCCCTCCTTATCAACCCATGGATTTCGGCATGGGCCGCAATGGCTTCCCCGCCATCTGCATGACCCAGCACGCAGCTAACAAATATTGCCAGTGGCTCAGCGCCCAGACCGGCCACTTCTACCGCCTCCCCACCGAGGCCGAATGGGAATACGCCGCCCGCGCCGGCACCACCACCGCCTACTTCTTCGGCGACGATGCAAAAGACCTCGGCGAATACGCCTGGTACTTCGATAACGCGCCTAACTTCCAGTATAGCCTCGTGGGCAAAAAGAAGCCCAATCCCTGGGGCCTCTACGACATCCTCGGCAACGTCTGCGAATGGACGCTCGACCAGTATAGCGATGCCACATACAAAGGCTGGTCCGGCAAAGACATCGTTGGCAATCAGTGGGTAAAATCCACCAGCCCCTACCCCCACACCGCCCGTGGCGGCACCTACGATGACGATGCCGAATTCCTCCGCGTCGCCTCACGCCGCGCCTCTGAGCCCGCCTGGAAGCAGCAGGACCCCCAGCTTCCCAAGAGCATTTGGTATCTCACCGATGCCACCTGGCTCGGCTTCCGCATCGTCCGCACCCTGGAGATCCCCACCGTCGAGGAAATGTATTCCGCCTGGAACAACGGCGTCGCCCGCGAATAACCCCGCCCCGACAGCCCCCTTATTCAAAAAGCCCCATGCCCCCGCATGGGGCTTTTTTATGCCAAGACTACAAGTCAGCAAAAAAGTAGCCCGCTCAGTCCCCTGAGCGGATAGCCACCCCGAATCCCCTCCAGCCCTCCTACCACAGCCCACCATCGAAGCCCCCCACCTCAGCCTCACACCCCCACTACGGCCCGATCAAAATGATCGGCCCCTCCCCTTTCGGCACCCCACCTTCACGCTCGATGCTCAGGGCAAACTTCGCCGCACTGCTCACCGCATCCACCGGTTTGAAATCCACCTTGGCAAAGCCCTGCGCATCCACCTGCACCACGCCTGCATCCACCGGCACCGGATTCTTCGGATCCACCACCCAGAGCTGGTAATCCTTGCCCGTTTCCACAGGCGGCATCTTCTCCAGTTTCAGCACCCCCTGGTGCTTCTCACTGTCCCACACCACCACCGCCACCCCTTGTTGATAAGCCGCTACGGAGCTTTGCAAAGTCGCGATCTGCACCTGGGCAAAAGCATCCTTCTGCCGCAGTGCCGTGATCTCCTGCGTCAGCGCCACCACCTGCTGCTGCACACGCTCGTCATCTTCACGCAAAGCTTGGATCTGCGCCGTCACCGTCTCCATCTTGCGGGCCGTTTCCACCGCCTTTTCTTCCAGGGCATCACGTTCATCCCGCACTGAGATCATCTGCTGGCGCGCCTCCATCTCCACCTCGCTCATCGCCAGGACCTGCGTCTTCAAATGGTTACGCTCCATCCACAGCCAGAAACAGCCTGCGCCGAGCACCGCCGCGATCCCCCAGGGAAGAACCCCGAAACGACGCGGCATCCTTGCCTTCTTCCCAGACTTCTTCTTCGCGATCTGCCGCTCTCGGACCTGCGCCATGATCGCCTTTTTCAAATCTGCCCGTGGCTTTACAGGCGGCACCGCCGCAGCCAGTGCCGCAGCAGTCACCTCCAGTTCCGTCGCCAGATGCCTCAGCTCACTGCTACGCGCCAGCTCGATGTCGAAGACGCTCTGCTCCGCTTCATCCAGGGCATGCAGCGCATTCAGTGCGGCCAGTTCCTCGTGTTCTTCGTCCATCACAGCGCCCCTCCTTTCATCAGGTCACGCAGCTTCAGCAGACCGCGCCGGATGTTCGTCTTCACCGTACCCAGTGGCAGGTTTAGCGACTCCGCAATCGCATGATGCGTCAGCCCTTTTAAAAAGGCAAATTCGATCAGCTTACGCTGCTCTCCCGGCAGGCTAGCCAGCGCAGAATAGACCTGCTTTTGCTGCTCCTTCATCTCCACCGTATCATCCGCTCCCACCGCGCAGTCTTCCAGCACCGCCATCTCCACCGCTGCAGATTCATTCAGCCGCGCCCGCCGCCCCATCGCCCGGATCCGGTCGATCGCCTTGTGACGGAAAATCATCACCGACCAGGTAAACGCCCGGCTGCGTGAAGGGTCATAGCTGCCCGCATGATCCCACAGATACAGAAATCCCTCCTGCAGCACATCCTCCGCCTCCCGTTCATCACCCAGCATCTGGCGCAGCAGGCCTAACAGACGGGATGAAAAGCGGTCATAAAGCTGCTCAAAAGCACGCGCATCGCCCCCACCAGCACGCTGGAGAAGGGATTCATCAGTGACTTCGAGGGGAGACATGAGACAGTTTGGGGTTATTGAGCGGCACTTCCAGGTCCTCACCATGGCAGGCCGCGCATCACCCCGAGGCGCAATTTGGGCCACCCATGTCAAAGAAAGTGCATTCACACAAGTCTTTGCGTCATGGAAACGTCCTTGGATTCGAAAAATGATCCCGCCCGGCCTCCCCACCCCTCATTTGCCCAGCGCCATTTTCACCGCCGCCTCGATTTCCTCACCCTCCGGTTCCGCATCCGAGCCATACCGGGCGATCAACTGCCCATCCTTACCCACCAGAAACTTCTCAAAATTCCACTGCACTTCTCCCGAGGCCGCCAGCACCGCAAACAGCGGATGTTTCCCCTCCCCCGTGATCGAGACTTTGGCGAACATCGGAAACGTCACTTGATACCGGCTGGTGCAAAAAGTCTGGATCTCCGCCTCCGATCCCGGCTCCTGCCCCCCAAAGTCATTGCAAGGAAAACCCAGCACCGCAAAGCCCTCCTTCGCATACCGCTCATGCAGCGCCTGCAGCCCCGAATACTGCCCCGTATACCCGCACTCCGAGGCCACATTCACAATCAGCAGCACCTTGTCTTTGTAATCCTTCAGCGTCACCTCCTTACCCTCAATCGTCTTCAAAGGAATATCCCGCACATCCGCAGCAAAACTAGTTAGAGCCGTCATAAACAGAAAAGTGAAAAGGAGTTTCATGGGTCGAGTCGTAGAAATAAAAACGTGCCCCACCCCAAGAATAGTTCAACCAGCTCATCATGGTGCCCCCGTCCCCCATGAAGCGCACTCGTCTGTCCCCATGGAGCGCACGTGTCTCGCGTGCCGTCTTGTGCGTCCCGCGCAAGACCGTTCTATCCGCCACGTCCGCCCCCAAAAAACACACCTCCCGTTAGGCCAAACGACCTCCTACACTCCCGGAGGGAGCCCGGACATTAGCCGGGTGGTGAAGGGCGCGTAGCGACCGAGAACCACCGGACCTCAACACCACACACCCCCACATACGTCGCGTCCCGGAGGGACGCAGGAAGGGCACCTCAACATCTTAAAAAAACGGATGCAACCCGTCCCCATCTCTGAATCCTGACCTCATGCCCTCGACGCATGCCGCCCTGCATTACCATCTCGTCTTCAGCACCAAAAATCGGGAGCCGTGGTTTGAACCTCACCTTCGCTCGCGCCTGCATGAATATCTCGGGGGCATCTTGCGCACCGAAAATGGCATACCACACGCCATCGGTGGCACGGGAGACCATGTGCATCTGCTTGCCGGGCTGCGTCCCACCCATTGCTTGGCGGATATCCTACAACGGGTAAAAAGCATTTCATCGCGATGGATTCATGAGGAACTTCGGCTCGCAGGTTTCGCATGGCAGGAGGGTTACGGAGCATTCACCGTCAGTGTCTCCAGCCTGGAAAAAGTAAGAGCTTATGTCTTGAATCAGGAAGCTCATCACCGGGTCAAAACATTCCAGGAAGAATATGTCGAAATGCTGCAACGTGGCCTGGTGGAATACAACGAAGCCCACCTTTGGTAAAGGCATACCCAGTTACATCTCGGGGCCTTCCAGCGTCCCTCCGGGACGCCTGTCTGACGCATTGCATGTGGTTCCACTTCCGGTGGCTCCCAGTCGCTTCGCTCCTTCCACCACCGGCTAATGTCCAACGCTCCCTCCGGGAGCTAGAATACTCGGAATAGATTCGGCCCACCTGTATTCGGCAGTAATTTTGCATCCCCTCGTCCCAAAGAGCCGCCGGAAAGCCCCTCCATCCCCCCCCCCATTTACGCAAACACCCACTCCTAAATCTGGACTACCACCCCACCCAAATTCAACCATCACATGCCTCCCCCGCTCCCGGAGGGAGCAAGGAAAATAGATATGGTCAGAGCAAGGCCGAAGTGGAAGATTTTTTCAGGCTTCCAGCTTGGCGAAGTTTTTGACAAATGGCGTGTCGTGTTTGAGCACGCCAAAGGCGACCCGGATGATTTTGTGCATGATGGCTCCTAGGGCGCACATCTTCGGCTTGCCGCGCTCCACAAAGGCTTGGTAGCTGGCATGGAAGGCATTGGTGGCGCGTTTCACCGCTTGCAGCGCTGCCATGTAAAGCATCTTGCGCAGTATGGCGCTGCCCTCTTTGGTCATGTGCCCGCGCCGGTTCACACTCGTGCCTGACTGGCTCAAGGCAGGTGTCAGTCCGGCAAAGGCG
>NZ_SOCA01000010.1 GCF_004364345.1 Prosthecobacter fusiformis | reverse complement strand
CCAGGTCGGCCTCTCAGTGATTTGAAGCTGGTCATCGCAGGTGTTCTGCACGTGCTCAAAGAAGGCGGCTCCTGGCGTGCTTTGGACGTCCCTGGCGTTGCCTGGGAAACTGTTTACGGCCACTTCCGCCGCTGGGCCAAGGCCGGTCTCTGGGATCAGGCCATGCAGCAGATGAAATGGCATGCAGGCAAGAACCTCGGCATGATTGACTCCACCCACATCAAGGTCCACCGGGACGGGGCCAACCCCGCCGGAGGCCAGGAACAACAGGCCATGAGCCGCACCAAGGGCGGACTCAACACGAAGCTGCATGCTGCGGTGGACGGGCGCTGCCAGCCACAAGCCTTGATTTTGACGGCAGGGACGGAAGCTGATGTCTTGCATGCGCCAGCTTTGCTTGAATCTGTGGAGGGCAGGCGGGTGCTCATGGACAAGGCCTATGACAGCGATGGGTTGCGCGAGCTCATCGCAAGCAAAGGTATGAAAGCCTGCATTCCGCCGCGCAGCAACCGGGTGGCCCCGGCGGCTTACGACAAGGTGCTTTACAAGAAAAGGCACTGCGTGGAGAACTTCTTTGAGAAGATCAAAAGGATGCGGCGCATCGCCACGCGCTACGACAAAACCGACGTCTCCTTCATGGCTTTTGTCCTCCTTGGCATCTGCATTTTATCCCTCAGAAATCAATTTTAAAACACGCCTTAGACAATCGGCGTCACTGGCACGGTAGCGGCCTCTAGCTTCTTCTCCTTCCAAGTGCTTTGGATGTAAAGCTCGCGGAGGGATTTGAAGTCAACGTTTGTGGGGCTGTCGGTCATCAGGTCGCAGGCCTTGTTGTTTTTCGGGAAGGCAATCACCTCGCGGATGCTGTCTTCACCGCAAACCAACATGGCAATGCGGTCCAGGCCCAGAGCGAGACCACCGTGAGGTGGAGCGCCAAATTTGAAGGCTTCCAGGATGTGGCTGAACTTCAGTTCCTGCTCTTCCGGGGTGACGCCGAGGACGCTAAACATCTTGGCTTGGAGGTCGCTTTCGTGAATACGGATGGAGCCGCCGCCCAATTCGTAGCCGTTCAGGACCACGTCATAAGCCTCGGCACGCACCTTGCCGTATTCACCAGCTTCCAGAAGGGCCACGTCTTCTGACTTGGGACGGGTAAATGGATGGTGGACGGCGACCCAGCTCTGGTCTTCGGGGCTGAAGGCCAGCAATGGGAAATCGACGACCCAGAGGAAGTTCAGCGCGGTGCTGTCTTTCGTGAGGTTCATCATGTTGGCGATTTCCAGGCGGACCTTGCCCAGGATGTTGCAGGCGTCTTCCCAGGTGCCGGCATAGAAGAAAATGATGTCGCCTTCTTCACCATTCATCTTCTCAACGAGAGCCTTCTGCTCGACTTCGCCAAAGAACTTCCACAGCGGAGATTTATACTCGCCGTTTTCAATCTTGATGAAGGCAAGCTGCTTCACCTTCATGCCGGCCTGGATGGCCAGCTCGTTGAGGCGGATCATCTGGCCGGTGGTGATGCCTGCAAAACCTTTGGCATTGATGGCACGCACGACACCACCGTTTTCCAGCGTGCTGCGGAAGATCTTGAATCCGCTTTCAGCGAATACGTCGGCCATGTCCACGATCTCGACACCATAACGCGTATCGGGCTTGTCAGAGCCGTAACGGTCCATGGCTTCCTGATAGGTCATGCGCGGGAAAGGCAGCGGGATGTCCACGCCCTGGCCTGCCTTGAACATGCTGGCCAGCAAACCTTCCACGAGGTTCACAATGTCATTCTGCTCAATGAAGCTGGCCTCGATATCAATCTGGGTAAACTCAGGCTGGCGGTCAGCGCGTAGGTCTTCATCGCGGAAACAGCGGGCGATTTGGAAATAACGCTCCAGACCTGCCACCATGAGCAGCTGCTTATACTGCTGCGGGGCCTGTGGCAGGGCAAAGAACTTGCTGGGGCTGAGACGGGCTGGCACAAGAAAGTCGCGAGCACCTTCCGGCGTCGGGTTCGAAAGGATGGGGGTTTCCACTTCCACAAAACCATTTCCGTCCAGGTAGTTGCGCGCAGCGTTGGTGATCTTGTGACGGGTGCGGATGTTTTTGTTCATGCGCTCGCGGCGCAGGTCCAAGTAACGATACTTCATCCGCATGTCCTCATTGGATAGCTCGCGGTCCAAGTGGAATGGCAGGACATCGGACTTGTTCAGCACCTTCAATTCCAGGGCCACCACTTCGACTTCACCTGTAGGCAGCTTGCTGTTTTCCGTACCGGAGAGACGGGCAGATACTTTGCCAATGATCTGCACCACGTCTTCATCACGAAGGACATGGCTCTGGGCTGCAACATCTGCGTTCTCCTCAGGGCGGAAGACCACTTGGGTCAATCCTTCCCGGTCGCGAAGGTCAATGAAGATAACGCCGCCGTGGTCACGGGCCGAATTCACCCAGCCACAGAGTGTGACGGTCTGGCCAATATGCTCAGGGCGTACGGCGTTGCAGTGAAGGGATCGGTAGGCGTTCGGGATCATGGCTAAAAGGGGGGCTGAAATTCGGAGGAAAACGCCAGAGTGCAAGAGCTACTTGGCTCCATGACTGACGTAATGCCTAATTCCATGTCGCCTTAAAAGCGATGAAACGCGCTAAAATCCCCAAACAGTCCCTCTACCGATCACTCCAACTTTCCACTTACCTTCCGACACCCTGGGGTAGTGAACGACGGACGTCATTGAAGAATGAGCTCGCAGCTTGCTTGGCCCGGGCCAATGGGGTTGGCGGCGGAGGTGGAGCTTTTTTGCGAACTACGGGTTTCGACTTGGTCGAACTGGATTTGGTTGTTGACGTTGTCTTGGGTTTCGTGTTCGAAGTTTTCGATGCACTGGCCACTTGAGTTGGCTGTGGCTTGGCAGGAGAAGCAACTTTGGGTTTTTCTGGGACAGAGGCGGGCTTGTCCTCCACACGGATGGCAGATCTCACCTCTTCAGTCTGAGGCGGGGCAACCACGACAATGGGTCCCCTCACAGGTTTCGTGGAGGTTTCCTCTTTAACAGGCGTCGGCGTAGGTTTGACCGGCTCACTTACTTTCACCATGGACGGTGTTGGCTTGGCTTCTGTGATCGTTTTGATGGACTCAGAAACGACCGTCTTTGCTTCAGCTATGACTTTGGGCGCAACAGGCTCAGGTTTAGCCTCAATCTTTCCCACGCCAGGAATCATCCCGTAACCATAAAAACTGGCCGAACTGGTGGAGCGTGGAAGAGAGAAATCAAAGACGCTCACACCGCTGCGGCGCTTGCCCTGATAAGACCTGCCATCACTGGCACCGAAGACGATGTGCTTGCCGCTTTTTTTCAGCTTGCCCAAGTATAACATCACGTGCGTCACCGGGATCTTGCGAGGACCGGCATCGTACGTACCTGACCAAAACAGCAGATTACCCGGCTGGAGGGCGGAGAATTCAGGGTGAGTCAGCGCATCCGCTTCATGGACCCGGTGCAAGAGAGTTTTATCCTGTACCCATCCTGCCATTTCATTGGATTGCCGAGGGACACCTTTAAATCCAAAATCGTGAAGCACATAATAGATGGTTCCAGAGCAGTCCATTCCGCCATTCTTTGGGTCAGCGGATCCAAATGAATAAGTGAGGTTGAGCTTGGTCAGGGCCAGTGACTGGCGAATCAATTCCTGAATCTGGGGAGCATAATACTCAAAACCCTGGATATCATCTACCTCAATGCTGCTGACAGCAGCTACGGGAGGACCATCAGTAGCGGGGCCTTCTTTGATCTGTTCGGACTCAGAAACCGTGGTCTTTTTCTCAGGTGTTTCACCATGCCCGATGAGGGCAAAGGTTAACAGAGCGATTGGGAGTATTCGTTTCATACCTAAGTTGGAGGGAAAAACCCTGTCCTTTGTTCACTCCAACCTGCATTTTGGCCATCTTGCATGGTTTTTAACTATTCCCAGCCTCAAATCGTGCAAATAGCCACATTTTCAACCTGCTTTACTTGGATGCCAAGTAGCCTAACTACCTGACATCCAAGAGATATCATTCTATTTCCCTGTTAGCCGTCGATGACAACCTGGGGAAGTTTCCAGACTTTTTCGGCGTACTCGAGGATGGTACGGTCACTGCTGAATTTGCCAACACGGGCTGTATTCAGGATGGCCATTTTCACCCAATGGTCCTGGTTTTTATAAGCTGCGTCCACGCGAGCCTGCGCATCCACATAAGGCTGATAATCCGCCAGGCAGAGATAGGGATCGCCATGGTCCAAAAGACTCTGACGCAGCGGCTGGAATTCCTCAGCATTGCCAGTGAAGTAATCGCTGCTGATCCAGTCAATGGTGTTGCGGAGTTTTTCATTGGCCCAGTAATAGTCCCATGGGTTGTATCCCTTGGCACGCAGTTCGGTGACTTCCTCGACTGTCAGACCAAAGATGAAGATGTTTTCGGAACCGACTTCTTCTTCGATTTCCACATTGGCACCGTCCAGAGTGCCGATGGTCAGAGAACCGTTGAGTGCCAGCTTCATATTTCCAGTGCCCGATGCCTCCTTACCCGCAGTGGAGATTTGCTCAGAAAGATCCGATGCCGGGATGATTTTCTCAGCCAGAGACACACGATAATTTGGGAGGAAAACGACCTTCAGTTTATCCCCCACCCGAGGATCGTTGTTCACTTTGGCTGCTACCGAGTTGATCGCGTGAATGATGTTTTTGGCCAGGAAGTAACCCGGGGCGGCCTTGGCACCAAAAATGAATACGCGAGGATGGAAATCCGCATCTGGATTGTCCAGAATTTCGCGGTAGAGAGTGACGATATTCAGCAAGTTAAGATGCTGGCGTTTGTACTCGTGAAGACGCTTGATCTGCACATCAAAAAGAGCGTCAGGGCTGACGGTGACACCGCACTCTTCCTGAATGATCTCAGCCAAAACGACTTTGTGGTCGCGTTTGATTTTGGCATATTTTGCACGGAAAGCAGGATCATCGGCATACGGATCCAGTTGACGGAGTAGGGCGGCGTCCTTCTTCCAGCTATCACCGATAGTCTCGGTGATTAGAGCGGAGAGCTGCGGATTGCACACATCCAGCCAGCGCCGGAAAGTGATTCCATTGGTCAGATTGAGAAACCGGTCAGGATAAAGGGCGTAAAAGTCCGCAAAAAGGCGCTCACAGAGTAGGCGAGTGTGGAGAGCTGCCACGCCGTTTGTCGCGTGACTGCCCAATACCGAGAGATTGGCCATGCGCACATATTTACCACCACGCTCTTCGATGAGGGAGAGGGTGCGTTTCTTTTCTGCATCTCCAGGCCACTTGGCTTCCACGTCACCTTCCAAGAAACTGTGGTTAATCCGGTAGATGATTTGCAAGTGGCGCGGGAGGACACGCTCAAAGAGACCGACTGACCACATTTCCAGAGCTTCTGGAAGAAGGGTGTGGTTGGTATAAGAGAACGTCTCCTGACAGATGGCCCAAGCCTCATCCCAAGGTAGTCCTTCCAGGTCCACCAGAATACGCATCAATTCAGGAATGGCGACCGCTGGATGGGTATCGTTAAGCTGGATGGCGGCCTTCGACGGAAAGTCACTCCAAGGCAGGGTATAGCCGACTTTGAAACGGCGAACGATGTCTGCCAATGAGCAGGCTACAAAGAAATACTGCTGAACCAGACGCAGTTCCTTGCCGTTTTCCGTGGAGTCATTGGGATAAAGGACCTTGGAAACAGTCTCAGCGATAGCTTTATCGCGGAGAGCTTCCACATAGCTGCCCTCGTTGAAGACCTGGAAATTAAAATCTTCATCGGCCTGGGCCTGCCAGAGGCGCAGCACGTTTACGGTGTGGCTGTCATATCCGACAATCGGGATATCCCAAGGAAGCCCCAGCAGGCTTTTGGTTTCGATCCATTCACTGCGCGGATGACCATAATCATCAAACTTCTGCACCACGCGACCATACAACTGGACAGTCTGCCGGTAGCTGGGGCGGGCGATTTTCCAAGGGCTGCCATCACGCATCCAAGCATCTGGATGCTCCACCTGCTTGCCATTCACAAATTCCTGCCTGAAAAGCCCAAATTCATAATGGATACCGTAGCCGATGGCCGGGAGGTTCACCGTGCTGAGACTGTCCATGAAACAGGCTGCCAGACGCCCAAGACCGCCGTTGCCCAAGCCCATGTCAGGCTCGCTATCCAGCAGCACATCCAGGTCCTTGCCCATCTCACCCAGGGCCTGTTTGGTGGCATCATACAGACCGGAATTGCGAAGATTGTTTTCCAGCAGCCGCCCCATGAGGTATTCGAGAGACAGATAGTGAACGCGACGGACACCCGACTGGCGATGGAGAGTGCGGGACTTCGTCGCATGCTCCATGACACGGTCTCTCACGGCAAGGCAGGTCGCCACCCACCAGTCGTTCTGGCTGGCGGATTCCACATAAGCACCCAGCGTGAAGCGAAGATGATTGATGATGGAGTTTTTGAGGCTGTCCGTGGAGTTGCCTAGATCGCAGGGGGCGGGTGTCATGGGAATAAGTGTGGCTGAGAAGGTATAGACCAGTGATTAGTGAGCATCAAAGAATCCGGCTCATCGAGAAAGCCGAGAATTTATGCACCATTTTATGGAGCAAATAATCCGGGTTTCATTCGTGATTCGGATCTGAGCATTCGTCATTGGAGGCGGTTGGGATCACCAAGTAATCCACTTGGGGAGTTCACGCGGGGCGATGACCAGCGTAATTTCGCCTTTGGGTGGCTTGGCACGGTAATGAGAAAGCACAATCCGGGCCGGACCGCGCTGGAATTCCTCAAACTTCTTTGTCAACTCGCGTGCTACGACCACGCGATGCTCAGGGGCCTGCTCAGCGATCATCGCCAGAGTATCCACAATCCGGTAGGGACTCTCAAAATAGACGCTTGTGGAGTCTCGGTTCAGCGCATGGGTTAATTCCGTATTGCGCTGCCCTTTTTTATGCGGGAGAAATCCACCAAAATAAAAGGGTGTGGTGGGCAGTCCGGAAGCGGCAAGCGCAGTTAAAACCGCACTGGGCCCAGGAATACCTTCCACCCGCAGACCTGCGCCGACGACAGCCTGAACAAGGCGCTGACCAGGATCTGAAACCGTAGGCATACCTGCATCGGAAATCAGCGCCACACTGCTGCCCTGTTGTAAATGAGCGATGATATCGGGAATCCGACGCGCTTCATTGTGCTCATTCAGGCTGATCAGGCGTGAGCGAATTCCATGATGGGAAAGCAGCCTCCCGGAGTGGCGGGTATCCTCACAGGCTATCGCGCTGACGGTCTTTAAAATATGCAAAGCCCGCAGGGTAATATCCGCCAGGTTGCCAATGGGTGTGCCGACTAAATAGAGCGCCGGCGGCAGGGAACTGGGCAAAAGGTCGGAGAGAGCCTCTTCATCCGTTTCAGCTTCGTCATCCCCCTTTGGCCCAATGTTTTCTTCAGACTCGAGAATGTCTTCCTCTGTGGCATCAACACCTAGATTTACCTCCGCCTGAGTGTCCACAGTATGGTCGGCGGCGGGAGATAATCCCCCGCCCTGTCCAAAATCTTCTGGGTCTGCCATTACCAGCCTTCGGTAATGTCTGATGCGACGTTCACGGACAAACGCTGAGCAGCATCCTCAAGAGCTTGAGCTTCAGAATTCTGGATGTTGGAATCCAAAATGGTATAAGAATCCGCCGAGGCGCGACCACGATGGATGATGGAACTGCTACCTGCATCCTTGATCTCATAATCCACACGCAGCGTCATCAAAAGCTGCGATGTGCGCAGGACGTTGTCACGATCCGCACGGAACTGTGAGCGGCTGACGTTGACGACCCGACCATCCAAAACTGCTTCAGCATCATCGATTGAGACAATCTCGTATCCGCCGCTGTTCTGAATTTGCTTGATGATGGCGTTTGTCACCAAAGAGCCAAGACGTGGCTCCAAAGTTTGGTTTTCAAAAGTCGGCACGGCCAGTTTAGTCACATGACTGAGGTGCGCAGGCTTTTGGTTACCCAGGCTATAGCCTGTACAACCTGTAAGCGTAACAACCAACCCAAGAGCACAGGCGAGGAGTGAGGTATTCATCCGGGAGAAAGATGGCGGTCGAAAAGGAGATCAGGGAGCTGGGGTAGGCTTCGGCGGCACAGGTAGCTGCGGCGGGATGCCGGGTGCTTCTGGCACTGGCAGCAGGGCTGGTTTCTCTTCCTGCACAGGCGGCAGGAGGCTGCCTCCAGTCGGTGCCATACCGGGGGTCAAAGGAAGAGTAGGCTCCTGGATGGGGATGGGCAGGAAGTTATCATCTCCAGTGCGCATCTTCGGCTTTTGACCGAGGCGAGTCAATTCAGGCGAAAGTGGACCAATGTAGTCATCGCGTGTTTTCAGATTGCGTGCACCTGGCACCGTGTAGTCCTGGTCAGGCTGGCCCTTTTTAGCATCTGCCACGGCTTCAGGATCTGCCGCAGCCAATTGTGCCAGCAATTCCCGCGCTTCATTTGAGGCTTCGGGCGAGCCATATTTGAGGGCTTCATTGAAGTAAATGGCAGCCGCCTTGGTTTTGCCCATGCGCTGATAAAACTTGCCAACGGAAAGGGACTGGGTGGCTTCAGCGGCGTTCACTTGCTGGAGGATCACTTCCGCCTCACCTGCACGATCCCCTTTCGGGTTCGTCGTCATATAAGTGGTCAAGGCATCACGAGTAGCGACGAGGTTGGATTTGTCCTCGCTGCGGCTGGCGGCCACGCTGCTGATGGAGCCGATACGGAACTGGGCTTCGCTGGCCTGCTTGGTATTCGGGTAGTTTTCTGCCACGGTCTGGTAGGCCAGCACGGAGCGGTCTTTTTCGCCGAGATCCTGATAAATTTCAGCAATGCTGAATTGAGCAAGCGGGGCAAGATTGCCGAAAGGAGCATTCTTGATGATTTGCTGATAAAGTTTGATGACATCCTCACCACCCATCTTGACTGGCAGGATAAGCATGGCGCGCTGTCTGCGTCCACCTCGGGCTTCTTCCGCCAGCTCATACTGCTGCTGGAGGGCATCATTGAAACGTGGACTGGAGCGATAGTCGTTGATGAATTTCTGGAAGGCATCGAATGCCGTTGTCACATCACTGTTAGCCCGGGTGATGAGAGCACTGGCATAAGCAGCTTCGGAAGCAGCGGTGGTGAAAGGGAACTGCTTCACGATGGCCAGGTATTGGCTCTGTGCGCGTCCGCTCTTGCCGTCATTCTGATCCTGGCGTGCAGCCATTAGCAGGGCAGTCGCCTGGGCCTCCTGAGCCTGACGTTCATCAGTACCTGGTGCTTCCTTCTGTTTCTTTTCAAACAACCCCAAAAAAGCATGGGCATTGCTGGGCAGAACGCACAACGAAACTGCCGCAAGGGCACAGGCGGACAGGCTGAGTCTGGAAATGGCAGGGTCTCTCATCGGAGCGGGATACTAAGGGAGTGTAAAGGACACGTCAAGCAGACCGAAGAACGCGTTTTGCGCTTTATTCGGAAATGATAATGGGAGGTGGAATGCGGATTTCAAGCCATTGGCTGCCGTGCGCAACCCTTGAAAGCTGCCGCTCGTCGTTCTTCAGGGCAGCCGGAATCACGGCAAAATCACCTGCCTTCAATTCCATTCCCTGGATTGTGAACCCGCCTTCGACAACAGCCACCGTGAGATTTTCCCCCGAATGGCCCAATTTTTCAGCATCGCCGAAGACGTGGCTGACATGGAAATCTTCACAGCTCACCAAGGCACCATTGGCCTGAGGGATTTGCATTTCGGGTTCGTGATCCTGAAAATCAATGCTGCGCATGGACTCCTCTATGTGCAAAGCCCTGGGTTTTCCATCCAGTCCTGTCCGATTCCAGTCAAAAACTCGGTAGGTTGTATCGCTGTTTTGCTGGATTTCGAAGATCACAAGCCCTGCGCCGATGGCATGAACACGACCACTGGGAAGAAACAGGCAGTCCCCTGCAACCGGCTCCATGGAATGCATCAAATCGGCCACCGTACCCTGCAAGAGCGAATCTTTAAACTGCTGCCTGGTCACTCCTGCCCGCAAGCCTGCATACAGGCGGGCTCCTTCCTGAGCCTGAGTAATGAACCACATCTCCGTCTTGGATTCGCCACCAAGCTCTTGCGCCACAGAGGCCGGCGGGTGCACCTGGATAGAAAGATCATCACAAGCATCCAAAATTTTCATCAGCAGTGGAAACCTGTCTGAGGGATGCAATTCAAGGGCTGAGCCAAACACAGGCACGCGATGCTGCTGCCAAAGTTCATTCAATGACATCCCAAGCTCACCGCCATCAGTGACGATGCTTTGGGCCTCCGGCCGGTCACTGATCTCCCAAGACTCGCCATAAGGCTGTTCTGCATCTGGCAAAGACCTGCCAAATAAGACTTCCAAATTCCGCCCCCCCCACACACGGGTCTGATAAATGGGGGCAAAGCGTAGCGGCCGGTTCCAAATCATGAGCCCCCTGTGCCACAGCCCAACCCAAAGGCGCAAGGCTAAGAATTGCCTATTTCTCTTTTGTGGAGATTTCTATCAATGAAACTTCCCACCTCCTACGTTGTTGCAGCGTGCCGTGGTGAAATTCCGCCACCGCATACTGACCGCTCCAGCTCACCAACTGATCCATCACCATGAAGTCACTGATTCTCCCTTCCGCTGTATTCTTTACCTGCATGATTTCCACAACGATGGCGCAGGGACCTCGTCCACGGCCGGGACAGGAAGAAACGACGGTGACGATTCCAAATCCCGCCGTCAGCCTGACCGAAGCCCAAGTAACCACGGTGCTGACACAATTGAAGGAGCTAGAAGGCCAGATCCTGGAAATGCGTGGCAGCACACTTTCCACGGTCATGGCCCGGCTGCGACAAGGCATGGCCAGTGACCAGGCTGCCATGAACCTGTATTTAGAATGCGACAAGATCGTTAACAGTGAACGCAAAGAAGCGGACAAGTCAGAAGCTCGCAAACGTCAGGAAGACATTGAAAAGAAAATGGACCGACGCCCAAAAGGCGGCGGTGGCGCGCCGGAAGAGACAGGGGACTTTGGGTTCGCCGTCAAACTTGGGCTGCAATACCTCATTCTCACCCTGGAAGCCCATGAGGCCAAAGATGAGGACTTCAATAAAATGATCCCGAAACTACAGGAGTATATCCAAACAGTGGTGGCGGCTGCACCCAAGCTCAAGGGCCGGGCCAGCGGTTACCTCAATAACGCACTAAGCCCCAGTAATCCCATCGTGGATGCCTTCAGCCTTAGCCGATACCTCAACCGCAAAGAATGGAGCACGCGCCCGATGGACATCGGCAGCATGTATACACAAACTCTTCTTCCCCTGGCGGAGCAGGAAAATAAGGAACTGCTGCCGGGCCTCTGGGATGCACGAATCACTGCCGAAGGAGTTTTCAGGAAGGAAAACATGTTTGCACCTGAATTCGAATTATGGACACGCAATGAACTGCCAACCATGCGCTGGCAGCGCGCCATGTATCTTTACCAAAAAGGCCCCTCCCCCATCAATGCACTGGCGGACATGCTCAAAGTCATCAAGGAAAATCAATCCCATGCTGACGCTCCAAAATGGGTCACTGAACTACGCCAGCTCGTCAACCATTCCGCCCCCACGCAGAAAAGCGAAAACTTGGATTCAGCTTCCAGTTCTGAACAATGATTTCCTGGCTGGCTAAGTTGCTGAACAGTTTTCACCACGCCATTCAAGGCATCTGGTACGCGCTGCGTACCCAGAGGAATATGCGCATCCACATGGCAGCAACCATCGCCAGTATCGTTCTCGGCCTATATCAAGGCCTGCATTCTTGGGAATGGTGTTGCCTCTGCATCACCATTGCCCTGGTTTGGATGGCTGAAATTTTCAACAGCGCCATGGAGTGCCTATGTGACAGGATCACGACAGAGGAAGACCCCCAGATTGCCAAAATCAAGGATATGTCAGCCGGAGCCGTGCTCATCATGGCACTCAGCGCCGTCGGCGTTGCGTTCATCATTTTCTGTTAGCGCGCGTTGTTTCGAAAAACGACACAACAAGTTTAACGCTTATAATTTCCATAAATCGTTCATTTTGAACAATGAATTTTTGAATAATCTAATTATTGGGTTATTAATGCGTTTAATAAATAATGCATACACCCACAATTTCCAGCTCCTCTCAGTCTTCTGATAGCCAAGATGACAGAAGAGAATTGGTGCGCTTCTCCTCCTTGGGGGTGGATATTTATGCTTACTTCATTCCGGCAGCTACAGGAACCGTCAGCCCAGTATTAATCGTCTCCCACGGTGCTGGTGAATTCAAAGAAAACTACTTGGAAATGGCAGGCCATTTGTCCAAGAGAGGCATTTCATGCCTTTTACTGGACATGCATGGCCATGGTGCCAGCGGGGGGCATCCATACCATGTACGAATAAAAGACTGGGTGGCAGATTTGCAGGCGGCTATTGATTATTTAGTGACCCGGAAAGATGTGGACCCGCAAAAAATCGGGGCTTTCGGTCTATCCTCTGGAGGCACCGCCATCTTGGAAGCTGCGGTTATCGAACCAAGGCTTCGGGCCTTGGTCGCTTTGGATGCCACGGTTATGAATACACTGCCCTGGTCCATCACCCTTTCAATGGGTTCCCTGTCATTTTTGGGATATCTGAAGCGATTGATAACCGGCAAGGACCTGCGCATCTCCATTGTGCAACTGCTCGAAGAAGTCGAACTGGCGTCCGATCCCGAAATCAATGCCCGCTTGAGGGTCGATCCAGGTAAGATTCGCGCCTTTCAAAATTTTCCCCTGCCTGGAGCAGCTGCGGCTTTCTTCGTGAATACCATCCGGCGCGTTGATCAAATAAAAGCAGCCACCCTGGTAATCTGGGGGGAGGATGACCATTTGGATCCTGTAAGCACAGCACATAAGCTGCACCAGACGCTGACATGTACAAAAGGACTCGAAATCGTCAAGGGAAACGGTCACGCCGGACATTTGGATCGGAACCGTCTGCGAGTTTTTGATCTGACCGCAGACTGGCTGATCAAACATATGGACTAGCTTTTTACCCGCGAGGCTCTATAATGTCGATGTATCACCATCATGCCTTCAATCTTAGGTAAAGAAGCTAAATCGATTGACCCTGTAGCCAAATGGAATCTCCTCTCCCCGTCTCTTAAGCGGTATGGGGCGGGATCGCTTTCTTATGCAACCTTACAGCAGGGCATGGAATATTTCATTCATGAGCTAGGCTACATTGCTTTCATCACGGCCACCCACCCAGTATTCGCCAGAAAGCCCAAGCGTATTATTTTAACGGATCCGGTCTGCGATCCCAGTGACCTCTCCGCTCTCATTACCGCATTTCTTCAGGAGTATCCCGCAGCGGTCTTTGGTGTGGTTTCAGAACACTGCGCGGGCATCCTTCGTCAGATCGGATTTAAGGTGAACTGTGTGGGCTACGAGCCCGAGTTGGCAGTCCAGACCTACAATACTCAGGGCAATTGGAAGGAGCTGGACATGATTAAACGCGCTCGCAACGAAGCGAAGCGCGAGGGCCTTACCATCCGTGAAGTAGATATTGCCACGGTGCCCATTGACCAGCTTCATGCCCTTTCCTCCAAATGGCTACAGGGAAAAAAAGTGAATGACCGGGAGATCTGGATCTACGCCCGCCGGCCCGTTTACCAGCACGAGCCAGATGTCAGGAAGTTTGTGGCCTTCGACAAAGCTGGAACGGCAGTCGGGTATGTTTTTTATGATCCCATGTATCGTGATGGGAAGGTCTATGGCTATTCCGCCAACATTGTCCGCTGTGACGAGGCCAAATATGGACGGCTGGCCACAACTGTTCACATGGTGGCCATGGAGACTTTTAAGACGGAAGGCATCGAAGTGCTGAACCTCCTGCTCTGCCCTTTCACAAACCTGGATAAAGGCATTTACGCAGACGACTTGATGACGAAATGGTTTTTCCAGATCAGCCAGCGTTTTGGTGGAGAAATCTATAATTTTAAAGGCCTGGCTTTTCACAAGTCCAAGTATCGCGGATACGAAAAGCCCGTTTACTATGCCTCCAACAGTGCCCTGCCCTCCAATGATGTCTATCTGGCCTTTCTCACGGCCGACATTGCGAAGAGTTACTTTGCCACGATGAAACTGCTGGGGATCGGCGTCATCAAGGAGCTTTACAAGCGCAAGCCAAAGCCCGCTAAAGCGGCTGTACCAACGGCTCAAAGCTGAACTCCAATATAGTACCTGATCGCGGCCGGGGCAGGTGGAGGGCTTATCCTTTAGAGGATCAGCATGCAGTCTCCATAGCTGAAGAATCGATAGCGTTCACGTATCGCCTCCTCGTAGGCACGCATGATCAACTCCCGGCCAGCAAAGGCACTGACTAGCATGATCAGCGTGGACTTTGGAAGGTGAAAGTTTGTCAGCATTGCACCGACTGCTTTGAACTGAAAACCAGGATAGATAAAAATATCCGTACTGCCGCTTTGAGCCACGATTTGGCCATTGTTATCCCGAGCCACTGTTTCCAAAGTACGCATCGCGGTGGTGCCGACTGCGACGACCCGCTGCGCATTTTGTACTGCGACCGCTGTCTCTGGAGGAACGACGTAGCATTCACGGTGCATGACATGCTCTTGAATATGATCCACCTTTACCGGTTGGAAGGTTCCCACCCCCACATGCAGAGTCACGAAGGCATGGGGCAGACCAGCCAATATTTCCGGGGTGAAGTGCAGTCCGGCAGTGGGGGCAGCAATGGCCCCAGCAGCCTGGGCAAACACCGTCTGATAGCGCTCTCGGTCTGCAGGCTGGTCATCACGTCCCATGTAGTGAGGCAATGCCAGATGTCCGTGAGCCTCCTCATCCACCACCCGATCCCACTGAATGATGCGCTCCCCATTTTCGAGTATTTCAATCACTGTTCCGGTAGCCTCTCCCACTTCCACGGTATGACCCACACGGAATCTTTTCCCAGGCTTCACCATGCATCGCCAGCGGGTTTCCGTTAATGGCTCCAGCCGCAGCACCTCACGGGATCCATCATTGGAAAAATAGCGTGCCGGCACAACCCGTGTGTTGTTCATGACCCACAAATCCCCTGCCCTGGCAAACTTCGGGAGGTCTGAAAACAGCCGATGCTCCAGTGTCCCCGTCTCCCGATGCACAACTAGCATCCGCGATGCTGCCCGATCTGGCAGCGGCTCGCTGGCGATGAGTTCAGGCGGGAGAGAGTAATCGAAATCAGATGTAAGCACGGTGGGGAGTGCAGATCTACGGGAGGCAGCCAGCGCAAGAAAGTGAAAAATGATCCTGCGGTCCTGAAGGCATCCGCTTGCCATAGAGGCATCCTGCTTCCAGGATAAGGGACTCATGCGCCTGCTCTCCCTCGCTCTATCTGCTATTGTGGCAATCCCACTCTTCGCTGTCGAAAAAGAGTTTACCCTTGTCCCTGCTCAGGAATGCCGTCCAAGGACTGGCCTGCCTCATTTCTTCACCAAAGCCGCCACACCAGGAGCGGAAGTTCGCATTGGTTATCTGGGTGGCAGCATCACCGCACAAAATGGCTGGCGTCCGAAAACTCTGGCCCACTTTCAGAAGACCTTTCCAGAGGCCAAATTCAGTGAGATCAATGCCGCTATCGGGGGCACAGGGTCGGATTTAGGCGTCTTTCGAGTTAAACAGGATGTTCTAGATCACAAACCGGATCTGCTGTTTGTCGAATTTGCCGTCAATGATGGCGGTGCATCACCCGATCAGATCTACCGCTGCATGGAAGGCATCGTCCGCCAGACGTGGCGCGCCTTGCCAGAGTGTGACATTTGCTTTGTCTATACGCTGACAGAGGCGCTGTACCCTGCCATGAAAGAGGGGAACTTCCAAAGATCAGCCAGCGCGATGGAAAAGATCGCCGACCACTACGGCATTCCTAGCATCCACATGGGTATGGAAGTGACCCGTCTGGCCAAAGAAGGCACCCTGGTCTGGCGGGGTCCTTTGCCGAAAACCGATGAAGAAAAGGCTCTTTACAAAGATAAAGTCGTCTTCTCCCGGGACAGTGTCCATCCTCATGTGGAGACTGGACATGAGCTCTATCTTGCAGCCATTGTTCGTTCACTGGACCCGATCAAAGCCGCTTCGAAAAGCACGGGGCAGCATGTGATCCCAGAACCTTTCATCGAAACTCATTATGAACGCGCCCAAATGCTGCCCATCACCCAAGCCAAGCTTTCTCCTGGCTTCATCGCCCTGGATGCAGTGACGGATCCCTTTGGCAAACGCTGGGCGAAGCGCATGAAAGCTCTACACAAAGGCAGCCAGCCTGGCGAAACGATCACTTTTAAATTCAAGGGTACTCGTTGTGCCATCTTTGACGTCATCGGACCAGACGGTGGACAGGTGATTGTCACCCTGGACAGCATGCCCCCGAAGATTGTTCCCCGGTTTGATGCCCACTGCACCTATCACAGACTCTCTACTATGCTCATCGGCAGCGGCCTGGAAGATACCGTCCACACGGTGAAGATCGAAATTCACCCGGAGCAGCCGGATAAAACGGCCATCCTGGCCATCAACAAAAACGTCATGGACAAGCCTGAACGTTATAACGCGACCACGATCTATCCTGGAGCCATTTTGCTCGTGGGCGAAATTATCCAGGAAGGCACCGAAAAGTAAGTCTCAAAAACTTGCATGACCATCCAGGATTTTGGAGCATGAGGAGACTAGACCGGGCGTAGCATGAAAGTGCCTGCATCCCCTTCTGTCATCACCGCCCAGATATCCCCCGGTATCCTGCTGGATGCTCGGCGCGCCTTGATCCACCCGGCGGAAGGTTGGATGGCAGTAACTGACCTGCATTACGGCTACGAAATCCATCGCAGCCGTCAGGGTGCCCTCCTGCCCGACTGGGGAATGAACCAGTGCCGGACCACACTGCTGGCCCTCATCCATGATCATCAGCCCCGAAGATTAATCTTGGTGGGGGATATCATGGATGGCAGCGGCTCAGTCGCGCAAACCGGTGCCTTTTTGGATGAATTGCGCAATCATGTCGCGGATCTGATCCTCATTGAGGGCAATCATGACCGGACAGCTTTAAAGAAAGGCTGGCCATTCCTCCGGTATCATCGTGAAGGCTCCTTTGTCTTTCATCATGGTCATCTGGACATAGCTCTGCCATCAATCTCACAACCCGCCCTTCGAGATGAGGTCGAAGAGACCTACATCACCGGGCATGAACACCCAGCGGTAACGCTGCGGGATGGTGCCGGACTGAAGCTGAAACTACCGGCATTCATCCAACAACGCACATCACACGACCGGCAGAACTGGGTTTTACCGGCCTTTTCTCCATGGGCAGCAGGAGGAGCTCACACCTCCCCAAATCATCCTCAGACCACGTGGGTATGTTCGCCAGGGCGCGTCTGGAAGCTGCGCTAGGAAGCGGGGACTAAACATCCTGGATGGCCAGCATCGCCAATTCCATCATTTCCCAAGCACGACGAAAATCCATCAGCTCCGCATGCAGATAGGCGAGCTCCAGTTTCATGTAGGCAGGGGCATCGGGCAGAGCCACCACCTTTTCAGCTGTAGCCCTGGCCCCCTTGAGATCTCCAGATGCGCGCTTCGCATAATACAGTTCAATCCCTGAACGCATATCGCTAGAATTGAATACAAAAATCCGCTCCAGCCTCTGAATACTATTGGATTCTATGCGCATAGGCCGGTCCTGACGCTTCATGAACTTGCTTGCTACAAAGTATGCCTCTTCATAACGCCCCTCTAGCGCCAGTTCTGCACACATCGTACGCCAGCCATAAGACTGTAGGCTGGGATTCTCTTCCAGCAATTGCACTAATGCATGCCTGTCGCCCTTCTGATGCCACTGTCGCATGAGCAAACGTAAATCTTTGGACTCCAAGATTTCCAGCTTGGGATGTGCCTCCAAAAACTTAGCCAAGTATTTCTCCCAATCCTCCCCTTTGCGTGTGTACATGAGGAAGGTGAGCTGCATCTCCGTACTTTCCGCCAATCCCCAAAGTGGCGGCTTCAATTCAGGAAAAACCATCGCCTTGCCTAACATACTGGCATAGGTCTGTTTCATGAGGGCAGGGTCGATGGATCGGCGGCGTAAACACTCACGCCAGGGGATCATTGCCAGCTCCGGCACAAATCCCAACCAGTATTCCCCTTCCTTATAGCAGGTATTTGCATAACGTGGCTCTAAAGCGCGTGAACGTCCAAAGTCCAGCAATGCACGTTCAGGTTCCTGCCGGAGCAGCAGCAGCAACTGAGCCCGCAAATAGTATAGCTTATAGTCCAGCGGAGCTATCTGGATGGTGCGATTGCTCAACATCAGGGCCTCACGGTAACGCCCGCCTTTAACTTCAGTGGAGATACGATCTCGCAAAACCCGGTTCGCAGTCGGCACTTCAGGCGTCCAGCGGCTGGTGCCAATACCCCACCACATGATTCCGACCGCGATGACGGCAACTCCGGCAAGTCTGAACGCCCATGCTTGAATCCACCCGCCCGGTACTTTTAACCGGCGTGGGCGTATGGACAAGCCCAGCAACAAAGCCGTGCTTAGCCCATAACCCACCCCATGATTGGGCACATCAAAAATAGAGTGAACTAAGGCCATAGCAGCGGCAATAGCCGCGGCCTGCCGAAGTCTGCGACCGGGTCTCTCATGACTTTTTTCATGAATTGCCTGCCCCCAGCCTCCCGTTGAGCGGCCGATCCAGAAAAGCAGCACCACACAAGGCACAGTCGCTAGCAGTCCTCCCTCGAAAAGCAGAAGGAGCAGATCGCTCTCAGGATGCATAAACCTGTATCTGGACATTTCCATGTTGGAGACCAATGGAAAGACCGGGACAAAGGTGTCGAACCCCTGCCCGAGAAGAGGTCGCGTCGTTACCAACGCCAGCGTTTCTTTAGCCAGATCAAATCTCAGGGAAGAAGTCAGCGGAGATACCTGCTGCTCAAACATCATCGCCCTCAAACGTGATCCTAATCTGCCACTGGAAACGGTGGCCACCGAAGCCACGACGAGGAGGACAGCGGCTCCGACAGCGATCTTCCGGACAAACCCTTTCTTCATTGCCACCGTCGTCACCCAGGCAATCAACCCCATAAACAGGAGCCCGAGCCCCCCTCTGGAAGTATTCACAAAAATACTCGAAAAAGGCACCCAGAATAAAATCGCGAAAAACCAACTGAGCTTAGAGCGCCGCCTATATGCATCGTAGGCTGATGCAGCACAGAGAATGGTGCTGATCGCGCTCAGGCTAGATGAATGATTGCGGTTGGAAAATGGACCAAACCTGTCTCCATAATTAGGTTCACCATCAGACCACCAGGCAATCGATCCTGATGAATAATCGATCCATGAAAGGGCGGCAACCAATGCGCCGCCAAAAGCTAACGTATAAATGCACCAGCGGCGGCCATCATCCGAGCCTTTCTGCCCCAGGCATGTCCATAACCAAAGCAGCATCACCATCATCACCAACCAGCACTCAAACGTACCATGGGGATCAGGCGAAAGTGTCTGCGGCAGATATAAGCTCCAGGATTCTGTTAGCTTGCTACGCCAATCCGCAGGCCCACCGAACCAGGAAACGGGGAGCAAGCCCAAGAGTGGGACCGCCATTACCATCAACAAACTTAGGGACGCAATTTTAGGCAGCCTAGCTTTCGGCGGAGCACAGATCATTGCCAGCCCGGCCATGCAACTAATGACGCCTAAAGACCAAGTGCTGCGTCCCGCACCCAGCAAAATCCCGGTGATGACAACACAAGCCAGCAAGACCATCTTCCAGACTGGCGCGACATCGGGTTCAATTGTTGGCGTTTCATGCCTGCTGGATTTCTTCCTGGTAGATACCAGCGGTCCAGGCGTGCGATCTTCAGAATCTTGAGGAGGCGTAGGAATAGCAGAAGACATCAGATTAATCAGTCACTCGAAAATTCATTGTCATAACAGCGATACTCACGCCCCTGTTTTTACTGGACGCAGCTGACCGAGCAGTGAGGGTAATGCCTCCCAGCGCTCCAGACACCGCTCTAGAACCGTCACCAGCTCATCTGCGCGGCGCTGCCACTCTCCTTCTTCATATTCCTCGGTGGGCCGGTATAGTATACAGAAGCTTCCATCAGACAAATATACCTTCACAGGCAGGGATTGCTTACTCTCTGGCGGCAGAAAACCCATCCACTTCAGTCGCTGGCTGAATACATCTTCAAATTCAATGAGTGAGTTACAAAGTTCAATATCAAAGTCCAGCACCCGCGCATGAGCCCTAGTATGCTCCAGCCTATGTCGGCGCTGCATAGCCAGATCCATTTGCTGACGTAAATTCGACCAACTACGCACATATCCCAAATAGCGCGCCGCGCCGATCGCCAGCAAAAACAATACAGCCCCGGCTACAGGTAAAGCCACCCCCTTCGTCAACAAGATGCTGATGCCAACCAAGCTCAGCACAACACAAACCGAATACATGGCCACCAGCGCGCGCCCTTTACTATAGCCCAGCAGAATCAGCCGATGATGGATATGCTCCGCATCCGCGCGAAAGATAGGCACACCACGGATCGCGCGACGAAGAATCGCAAAGGCCGTATCCAAAATCGGAACACCAAGTGCAATCACGATCACTAAAAGCGCAGCGATGATAGACCCTTTGTTTGAACATTTTAAAGAGACCGACGCAATGAAAAAACCGATGAGATAAGCCCCGCCATCTCCAAGAAAAATCTTTGCAGGTGGAAAGTTGAAGAACAAAAAACCTGACAGTGCCCCAGCCATAATGACCGAGACGATCATGACATCCTGGAATCCGGCTACAAAACCGACAAAAGCCAGTGTCAGAGACAAAAACAAACCGAACCCTCCCGCAAGTCCATCCATCCCGTCTATTAAGTTGATAATATTTGGGATCGCCACCAGCCAGAGCAGCGTCAGCGGCAGGCTCCACCATCCAAGTTGTAGGCCACCATCACCAAATGGGTTACTCAATACATCAATGGAAAGCCCTGAAGAGTAAAGAATAAGGGCCGCACCAATCTGCCCCACCAACTTCACCCTCGCCCCTAAGGGCTTAAGATCATCAGCTATTCCCACAGAAAAGATGAGAGCATTGCATAAAATGAGCGGCAGCCAGCCGTCAAATGTCACCTCTCCAAGCCAAAATGCGGCAACAATGCCCAGCATCAAGGTCAGATAAATAGGCGCACCTCCCAACCGAGGAACTGGATTCTCATGCAGTTTCCTCCGGCCATCTGGAGCATCCATTCCCAAGTTTCCTTTGTAACTGATGATCAGTTTTGTCCCCGCGTAAGTCACCAGCAAAGCGCCTGAATAAAACAGTAGAACCGCTAGCCAGTTAAATAGCAGCGGCTGGCGGGGCCCCATAAATTCAGAGGACTCGACTGCTCCCATAAGAAAGCCCATCATTACATTCATCGTCATCATTTCACCACGCTTGCAGCTTCAATCACTTGGATCAGCCGGGAACGCAAGACTTCCATGGAATACTTCAGCGCGAGCTCCTGCGCCCTGACAGACGGCACTGACTGTTCTCGCTGCGACATTATTTTTAGAATTTTCACCACTGCGGGTACATCCCCATGATCCGCTCTGAAAGTTTCTCCACGGGGAAGCCTGTCAGCAAGATCGCTCAAATGACTTTCTACAGGTCCAATAGCCAGGAAAGGAATGCCCAGAGTGAGGATATTGTAAATTTTACATGGATGCACGATTCCGACAAACGCCTCCCCTAGTACCACAGAATGCAAGTCTGCCGCCGACAATGAACCGGCCAAACGATCCATGGGTTGGTAAGGCAAGGTCGTGATATTTTCCAAATGATGCCGTTCGCGATATAGCTTCACTTTTTCAAATTCACTGCCTCCGCCGACAAAGAGAAAATGAACATGTCCATCCTCCCGCAATTCCTTCGCGGCCTCCAGCAATGTGTCCAGAGGATGGCAAGGGCTGTGATTCCCAGAATACATTACAATGAACTTCCCGCTCAACCCATGCTGTGCGCGAAAATCCTCCCTGGCTAGCGCATCATATCGCACCTTCTCATCATGCGACCAAGGTGGATCTGTGTGGATGACCTCCGCAGGCACTCCCTTAGCCATCAGCCTGGCAGCCATAAAACGATCCAGTGCCACAATACGTGCCGCGCGTCTAAACCCCCAGTTCTGAAGACCGCTTAAAATACGTTCAGCCAATCCCCCGGCACGCAACCAGCCTGCTGCAACAGCTTCATCAGGATTCAAATCCATCACCCAGGGAACCACCTCCCCCCCCTTGAATAATGCTACAATACTGCCTAACGTAGAAATCAGAGGCGGCGATGTTAGGCACACTGTCACATCAAATCGCTGCAAGCGCAGGAGGATGAGCGTGGCACTCAACCAAAAACACGCAAAATCCACCAGGCGGCGCCACTTTGCCGTTTTCCCCAAGCCTGGGGTCCAAATCCGGTGAATTTGAATTCCCTGCCAGCTTTCATGACTTGCGTATCTGTTCTGCGGATTGTCGTAACCGCGCGATGATGCCACGACCGTCACATCATGCCCGGCACCTTTCAATCCTAATGCAAGGTCAGTGAGATGCTGCGCCGTCGCGACATGGTCAGGGTAAAAGCACTGGTTCAGCAGTAAAACGCGCATTTGGTTAGGCTATCCCCATTCGTCTCCGGCTCCGGATTCCCCAGACATCCCGCGCCATCCTCCAAGAATCCCTGATCAAACTCACCTTTCCCCCTGGTATCTCAGTCCAGTCGATAGGCACCTCCTCTACCGCACAACCATCATCGATTAGTGCCACCATCAGCTCAACATCAAACGCAAACCCGTGGATTCGCAGAGATTCGGCCACCGCCGCAAACGCCTTAGCTGGCACAAGTTTCAATCCACATTGCGAATCATACACAGGAACGTCCAACATTTCAGAAACCAGTGTCGCGTAAATCCGGCCTAACAAATGCCGCTTCAACAGCCGATCCACTTTTTTGCCGAGCATTTTCACCCGTGAAGCAAACAGCGCCTTTTTTGCGGTCTCCTGCTTTTTCGCCAGTTTCACCAACCTAATCACTTCATGGACAGGACATGCCCCATCCGCATCCACGAAAGCCAGCCATTCAGCCGCCCCCGCACGTGACCATCCTGCATAAACCGCCCCCCCCTTCCCCAAGTTATCAGATAGCATCAAAGGCTCGCTAAGACACGGAAACCGCTCACTCCAGCCTATGATCAGCTCCCGCATCAACCCCTGCTCCTCATTCCCAGATCCATCCTCAACAACTAACACATCAACTCCACCTAGCCGCTGCATTTCAGCGCACAGCTCTGGCAGGAATCCCCCGATTCTCGCACTTTCACGATAACACGGGATAACTAGATGGACTGTCGTCATGCCGGTTTTCCCGTCCGCTTTGCCTCCATGATCTTCAGGCGGATTTCTTGGAAATAGCGACGCTTAAGTTCAGCAAATCGAAATCCCAACCGGCCATCCAAAAAACCCCTCATAGCCCAAAGCGATATCCCCCAATAAAGCCATGCCAGCCACCACCGCCCCAAACACTGGTATTTAAACCGCTGCCTGCCCGTCAGGTTCTTCCATTCATCCTCACCTGCTGATTGAAGCCACAAATAACGGTTAGCCTCCCACGATGAATACTCATTATGTCTGGAAAGGTAATGCTTCAAACCTCGATAGTCCTGATGCTCCAGGCGCACTTTCATTTCACCTGTCGTTCCATCCAATACCGGATGCTCATGCACTTCCATGTCAAGATGGCACCATGAATCTTCCTCAAACCGCTCATACTCCCCTGCCCCCACTTTAAACAAGGACAACTTATGAAACACATCACCATGCCGCAAAGGCACCCCCATGAACCAATTGTTAAATGTGATCCAAAAACCAACATGCGTAGTATTGCGTAGTGTGTCCTTCAGTTCCGCCACAAAAGACGGGTTCATCCGCTCATCTGCATCCAGAAAAAGTATCCATGGATGTTTAAACCGGTGATTTTGGAGTGCCCAGTTCCTCTTCTTCGGAAACTTGCCATTCCACTCGAACTGCAAAACCGTAGCCCCAGCCTCACGCGCCAGCCTCACCGTCGCATCCTTGCTACCAGAATCCACCACCACCACCTCATCAAATTCCGCCAGCGCAGCTAGGCATGCCGCAAGATTTACCTCCTCATTCTTAACAGGAATACAAACAGAAACAGGAAGCCCCATCATCACGCTTTGCCTATAGGTTTTTGTGCAACCACCATCATCGTCATGGCCAACGCCGGTATACGCCCCAACCGACGGATTTTCAGTACATTAAAGCCTGCTTCCTGCAACAGCGTAGTAATTGAATTTCGTGACCAAAACTTGATGTGCCCATGATCCCAAAGAGCTGTGAAATGCTTGTCCATATCTCCAGTCAAAGCCAGCGCGAGATTCTTCAGATACCCGTGATAAGGCGTGCTTAATATAAAGCGCCCCCCAGGCTCCAGCATATCATAAACTCGTCTTACCACAGTTCGCGGGTCGTAGACATGTTCGATGACCTCCAACGAATAGACCATCGGAAACACACCAAATCGAGAGGCCAAATCTTCATAGCCGGATCCTGTTTCAATTTTCAAAAGCGGGTTGCTCAGCTTGGCCTTTTCAATACCCGTCACTGATGGATCACAACCAGTCACAGAATAACCTGCTTCAGCCACCTTGGAAGCAACGCTACCATTTCCGCATCCTAGATCAAACACGGATTTAGTCCCACTGCAGGCACCAAGTTCTTGAAGCAAAGCAGGCACAAGCAAGGAGTGCATATGACCGCATTTACTGTTTTGATAAGAATATCCGTCGATAGTTACTCCTTCACTCATAGACTCAAATCGTTCTGACCCATTTTCCTCTGTTTAATCAGTTTTGCCGGATTCCCAGCAACGACACACCATTCCGGCACATCCTTCACAACCACGCTGCAAGCCCCGACCACCGCCCCATCAGCTACGGATACACCAGGGCCAATAAAGGCATCTGCGCAGATCCATACCGCAGAACCAACAGTGATCGGCGACTTGATCAAAGGCATGGCCGGATCCTTGTAATCATGAGTCCCCGCACAGAGATGAACTCTCTGCGAAATAGTTACCCTCTCACCAATGCTGACCTTGCCCAGATTATACACCAAAGCCCATTCTCCGATAGAAGACCAGTCTCCAATCACCAAATTCCAGGGATAATAGACATGTGAAGAAGGATATAAGTGCACATGCTTTCCCACCCTGGCACCAAACAACCGCAACCACCATCTACGAAACCCAAAGCATGGCCGCGGACTAAACCGAAACACCCACATTCCGATCATCCACGCGATACGCAGCCCAATTTCCCCAAAGCCATACTTTGTTGAAGCTCTATTTTTCTTAATGTCCGGCAGTGCCATAAATTAAGTTTGGAACCTTTATATCAGACCACCACACACGAAGGAACAGTCCCACCATGAACCATCCATTCATAAACCTCTTTCATTTTAGACCCCACTTCCGACCACGTAAATTGGCTTTCTACTAACTGTCTCCCTCGGCGTCCCATTTCAAAAAGTTCCTCATCGGTCATAGCCATCAGTTTCAATAGCCCATTGCTAAGACTAGCCACCTCAGGATTAGCCTCGATCGCCGCCCCTACCGCAAATCCCTCTGGCAGATTGCACATCGGGGTCATAACCACAGGCTTTCCATAAGCCCAAGCTTCAAGGACCGACATCGGGAGCCCCTCGCTGAAAGAAGGAAGTACAAAAGCATCACATTCGCGCAAACAGAGATCTTTACCCGTCCCAAATTGCGGTCCGCGAAATCGGACTGAACTTAAAACCGAATCCTTCGATTCATCATTTTCGGAAAAAAATAACCCCAGTTCAATGGCAAGCTGCTCTAGCTCCTCTGCATGTCCCAACTCATCCCAACCAGCAATCTCAAGCACCCAGCCTTGTCCCCATTGAGAATCCTTCACAGAGCTCCAAGCACGGAGCAAATTCATCAGACCTTTCTTCGGATGCAAGCGCCCTAGAAACAGCAATTTTTTTTGGGAGGAAGAAACTAGATCCGAAAAATTAGACAAATGAAGTAAGGGAAGATCAATCGCATTAGGGATGACACAAATTGGATTTGTGAGTCCTAATCCCCTCATTGCATCTAACTCAGAAAAACACAAAGCTCTCAGGCAAGTCGCTTGGCGTAAATGAGTCCGCTCAAAAAGCGCTAGGGCCACCCTTTTCTTCCAAGCAGAGTTCGCCAAAGCCCATGGATCCAACATCCCATGAGGATGAATAATCACCGGACAACCACTCCTTTTAGTCCAGCAAGAAGACACCCATGATAGATAGCTCCATAACCCATGAATGCTGATTAAATCTGGAGGATGCAAATTCAAATGCTGCCTGATTCCTGGGGAATATCTCCATTGATGCGGGCCCTTTGCCGAGAAAGAAAATACTTCAATCGGTAGCCATGACGATAGATCAGTTTGAGTGTGCTCATCCTCCAGTGTTAGGACATCCACCTGAACTCCAGTCCCTTTCAAAGCCTGCATCAGACATCTCACGCTCGTATGTAATCCACCCGCTTTTCTGGATATACTACCAATGAGACAAGTCACCTTCATTATTGAAGTTTCGTTAGCCCCCCGAGTAAAAGATAATCAAGATACCAGCCATGACGGGGCCCATGTCTAACAGCCGCCTCTGCAGCATTCAACAATCCATCTGCAAAACGCTCAGGTCCACAATTCGCAATAATATCTCGGCTAGCCTGTCCCATCTCATGTAAAGTCAAAACAGACTTAGATGAAATCATCTTCATCTTGTTGGCGATTTCCTCAATATTCCAGGGATCAAAAATAAAACCATTCACACCTTCTTGCACTAAATCAGGCGCACACCCACAGCGATTGGAGACTAGTACCGGCAGTCCGCAAGCCATCGCCTCATTCACTACCAATCCCCACTGCTCGGAGGTACTTGCATGAATGAAAGTTGAGGCACTTTTATAATACTGAGGAAGTTCACCGTACTGCTTGAAGCCCGGAAGTTTAACAAACGCCTGCAATCCTAGAGAAAACACCAATTTCTCTAATTGATCACGTATTGCCCCATCACCAAGCAAGATCAAATTCCATGGATCTTGACTTCCATCGCCCTCCAAGCATAAGTTGCGATAACGTGCAAACGCCTGGATCAATCTCGGTAAATTTTTCTTTGTAACAAATCGCGCACTCGCAAGAAAAGAGGGCACCGTGGCCGATTCGCCAGCCTCTATAGAAGACGTGAGTACTCCCCTCACAAAATAATCATTATCAACAGCATCGTAGCCGAGAAAAATACGGCTTTCAGCCATCCCAAGCGCGCGAAGATAACTAAGATGGGAACTTCCGCCAACCAAACCTGCACTAGATAGAGACACAATTCGTCTCTTCAGAGTTTCTTTCAGCAACCTTCGCGGCTCGTCATGCGCAGTGCTCTCAGACATCAGCACTGATGGAATTTGATTCCTCAAACACCATTGTAGCGCTGCCAAAGACTCTTTAGTCCCCCACCCAGGAATGGCAACTACATCTGGATTCAATGAATCCAAGGTGCGCCACAACACCTCGCGAAATTCAGAAAATGCCACAGTTGAACGATCCACTGTTTTGAATATTTGATGCCATCCCGTCTCAGGCAGATCGCATCGATTCCAAGCGTAAGTAGAACTTTTCGAATAAAACTCCACCGCCTGAATATCCGAGAACTTACCAGCAGCAGAAAGCCGCGCAATGTGATATGGACCAAAATGATCAAATAGAAGAGCGACTCTCATGAACGTTAATATGTCACAAACGAGACCAATCGCTTAGATCCACCATTTATTAGCGCTTCGCCAACTTGGTAGGGCTACTATGATTTCCCACGCTTGCATACCACATACCAACAGCAAGAAAGACGCCTTTGTAAATCAAGCCCGGTAAAAAATCTGTCGTTTGGTGTGTTACAGCGCGCATTGCGGAAGTACAAATCAAAATGTATAGCAGTTGAGCTATAATTGCGTGCTGATGCAGTGAAGCCAACCAAACCGACCGAAAAAAGATAGCCAAAATTAAGAAAAACAAACAACCGAACCAGCCAAAGTGTTGAAACGAATCTCCCATACCCGTTAAAGTAGATCCGGTGGACCATTCATACCCAATACTCCCCATACTTTTATCATTCTCATCATAGGAGCCAATCATCATAGCATTTTTTCTTTCTATCCCTATGAATTGTGCGGGCACATACCGAAATATGATCTGGTTCCAATAACCTGCACCAAAATCATAACCACCAAATCGTTTAGTAGACTCAATCAGCGCGGCTGCGTTACGCAACTCTAGCGTAGACTCTCTTCCGAAATATGCCTTAAAATTTCCAATAAAGTCAAAACTGCTGATTTTATTAAACTGATTGCTTTCAGAGTAACCTCTCAGAGCTCCTGTAGCAGGAATCATCAGCATAGCCGAAAATAGCGTACTGAAAATCAATATGCGGGAAGGTTGTCGACGCCTTAAGTAAAACCAGCTGAGAAATATTATCAAACCAAGCATCACCGTTGGTTCACGCCGAATACCTAAGACATTAATTAATGGAATTGAACCAGCAATAAGCGTAATAATTAGTCTGGCTAGGGTAAAACCTCGCAACAAAACAATTACACAAATGGCGAAACCTGGAAAAATAAGACCGACAAAAAACAAGTAAACAGTTGTTATGCCCGACATTTGAGTCTGCACTTCAAGCCCCACCGAACTCCTTGCTAACTGGTAGGCAAAGATAAAACTGATTAAAACAAATGCAATTCCAACTTGAAAAAGCTTATGCATAACGACAGGAATAGCAATACGTTTAAAAACTGCAATTGAGGGACTGAGCTTGTAGCCCAAAACACAGGCGAGCATACAAAGTAGTGACATTAGCATCACGTCATCAACAGCTTGTTCAGAGACTTTTCCTGGAAAAAGAATTAACGAATGAGCCTGTGGTACAATGAATACGGCAAAAACCGCCCCCATAAAATATGGGTATTCAAATATTAGAACTGGATTCCAGGCTACTTTAATCAGTAAAATAACTATTGTAACCAGTAGCAAAGTGAAATAAAAACTTGCCATGTGAATGAAAATGGTGGCTCACCGAGCTGAGGCAGCAAGCACTTTTTTGTACACTTCAAGAGAAGCAATACTACCAGTTTTCCATGAATATCGCTCTTGAATCATTGCCTGACAGTTCGATGGTAGTATCCCGAGCTTGTGCGAGATTGCATCGGCAAGTCCCGAATAGTCAGCATCTGCCGCACGGTAGGCCTGAAGTTCGTCTAGGAGCTCATTGCCTCCCCCTTGACATGGAAACGCATAAATTGGCAGGCTGCTGCTGGCAGCCTCAAGAAGAACGAGTCCAAAAGACTCAGTTCTTGAAGTTAATACAAAAGCATCAGCACTACCAAAAATATCAGAAGGATCCTCAAGCAAGCCAGTAAAAATAGGGGGTGGGGATAATGCTAGGTCTAGAAAGCTATTTTTAAGCCAGGGTCCGTCGGGGCCATCCCCTATGATAATTAATCTCACAGGGCAAGGAAGATCTTTCGATAACTTTACCAACCGGTCTAAACCTTTCGTATTCATATCTAGACGACCAGCCCAAACAAGTAAAGTTTCTCCATCCATTATCCCATAACGTTTCCGGATGATCGACCGCACACTATCTGGGCGCTTGTAAAATCGCTCCGTATCAACACCATTTGGTATAAGCGTAATTTTACTTTCAGACATTCCGCTATCAGTCCAACTTTGCGCAACCCATTTAGAAATAGCAATCAGATGATTCGTAGTCAACTTGGCTAACTGGTGAGTCCACCATGAAGAGGAAAATGGATTGGAAACACATGCCCCTAAATGCCCATGACTAACCCTGGGTATCCCCAGTCCTATACAAGCAAGTCGTGGCCACATAATGCCATCATGATGGTGAATAAGGTCTGGTTGAAATTTTTTGATTACTTGTCGCAAACTCACTATCCCACGCGTCCAGCGTGCTTTACGAGGAATGGCACATGATATCTCATAAGATTCTCGGCTCGTCTTTTCTGCATCAACCGAGTTTACGTAGAGGCTAACAACTCGTGCATCTACACCCAAATTTCGTTGGGCCTTCACCAATGCTCTTGCTACAATCAAGGACCCTCCGATATTGGTGTTCCAACTTTGAACAACATGCAGTATCCTCATACTATGGTGTAAACATGGCAATTGCAAGTTGTCGAGCTCTTGTATCCCAAGTATTTCCCTGAGCTGCCTGTATTAAAGAAATATGACGCTTTCCTAATTCGGCTTGTTGGCATAATAGTGCAATTTGATATTTCAACTCTTCTGTCGTTGTAGTGACATCAATCAGCTTTTTAAATAAATTGACCTGATCACATGCGTTTGTAGCTACCACTGGCTTTCCTGCCGCCAGATGATCATATAAGCGCATTGGGGAACAAGCGTGATTCAGAGGAGTAAAACGATATGGAATCAAAGCCACATCTATCGCCTGCATCCAGATGGGTATCATACAATGTGGCTGATGCCCTGTAATTATACATTTAGGATGATTACGCACCTGACATGGAATTACATCTTCACAGGACCCTTGCACCCCCCCCACCATGACTAGACTACCAACCTGAGGAAGTTCTAAACAAGAATAAATAGCCTCAAAATCAAGTCGGTCATTAATTGCGCCCACAACTCCAACAAGTGGATGATGCAGTCCTGGAAATGCCTGGATTAGCTGTTCTATTCGTTTCTTATCAATTTCTTCAATAGAATTAATATCTGTAGCATTAGGGGATACACTAACTCGCTCCTGTGATATTCCATAATCTGAAATTGCGCGATTAGCCAAGACTTGTGAGACAAAAAAAGAATGTTTTACAGAGCGCACTAATTGAGCCTCTTGACTGAGAATAGCTTTTCCACCCCAACGTTCATATTGCTCATAGTCATCGGAGCAATAATAAAATGTTGGAGCATAGGGGGAGGCTTTTCTTGCTAATTCCAAATAATGCGGTGAAGTTACCACCACTGCTTGTAGCCCCCCCTCTTTTTTTGCTTCTCGCTGAATCTTTGCCCATAGGCAAAATGCAGTCCAACTGGGCCAACGGGAAGCCCACCCATACGGTAGTGTTACACTTTGGCATTCAAAACCCGGAATGAGTGTGCTCTTCCTTTTTCGCTGACGCCACGCAGCACCTATGTCTCGTGGACGTAGACCTACAACCCGGGTTGATTTCCCCAGTGCCTCAAAAGGTTTAGAGCGCCACAAGGTGTTTGTGTCCGCAACGGCTATCATTCAATGCATTTAGGGAGTAATGCTACATTCTCAAGAGTCACTAAAGATGCGCTCTCAAGACTGACAATTGAACACGGAATTCCCACATTATTAAGGTGACGAAGACACCATCCAGCCGATTCAACAGAACATAGAAGGTCTTCGACTGTATAGCCTACACGGTGGAGATTTGCTGGACATAATTCTACCAGCCCAGACCGACAAGTACCGCTACTCAATAATTGTATAGCACCTTGAATCACAGCCGGTTCATGTCCTTCAACATCAATCTTGAGGAAGGCCACTTCAGGCCCTCTCTTATCCACAAGGAAGCTGTCTAAACTAACAACATTTACCTCAACCAACGGCCCACTCAAATGCTCACCTGGTAAAATCAGACGATTAGTAGCGGGGGAACCACTGTCATTGAGAAATTGAAGTATTGTGTCTTCACGTCCCACAGCTAAGCGCAAGGGAATCACCCGGTCACTCGCCTTATTATTGCTAACATTCGACTTTAAGTGCTTGAATGTTTCAGGTGAAGGCTCAAACGCGTAAACGATGCAATTTGGTCGCAGATCTGATAAAGTTAAGGACATGCAGCCAATATTCGCTCCTACGTCCAGTATAATCCCAGTGGAGCCCGCATTTGCAGAAATATAGCTTGTCTCTGATGTGGGCGGAATCATACTGAGCACGCTTCTATACTCGCTAAAGTTTCGGAAGTTACAAACTAGGTTGCCGTCGCCAAATCTCACGCTAGGCATAATTCCTAACCACCGAAGACACCAGCGCATCCATTGTAATGGCATGCCTCTAGTCGTAAATAGAGTATGTAAATTTTTAAAAAACTTCATTGCCATTATCCCTTTAAACTTCCTTAATAAACATTGCGTCCGCCCACAGAGGACCGAGATGGCCAGAGTATGGTGAGGAAATCCCTGCTAGATGAAAGCCATGACTGCGGACAGCATTATAAAGATCGTCAAATACGGCACCATCTTCATAGTGCTTCACATAGTTAACCTCCATTAAAAGTGCCGAGGTAGAGCGAAGACTCCTCTCAGCTCCTGCTAATACCGAAAGCTCGAAACCTTGAACATCTATCTTCATTAACCCTATTTCGGTTCCCCTAGGAATTACATCATCAAGGCGGACTAACGGCACCATCATGTTCCTTTTTAACAAAAAATCATTTTTTTTATAACTATTTGATACGCTATGAGCGGGACTTAATACACTTGACAGCTTCGAATTTGCAGTGCAGAAGAGTTCAATCTCCCCAGTATTTGCTCCTACAGCAGCAGGGTGGAGTCGACTGTTTGGGATACTTTGAAGAATCTTGCTTAGTTGGACATGACAAGAGGGCTGCGGCTCAAAAGCATGGACACTCTCCAGTTGAACCAAAGTTGCCACCGCAGCTGAAAACTCTCCAGTGTTGGCCCCTACATCAACTAACGTCCATGGCTTTACTGGATGACGTAACTCTAAAGGCCACAATTCATAGCGGCATGCTAACGCAGCTTTCTCATACTCTCGAGTGCCTTTCAATCCAAGACTAGTCATTTGAAACTTTCTCCGATGCCGCTCCAGTATGCCAAAAGGTATAAAAGGGCGCAATATTTCCTTGAATATACTCATACAGGTAAAGCTTGAAGAGCAGCCAGCAGACGTTCACCATACTTATCTCTCGTAAACTCGGCTCCACGGCGACGAGCCGATGTCGAATATCGTTCTCGCAGTTGGCGATTCTCAATTATGCTCTCAATGGCATCCGCAAGTGCACAGGGATCACGCTCAGCAATAATCCTGCCCTCAATATCATCTCTAGCCACAGATCCAGCTGAGGCAGTAATCACCAAAGGAATACCTGCCGCTAGGGCCTCGTAAGTTACCTCGGCTGAACCTTCTGCCAGTGACGGAAGTGTAAATACATCTGCCTGCCGAAACTCTTCTTGGATCAAGTCGCGTGGAACCCGCCCCAGAAAGGTCAGATGACGACACATGGGCTGGGAGCGAACATGGTCACTGACATGACCCGCCACCCTAAACTCATAATTTTTACCCCTCTTCACAAGGATATCTGCAGCCATGGCCAGATAATGTATACCTTTTCTCAGATCTGCTGTTCCCACAAAGAGAATACGACCCGGTATCGTTGCAGGCACCAGCTGGAGCCACTCTGGACTCATGCCATAAGGCACAACTGTTATGACTGCACGTTCGATGTTCCAATTCTCCACTAGATCAAGCGCGACGTTTTCCGACGGACAAATATAAAAGTCTACATGATTAAACAGGCTGTTTTCGTATCCAAACTCTCTGAGCACGACATCTAAGTCAGGTGACTCCGGTTCCCATCCTGGAAATTGCCGCCTTTCCTCAGTTAACAACCGATTAGTGCTAAGCAAAATATAAATCTCAGAAACTACTTTGAGTCCTTTATCCTGAGCATATGCTAATAAAGGCGTGAATTCGCTGAGCATTACATATAGATGTGTAGCTTCACCAAATCCAATAGTTAAGGCTGCATCCGCCAAAGCTTTTTGTCGGCGAACATCGATTCGGAACTTACCAAGTTTGTTGTTTTCTGACCAAAGACTATCCCAGAACCATCGAAAGTTTGGCAACCAAAAGGTGTAGGTTTTACATTTGATTTCCAGAGGAACTTTACGTTTGGCAAGTCGTTCTAATTTAGGACCGATTAACGGTAGAAATTTTCCCCATGCCAGCCAACGTCCCCACCCGACATTCCCACAGACATCTGTAAAAAAACTCTCCAAGAGCTGTGCTTTTTGCAAAATAAGAGGAACTGCATAATTACGCCGCGCTCCTGTCTGGGCGATAATAAAGCGAAGTTGCCTGGCTGAATCTTTATGCACTAATTTAGTTTAAATCAATATTTTTCACAAGAATCCACGACGCCTGAATAATATATAATGTAAAGTTAGAAATAAAATTTAATTTTAAATTCGTGTTCTAACTTTTTTATTTCTGTTATAGATTGGCGAGCCAGAACCATCCAGCCTAAGTATATCGAACATTGTATGGGTTTTCTTTTAGTAATACACTTACGGATACCCTTTAGAGAAGCCCACCACCAAATGGGTTCACGAATCACCCAAAATATTCCATTCTTACATGCATATATAAACTGTCGGGTTATACGAAACATGGAAACAAGAAGTACCCAAAAAAGAGGACAGCGTAACCAAACACTCCACAGCTCATTCCTGGCATTATAGTGATGAGTTTGCAGTTTATTGCGATTAACTGGCGATAAGTGATGTTTAATCACAAGTTCTGGCGCAAACCACACAGTAGAACCAACGGCATAGCATTGAACGGCATAGTCGGGCTCTTCGTAGGCATGTACAAAAAAACGAGGGTATCCATCAGTTTTAAGGTAAACATCTCGTCTCATTGCCGCTGCACTATTTGGATAAGCAGATAAGTAATGACCGGGAGAACTTGGGGTTTTAGTGGAATTCAAATATGTGCCATTATCAAGAACTTCGGGAAAACTGATCACGGCCGCATCTGGATGCATTTTGAATAACGATGGAAGCCTAGCAAAAAAGTCTTTTTGCACAGGATAGCTATCATCGTCCAAACTTAATATGACATCGCCACTGGCTTCCCGTAACATTCGATCTCGTGAAGGCACTGAACCCTCGCCAGGGTGATTTATCCACAACCTACAATTTGGATAGGCCCTTTCCACCATACTTACCGTTGTGTCTGTACAACCATCGAGAGTGATCAAGACTTCATCTGGCAGTGGATCCATCCCGCGCAAATTTTCTAATGTCCGACGCAAATCATCATGTCGATTCCGCGAGGTGATCATAACCGAAATAATCATTGATCAAGAAATCCCCACTTCACTTTTAAAACCCATTTGGCAGTAAATTGCATTAACTTTATTTTAGCAAAAGATACGGCCCACCTACGTTGGTTTAGAAAAATCACATCACCATGCGTTCTGAATGCCATATTGATGCAAGTGAAGCCTAGCCGTTCAAGGCGTGAGCGTGCTTTTTCGTATAATCCCTTATTCTGATAGTCTGAGAGGAAATCATGAAACTCCACGGTGATTTGGCCGATGTCACTAAGAACATCATCAGGCGTGGCTTCAATGAGTTCAAATTCCGCGCCTTCGATGTCAAGCTTTAGAAGGTCTAACTGGTTAATCCCGTGTTGCAGGCGAAGGGTCTTAAGTGAGATTGTTTGAACTGATGCAGTAGGATTAAGACGATCAATAGAGCGAGTGCATATACTGCCACTCTCTTGGTTTTCACGAAATACAAACTGGCTGACACCATCTGTAGCGGCAAGTGCAGCGTGGACAATTTCCCCTTTGGATGGCGCAACAAGATCTTTGGCTAAATCAGGATTGGCCTCAATTAAGATGCATCGGCAGCCAAATAATTTATTCATTGTCTGACTGAACTCGCCCTTGTGTGCCCCGGCATCGACAACCACAGAATTCGCGTTCAAGGGGGCTGTCCAGATTGAATGCCCCCTTATTTTTTGCCATTGGTCAAAAATACTCATGCGTGAAATGTCTGTATTCTGCTGATTATACTTGATCGTTGCATCGGTTCCATCACCAAAAACCACAGGGCAACAATAAAACAGACTCCACTAATGACCAAAACTAAACAAAGGTGTATCATTGGTGAATTTACATGCGTCCATAACTTCATCAATGAAAGTAAACCACTGAGCGCACAAAATACTGCGATACAAGGTAAAACCACCTTGGCTAGATAGCTTTTTTTGGAATAATTAAGGCGCTCTAAACCCCTTTTAGGTATATACCAGTGATTCGTTAATAACAGTGCGATTGTCGTCCCTAAAGCAATACCCAAAAGCCCAAATTGGTGCGCCAAATAAACTGATGAAGTGATTTTAATTACTCCAGCAGCTAGGGAACTAAAGGCAAAAGCTTCATCTCCAGTAGCGCGAGATGTGCTGGCTATTACATAACTCTGGGTTTCCAGTGTTTCAGTTAAAACAAAAACCATCAAAACTCCGTATCCAACAAAATTACCTGGCCCCAACCACAATGTGAATAGTTCTTCACCACCAAATACCAGCACAGCAGTCGTGGTTAGCATGATCAGCCACCCAATGCGTGTATTCCTTTCTAGAATCCGGTGCACTTGGGTATAGTTTTTATCTTGCCAAAGATGGCTAATAAATACACCTGAAGCCATGGCAAAAGTTACTGCTAGCACAGTAAGGTTGTGGACCAGAATCCATGAAGCTCGGTACACAGGTAACTCGGCCGTTCCCTGAAAGGATGCAATAATGAATTGATCAGTATACAGAATCATCGCGGCACCTGAGGCGGTCAACCAAGCACGACTGGCTAGAGGAACCATTAGTTTAAACTGATTATGTTTCCACATTCCTTGCATTTTAAGCAGCTCTGGGCGCTTTTTAAATGCAAAAGTATAAATGGCCAACCTCTGAGTAAATGCCCCTGCTACAGCCACAACAGCTAGGCTTACAAGCCCTCCGCCCAGAAGAGCGACTGCAATTTGTCCTATGAGGGTAAGTGTATTGACAAATGAAACGATAATAGCGTCCCAGCCTACGTATCCCACTCCTTGTAAAAGACAAGCCCATGGTGTGGCTAATGTATTGATGCTAAAACTCAAACAAAGAATGCCCCAAGCAATCCATACTCTCTGAACCGGCACATGCTCCAATGTGAGGCTATTTAGATACAATGCCCCCAATCCAAAGGCAATCACAAAAGATATCACGGATAGATACCTATATATTCTTTGGCCCGTCATCACTAAATCTGCTATTTCCTGCAAGCTCGTCTCATTTAAATCACATTCCGGGTCACTTCCACTTTTCCCTTTAGCAAAAGCAATTTGGCGAGTCAAAGTAACTCCAAAGCCTAAGTCTAAAATGCCTAATGTTGCCCATGATTGTCCAAGCAATAACCAAATTCCTAATTCTTCTTTTGGCAACGCTCTAAACAATATAGGCAATAATATAAGTCCCAAAAATATACTTGTGCCTCGGCTGAACCAACTGGCGGCCGAACCAAAAAATATGCGTCGAGTGAGAGACATTCCAATATCAAATTAACCGGTAACGGTTAGCTTTCGGATTACCTGCTTCGAATCCCCACAAGGCCCACAGCCTGTCACCCGCATTATCTTCGAAGCATCTATAGCATACCGCTGATCATGCCCAGGCCTATCGGTGACGTGGGAAATGAGTTGCCGGGATGAACTGGATTGATGAGTTTCATCCCAGATATCACATAGATGTTCGATGAGTTTCAGATTAGTCCATTCATCACCGGTACCGATGTTATAGACCTCCCCTGTCACGCCTTTTTCCAGGACTTGCCACAGCGCTTCGGCGTGGTCTGTTACATGGATCCATTCGCGGGTTTGCTGGCCATTCCCATAGACGGGGATGGGGCAGCGGTCGCGGAGACAGGTTAGAACGGTGGGGATGAGTTTTTCCGGGTGCTGATTGGGACCGTAGTTATTGCAACTGCGGGTGATGATGGCGGGAAAACCGTAGGTCTTCACATAGCTACGAACGAGGCACTCGGCAGCGGCTTTGCTTGCCGCGTAAGGGGAGTTGGGCTGAAGGGGGCTATCTTCGGTAAAGGGGGCTTCGGCGGGGCCTAGGCTTCCATAGACTTCGTCAGTGGAGACTTGAATGAATCGATGACTTTCTGGATTTTTCCATACCGCCCGGCATGCATCCAGCAGGTGTAGAGTGCCCATCACATTGGTCTGCATGAACGGGCTGGCGTTTTGGATGGAGCGGTCCACGTGGGATTCGGCAGCGAGGTGGATCACATGGGTGATGGCGTGCGTTCGCACTACCCGCTCTACTTCATCCACATCCGTGAGGTTGACATGCTCGAATGCATACTTGGGATGTATTTCATGGATGCCTTCCAGATTCTGGAGATTTCCCGCATAGGTCAGTGCATCCAGATTAATAAGCTGATCAATACCAGGAAGGTCAATGATGTGGCGAATGAGGTTGGAGCCTATAAAACCTGCTCCGCCAGTGACGAGCAATCTCATGCGGGCATTGAAATCTCGTTTGATTCGTGTCTTCGGATCTCTGCACTGATGCCCGTCAAATATTCGCGGTATTCACAAGACGGCATGTTTTGAACCAGCCCTTCAAATTGTTCCAAGGACAAAAATCCACGTCTGAGGGCGGCTTCCTCCGGGCAGCCGAGTTTGATTCCCTGCCGCTTTTCGATGGTTTGCACGAAGGCGGCTGCTTCAAATAAGCTAGTGCTACTGCCTGCGTCCAGCCAGGCAAATCCACGGCTGAGTCGGGTCACACACAATTGGTTCCGTCGAAGATACTCTAAGTTTACTTCGGTGATTTCCAGTTCACCGCGCTCAGAAGGCTGTAAAGCATGAGCGATATCGACGACTTGCTGATCATACAGATACACTCCAGGAATGGCGAAGTGACTGCGCGGTTTATCCGGTTTTTCTTCCAGCGATTTGGCCCGGCCGTGTGCATCAAATTCGACCACCCCATAGCATTCAGGATTGGTCACATGATAGGCAAAAATGGTCGCCCCTGATTTAAAGTCAGCCAGCGCACGAGGCAATGCGTCTCCACCAAAAAAGAGATTATCGCCCAAAATGAGGGTGATGGGGCCTGTGCCGATAAAGTCTGCGGCGATTAGAAACGCCTGAGCGATACCTTCGGGCCTATCCTGCTGCCTGTATTCCAAATGAATCCCCCATTGACTCCCATCGCCCAGCAATTGCCTGAAGCGGGGCAAATCATCGGGAGAAGCGATGACACAAATTTCGCGTATTCCACCTGCGATCAAAACAGTGAGCGGGTAATACACCATCGGTTTATCATAGACTGGCTGAAGCTGCTTGTTGGCGACGAGTGTCAATGGATACAACCTTGATCCGGTCCCGCCCGCCATCAGAATACCCTTCATATCAGTCTAAAGAGGCTCGGTTTTGACATTCGGCCAAGCTGCCGCCATTGGTCGCTGGATGGGGAGCACCAATCGGGGTGTTGACGAGGGAATTTTCAGCCTTATTCGGCATGAAGGAGGCCGACTGTATCATGCTCATTATCAGCGCAAAGCTCAATCTCTACATTCTTGAAATCAGCGTGACGAACAACTTTGGCTTTCAGATGAAACGCAGCTCTGGCAGGTTCAGCCACATTCTTTTTGAATGAACCTGGCCGTTGGCTGATCTATGCAATGACCGTGATTGTGCGCCATCCCCCCTTTGCCCCCCTTTGGGCTTTCTTTTCTCTTTGCTTCAGTTGGGCATCCATTTTTGGACAGAGCGCCCCTGAGCCTTTGGAACATACAAGTTCTCTGGGAACGCGATTTGTTACCATTCCAGGAACTCCGAGCCTGTTCGCCACGCATGAAACGCGTTTATCTGAATGGCAGGCATTTCTGGCGGTCAGCGGTTATGCGTGGTCATATCGCCCCCATTTTCAGCAGGGGCCAGATCATCCCGTGGTGGGAATCACATTGGAGGATGCTCGGGCTTTTTGCACTTGGCTCACAGAAAAAGACCGGTTGGAGGGACGACTAAACTCTTCCCAGCTTTACCGCTTGCCGACGCGAGCCGACTGGGACGCGGCTATTGGTCTGTTACGAACGAGAAAACCAGATCTCACCGTGGAGGAAAAGGTGGCTGATGAGCGCTCTTTTCCTTGGGGTGGAGCCTGGCCACCACCGGCCAAGTCGGCCAATCTGGCTGAAGGAGAAATTGCTGGCTATAAGGATGATTATCCTTTCACGGCTCCTGTGGGTCAGTTTAAACCCAGTGCCGAAGGCCTTTACGACCTCTCAGGCAATGTTTGGGAATGGTGCTGGGATCCGGAAATTCGCGCTGAGCAGATCGGCGTTCTGCGCGGGGGTTCCTGGGCCTACTTTCGTCCAGAGTGCCTTCTCTCATCCTATCTTTATACCGTGCCTGTGGACATGAGGATGCCCACCATCGGATTTCGTTGCGTCTTTGAGGACAAGCAACGCACCGCAGTCATGCTCGCTGCCGCAGAAAAGATCAAAGCGGAGATTCGCACCCAACGGCGCGAAGAGATCACGGGGGGCGAGGTCAAAAAAGAAGAACTCGCCGCCATGAAGGAAAAACTGAGAGCCGCGGGCCAGTTGCCTTCGTCACAAGATTCGCAAACTCCGCTGGTAGCTGCAAAAAATGGAGAGCCCTTTGCCAATGCTCTGGGAATGAACTTCATCCCGCTCCAGGGCACGAATGTGCTCTTCGGCAGCACCGAGGTGAGGGTGCAGGATTTCGAAACATGGCTGAAGGACGCAGGTCGCACATGGGAAAACAAGCCTCGATTCCTCCTTACGGTTGAGCATCCCGCTGTGGGAGTCACTTGGGAAGATGCCACTGCTTTTTGCACTTGGTTGACAGACCGTGATCGTGCCGCCCAGCTTATACCTCAGGAGGCCAGCTATCGATTGCCATCAGATCTGGAATGGAGCCGCGCGGCTGGTTTGGCCGATGAATCCGGTATGGATCCTGCCGAACGTGGACAAAATCCCGCCCTTCACTACCCTTGGTCCGCTTCAGGCGTCTTCCCTCCCCCAGCCTCCACGACCAATCTGGATGCCCTCAATATTGAAGGTTATCGGGACAGCCACTCCTATACCGCCCCTGTCACGAGCGAGCGTCCCAATGAATACGGCATCATGGGACTGGGGGGCAATGCTTCCGAATGGTGCCTGGACGTCTGGCCAGGAATCCCCGCAGACCGGGTAATTCGCGGAGGCTCCTGGCTCAGCCGGGACAAAGACCAGCTCCGCACCGGCGCACGCCAGCATGCCGCAGCCAGCAGCAGCAATAGCAGCCTCGGCTTCCGTGTGGTCCTGGAAATGCCGGCCCCTTAAAATTCTGGCAGGACAATAAGTGCAGGTTTTCCACCTTCGCTTATTGCACCACCTTCATCCAGCGGGAGCGAAAACTGCGATTTTCTTCCATCAATTGTGCGGCCACCGTTGCAGATAGATTGTGCAAGCCGGTCACCCTGGCAAAAACAGCGATTCGCTCCTGCCGCTTATAATACTCGCTGCTGTCCGTTGTCTGTTCCGCGAAAAACTGCGCAGCCTCCAGTAGGGACTCCGGGGCCAGCGTATCCAGCGGCACCGTCAGCACACCACGGTCCAGCGTCACCGTTACCTGGGTCAGGTCTGCGGCGGTGACCTTTCCTTCCAGGGTGCTTCCGCTCACGCGCTGCAGTTTTCCCTGGTATCCAGACTGAGCAATGTCTGCAAAAAGCTGGGTCAAAAACGCCTGCCCTTGTTCATACAGATAGCGCCTTCCCTCCAGGGCGGACTGCACCTCCGGGGATTCAAAGCGCACATCCTTCAGCAGTTCCACCACCCGTGAGTAATCATACCCTTGAACCAAGGAGGGGAGCACGGTCGTGATCTCAGCCAGTTGAGATAGCTCCCGCTCGCGCTGGATCCGGTCTGCTGCCATTTGCTGCCTCTGCTCATTCATTCGCAGGCGGACCAGCTCCCGTTTCAACTCCTCCTCTTTCCTGGTGAGGGACAGTTTTAAAGCACCCGTGTTACGCAACTTTTCACGAGCTTTTTTGACCGTGGCCAGAGCTCTTCGGCAGCTCTCCAGATCCTGTGGGGTGGCTAAGTCTTGAACACTGCGCGCCACCTCGATATCTGATTGATACACCGCATACACGGCCGCGTATCCCTGCACCCAGTCCAGCGCCGCAGCGTTCGGCCCCGATTTCACATCCGCCAGGTGCACAGAGAAATGCTCCATTTCTGACATACCCAGCATTGCATCACCAAAGTGCCATTCGGCCAGACCTTGCATCAGATAGCCTAGCAACGGCTCTTGAGTCGTATCATACTGCAGTTTGTCCAGCGCCGTTCCCAGCCCCAGGTTGCTCCCCATCAGACTTCCCAGGTTTTTGAAAAATCCAGCGATCTCGTCAGAAACCAGGCTGCTTCCCTCACCTGTGTCCTCCGTCATTTTCTTCAGGTGCTTTTCAGCCTCCTCTTTGCGGTTGATCACAATGCAGCACAGCGCCGCATTAAATCGCGCCCAGTTCAGAGTCGGCTGCCGCGCATCACCGGAGTCGATTAACTTTTCAAACTGCTGCCTCGCTTCGGCAAAGCGCTTTTTCTCCAGCATCGTCTCACGCGCTTCCAGGAAACGTTCCGCCACCGTTTTGCGTCCCGCTTGCAGGGTCACACCTTCACCATTGAGGTCCTCATAGGATTCATCCACCGTCTCGGTGATAGCTACCGCAGCCCGGTCTCCGGTGCTACGCACCATCCAGCCCACAATGAAGGCCACCACTAGGGCGGCTGCGGCCACACCCAGCCAGCGCAGCTTTCGCCCACTGAACCGCGTTTTATACCCCTGCCCGACCAAACCTTCCGCCAGGCGCAGTTCCTCCACCGTTTCATCGTAATTGGCACAGCGCTCCTGCGGACGAAAGGCCACCATCCGGTTGATCACATGGATCGTCCGGGGGGCAAAACGCAGTCCGCTATCCTCCAGCGCCACACGCCGACATTTGATCATCCGCAGTTCCTGGATGTTGTTGGATTCTGCCTTGTGCGGCGGACGGCCTGTCAGTGCATGGAAAATGGAGGCTCCAAGGCTGAAGATGTCACTTCGGTAGTCCTCACGGTTATCAATGATCTTCTCCGGTGCCACGTAGTAGGGCGTCGCCCAGATCTCACTGGAGGAATCCGGGCCGCGTTCCACAAACAAGGCCAGACCAAAGTCCACCACCTTGGAAGTCCCCGTCTCGGTAAACAAAATATTCGCCGGCTTCACGTCGCGGTGGATCAGGCCCAGTTGCTGCGCTGCTCGCAAACCCTCCGCCACCTCACGACCGATCCGCAATGCTTCCTCTTCTTTGATCGTCCCTTCACGGCGGATGCGCTGCTCCAGGCTGCCGCCATTCACCAGTTCCATGGCAATGTAAAAATACCCCTGGTCATAGCCCACGGAATACAGCTTGATCACGTTCGGGTGATTTACATTGGCGGTGATCAGCGCCTCCTGGCGAAACTGCTCCACCCGGGCGGCATCACGGGAATATTGCCGATTCAGAATCTTCAGAGCCACCCTACGTCCTAGTGTCTCATCCTCAGCCTCAAACACCCGGCTCATTCCACCTTCGCCGATCTGGCGCACGATCATGAAGTGGTCGAACTTCCTCCGCACCCGTACCATTTGGCCGCAAAACGGGCATTTCAGCTTCGTAAACGGCTCCAGGGATGTCACATCAATCTGATTTTGACAGACGGGACAGGTGCTTAAATAGGACTGTTCGGGGGTGAGGGTCACTTCGGGGGTTAGAATTGCACTACTTCTTTACTTCCATCGCAAATGAAATGCCAGAAATTACAGATTGCCTAATTTATTCGAATCATGACTATATGGAGTGGACTGGATTATCACAGAGCAGAGCGATATTGGACAGCGGTTGGACAAACATCTGACAGGACGTCTGACTGACCTCTCACGCTCACGTTTGCAAGATTTGATTCGCGACGGACACGTCACGCTCAACGGTCGCCCTGCTAAAGCCAGCATCTCGTTAAAACCGGGAGATGCCATCTCACTCATCATTCCGGAGGCTACCGCCGTCGCTGTTGTGGCCCAGGACATTCCCCTGGAGATTCTTTTCGAGGACAAAGACATTCTGGTGCTCAACAAGCCACCGGGCCTCGTTGTCCATCCCGCAGCAGGAAATCCAGACGGCACGCTGGTCAACGCTCTTTTGCATCATTGCGATGATCTCAGCGGCATCGGCGGTGAAATGCGTCCGGGGATTGTTCATCGTCTGGATAAAGATACCAGCGGCTGCATGGTCGTCGCCAAGAACGACATTGCCCACCGGCGGCTCTCGGAAGCCTTTGCGGAGCGCCGCATGAGCAAAATCTACCTGGCAGCCATCAATGGTGTGCCCAAGGAGAAAAGTGGGCGCATTCAGAACCTCATCGGCCGTCATCCGGTGGACCGCAAGCGCATGGCCACACTCTATGACGGCGCAGGCAAAGAAGCCGTCACCGAATGGGAACAGCTCTCCGTTTATAAAGAATGCGCCCTCATCCGCTGCAAGCTCCTCACGGGTCGCACCCACCAGATTCGTGTGCATATGAAGGAGGGCCTCGGTTCCCCCATTCTGGGAGATCCTATTTACGGGCACCCGAGCCGTCAAAAGATCCCGTCCTCACGTCTTATGCTTCATGCTTGGAAGCTCAGTCTGAATCATCCAGTTCATGATCAGCCCATGAGCTTTGAAGCCGCCGTTCCCGTGGAATATGGGCCATGGATGTGCAAGTAAGCCCCTGATCTGGCGCAGAATCCCTTTCTCAAGGCTGGGCAATGCTCTTCACCACTCCTTGTTGGAGCCGGGTTACCAGCAGGTCTCCAGCACGGATTTCCTCCGCACTTTTGATCACCTTCCCTTGCACATCCGTGGTGTATGAAAAGCCACGGGCCAGGATGGATTCAGGCCCTAGATTTTTCAGTACATCCGCTCGTGATGAGACCCGGTCCTCCAACCGCGCTAGGCGGTGGGACAGGCTTTGTCTCAAATGTTGACCTTGGTTTTCCAGTCGGTGCGTGATCTCCGTCAGCATCACCTGCGGATGATGCGCGGCGATGACCTGCTGCCGCTCACTGACCTCATCCATTCTCGCACGCAATTGTTCCCGCACCGCGTCTTTGAGGCGGTATTCAGCCTCATCCACTTCCTGCTCAGCCGATTGCAGTTGCCGGACAGGCTCCGTCCTCAAACCGCCACGTCTCATGAAATCCAGGACCTTTTCATGCTGGTCCAGTTGCACCGTGAGCTGTCCGGTCAATCTTCGGGAAAGGGCGTCAAAATGCCGTTTCAGTTCTGTTACATCAGGAGCCAATAGCTCGGCGGCAGCACTTGGAGTGGGCGCACGCAAATCCGCCACAAAATCCGCGATGGTGAAATCAATTTCATGCCCCACGGCCGAGATGATCGGGATCCGGGATGCAAAGATCGCCCGTGCCAGGGTCTCCTCATTGTATGCCCATAGATCTTCAATGCTGCCGCCGCCCCGGCCGATCACAATGGTATCCGGTACTGGCAGACCGTGTTGTGCAGCCGCGTTCAGCATCTCCAGCGCACGGATCGTTTCCTTCTCCACCCCCTGCCCCTGTACACGCACGGGAAAAATCAGCACATGAATCCACGGTGCACGCCGCGTCAGGATGTTCAGCATATCCTGAATGGCCGCCCCTGTGGGAGACGTCACCAGAGCCACCACACGCGGGTATTTGGGAATAGACTGCTTATGCTCCTGATCGAAAAAGCCCTCTTCATAAAGCTTGCGCTTCAGCGCCTCGAACTTGGCTTGCAGTCCACCCTGGCCTTTCATCTGCACCTGCTTCACCACCATCTGGTACTGCCCGCGGGGTTCATAGACGGAGATGTCCCCCTGCACCATCACCTGCACACCATCACCCAGCCTCACTCCGCTACGTGCCGCCCCGCGAAACATCACGCAGGAGAGCTGGGAACCCGCGTCCTTCAGGGTAAAGTATTGGTGACCGCTGCCTTGCAGCCGGTGATTGCTGATCTCCCCCTCCACCCACACCGTACCGATATGTCCCTGCAACACCTCGCGGATCTCGCGGGTGAGTTGGGTTACGGACAGGACATTCTCAGGCTGCATACTCCTGCCCCTGTAGCGAAGCACGTCCTCACTGCCAGCAGGAAATCATCACCAAAACCTTCCCAGCAGAAAATCCCAGACGGAACCCGCCATGGCCAGCCAGCACCGGCCGACTTCCGCCAGTCCCAAGCCTGGAGAGGGTGATGCCGCAATAAATAAGCCTACCAAAAGCAGCACATTCACCAAAAAAATCAGCAGCATGGAAAAGAACTCCCCATTTGTCTCCAGATCACTCTGCTCAATGAACACCGTTTTCCAGGTGAAGGTCGCATGGAAACACCAGGTCAAACCCAGCATCGCATAAAAGAACCACACTGGTTTGAAATTGAGAGTCGCTGCCCCCACCGAGAGATGCTGCATCGCATGCAGGTTCCAAATCGTTCCCACGAGACCAAAAAGCAAAAGCACGATCAGCGAATAAAACGGCAGCAGGTAAGGAGCCAGCGTGATCCACGTGTTCGACTTGTTCGTTTCCACATAACCTCCAGTTGCGGAAAAATCCCAATCCAGAATTTTTCCACCAAAAGCACGGGCCACCAGCAGATGACTCACCTCATGACCAAAAACATAACTGCGCACCGGCCTCCAACCAGTCGCGTAGGTCACCGCCCAGGCCACGCCACCCACCACAAAAAAAACGACCTCTTCTGTCCTCCAAAATTCCAGGCGGATCACGGCGCGCCAAAGCATTTCAAACAAAGTAAATGCCGTCACCAGCCCCAAGGGCAGCAGCAGCGTCACCGCCACGGCGCGCTTCACACTTTTAGTGCGTTTCAATTTCTGCTGACGGGGATGTCGTCTCACGTTGGTGAGCTGGGACCGGTCCATCCGCTTCAGAGCGCGATCTTTGGTGCTGGCACGGAAAGTGTTCTGTGACATGGAGAATCCCAATTATTTAGCAAATCTTAACATTTTAACAATCGAAGATGTTTATATGTGCATAACTTTGGGGTATAACTTTTGCCGAAAATCGCGATTACCCTCATAAAGCCCTATTTAATTCTAGTTTTTTCAAACAATCCTCAAAGCTCACTTGTCGAGAGGCATCTGGTCGGCGATAGTTTCTTAATCCTGAGAAAATCCTTTTTACTCCTTTCATGAATCCGGATGTGCTCCAGTTCCAGTGCAGTGCGTGTCAAAGCGTGCTCACCGTGCCATCCCACATGGCTGGGGTGACCGGTCCTTGTCCAATATGTGGGCAGACAGTGACCTCTCCCAATGCGGCACCTGCAGTAGCAGCCCCGCCCGTCTCTCTGTTCTCCGTTCCCGCTCCTCCACAACCTGCGGCTGCACCTTCCTTGCACCCAGGGCGTCAGCCAGCCACCGGCCCAGTGATGCCGATGCCTCATTCCATTTCCCAGCATCTGGGACCCATGGGGCATTCGCAGCCAGCGCCCTCACAGTCCGCTCAAACAATCCAGCCACCTGCCCAGGGTGGAGGATTTATGGGAGGCGGCCATACTCCAGAGCCTCCGGTTCAATCACCCTGGCAGCAGCCTGGCCTTGGCCAGACTCTTCTTGGAAACCTTCCTCCTTCTCCTCAAGCCCAGCAGCCCCTGGCCTCTGGACTGGGGCTGCCACCAAAGCGCCAGGAAGAGCCACCCCATACGACTGCACCCGCTTCCCAGCAGCCCATGGCTCCATGGGGGACACCACCTCCACAGCAGGCAGCTCCACAGGGTGGACAAAATCCAGGTGCATCCTTGTTTCCCCAGCCTCGCTCCAGTTCAGGAGCTCCCTCTCACAGCAACCTGATTCCAGGCTCCCCCTCGCTACCGCTCTTTAACAACAAGGGTCCAGAGGGTCCAGCCACGTCACTGCTCTCTCGCGACATACCCGCTGCCGCCCCTGCCCCCGCACCGCTTAATCTGCCGGAAGCTCGGCGAGAAGCCCCGGCTCCAGCTGCGGCTCCGCGCGCAGTGCGGCCCCTCAAAAAGCCAGCCCGCGGTTCCAACATTTTCATGTTCGCCCTGTCGGTTATCCTTCTGGCCGGCTTCATCGCTGCCGCCGGATGGATGTTCCGTGAACCCATCATGGAACTGGTGAACCGGTACATGCCTCCCAAGGATGAAGCTCCGTTATTCGTCCTGCCAGAGCCCAATGAATCTCCAGAGCCACTGTCTGCAGAAATTTCTGCCCCGGACCTCTCGCCAGAGGCTGTCGCCGCAGAACCCACGGTGAAACCGGTTTTCGATCCCGATGAGCCCGCCCCGCCTCGCGCACTCACCCCCACTCCGGCTGAAATAGCCGCCCTTAAGCCTCTCCCGTCACCCTCGACTCCTCCAGATGGTTTGTTAGAGGTCCCTTCGAAACCCATGGCACCTGGACTGCAAAACGACAGCAACCCGCCTGAAGCAAACAGCCTCGCCATGCCAGCCAAAGAAGTGCAGGTCGAAGTCTCTGAAGAGGGCAAACCCGCAGCAGATGCTCTCTTGAAATTCCTCAATGCCAAAAACCTTAAGGAGCGCCTTAACTACACCCTTGCCGCTGCTTCCATGAAGCCGCTCATGGAGCGCTATTATCAGTCCCAGCCGGATGGTCCCATTTCCATTGATGCCGCAGGACTCGTACGACTTGATCCAAAGCCTCAAATGGGTGGCGGCGCTCACGCAGTGTTTGGAGTCGAAAGCCGTGCATGGGAATACCCTGTCCCGGTGATGCTTGAGGAAACCAATGATGGTTTCCAAGTGGACTGGCTTTCCTTTGTCGAATTCAAGGACCGCATCCTGGAGAAGTTCTTTGAAAATTATCAGGAAGGTGCCGCACGATTCCACGTCGGTATCACCCGCACTCATTACTTTGAGGATAAAGTGCCCAATACGGATAACAAAGATGCATTCAACATCGGTCCTGCCCCTCCAAACCCATATCTAACCACCGTTTTTGTCGAAAAAGACTCCCAGCTCGGCCGTGATCTCAAAGACCGTATCCCATGGGGTGCCCAGGTCTGGGCCATCGTGGATCTCGAATGGGTCAAACTCGGTTCCCAGCAATGGGTGCAGCTTGTTGGCGTCCCCCAGTTAAACTGGTATTCAGTCCCGGCAACGCCCAAGGGCAAATCGGGCAAAGCCAGTGAACTGCCCAATGAGATCCAACGCGCCGTTCCGGTCGGGCGTTAAGCAGGCATTGGTTCTCCACTTCTCTCGCTGCAAATCTCACAATCCTGCCGCTGCGGTAGCTTTACCCGACGGAACTGCATCATTCCCAGGTCCATGCTCAGCATCTCACCAGCCAGTGGGCTACCGATGCCAGTAATGAGCTTGATGGCCTCCATCGCTCCAAGGCAGGCCACCGTACCAGACACTGCACCGAAGACAGGAAACTGCCGCGTCCAGTTCACAGGGACTTCCGGCACATAACACGCCAGGCAACCCGTCTGGCCTGGGATAAAAGTGGTCACGGTTGCTTGCAGTGTATGCATCGCACACTCAACCATCGGTTTTCCTAACCGCCATGCCGCAGCATTCAGCGCCAGTCTTTCTTGAAACAAAGGAGCCGCATCCACCACGATATCCGCCTGGGCCACCAGTTCCTCCGCATTCGTTGGATCAATATTTTTCGCCACCCCCACTATCTCACAGTCCGGATTCAGATCCTTCAGTCGCTTCACGATGTTTTCCATCCGTTCCATCCCCACGTGATTGCGTGTTTGCAAAAGCTGCCGGTTTAGATCTGGCAACTTGAGACTGCCGCCGTGTGCCAGGATCATCCGGCCTACGCCTGCTGCTGCTAGCTCCATTGCCACCAGCCCCCCCAGCCCGCCCACTCGAGATATCAGAACGCTGGCACCCTTGAGTTTTCGCTGCCCCTCCTCACCCATTCCAGGCACCCACATCTGCCATTGATAGAGGGCACGGTCAGTTTCAGTGAGTTCAGGCAGTTCAGACATGGAGCCAAGCGGTAACGCATACCGCTCCCACCTTCATTCGGTCTTCTGTCCGGTTTTTGCTGGCCCTGCGGGTTGCAATCTCTACACTCATTATCTTTCCGATCTCCCGACCATGAAACAGCACGCCCTTGGCATTGACTACGGCACCAACTCTTGCCGTTCCCTCCTCATCGATCTCGAAAATGGAACCGAAATAGGAAGTACCGTTTTCAATTATCCCTCCGGCGAAATGGGCGTTCTTTTAGATCCCAAGAATCCACACGTTGCCCGCCAAAATCCTCAAGACTATCTGGATGGGTTCGTCGCCATCACCCGCGGCGCATTGGAGCAGGCGGCAGCAAAGATTCCCGGCTTTGATCCCGCGCAGGTCGTCGGCATCGGCATTGATACCACCGGCAGCACTCCCATTCCCGTAAATCAAGAGGGCACCCCACTTGGCCTCCTGCCGGAGTTCAAAAATAACCTCAATGCCATGGTCTGGCTCTGGAAAGACCACACGGGTTATGCTGAAGCAGCAGAGATTACTCAGCTTGCCCGTGAGATCCGGCCAGACATCCTCGCCAAATGCGGCGGCATCTACTCGAGCGAATGGTTCTGGAGTAAAATCCTCCGCCTCCGCCGCACCGACCCCGCAGTCTTTGAGGCTGCTTATAGTTTCGTTGAGCACTGCGACTGGCTCCCCGCCGTTCTCACTGGCAATACGAATCCTCTTACCTTGCAGCGCAGCGTCTGTGCGGCTGGCCATAAAGCCATGTTCAGTACCGAATGGGGCGGCCTGCCGGATAAGGAATTCCTCAGCAAGCTTGATCCCGCCCTCGCCGACCTTCGGGATCGCCTCTATGAGGAAGCCCATACCTCCGACGTCAAAGCTGGCAGCCTCTGTGCCGAATGGGCCACCAAGCTCGGCCTGCCCGAAGGCATCGCCATCTCTGTAGGCGCTTTTGATGCCCACATGGGCGCTGTCGGGGCTGGCATCAAAGAAGGCACGTTGGTGAAGATCCTCGGCACCAGCACCTGCGATCTCATGATCACTCCGGCCAATCAGCCCCTGGCAGATATCCCCGGCGTCTGCGGCATTGTCAATGGCTCCGTCCTCCCCGGTTATTATGGCATTGAGGCAGGCCAGAGTGCTGTCGGTGACCTGTTCCTCTGGCTCGTGAAGAACCTCGTTCCTGAAAGTTACGGCAGCACCATTGGGGATAAATTCAGTGCCATGGAAAAAGCCATGTCCGCCCAAAAACCAGGCGCTTCAGGCTTGCTCGCACTCGACTGGAATAATGGCAACCGCACCGTCCTCGTGGATGTGCGTCTGACAGGCCTCTTGTTAGGCCAGACCCTCCACACGGAGGCGCATGAGATCTACCGCGCCTACATTGAGGCCACTGCCTTCGGTGCCCTCACCATCATCCGGCGCGTCGAAGAATACGGCGTCGAAGTCCGGGAAATCATCAACACCGGCGGCCTCTCCATCAAAAACGCCACCCTCATGCAGTGTTATGCCGACATCATCGGCAAGCCCATGAAAGTCAGCCAGAGCGAGCAAACCTGTGCCCTCGGTGCCGCCATCTTCGGAGCCGCCGCCGCAGGCATCGCGGATATCGGCACCCTCCAGAATCGCGTCACCGCCACCCGCGAAAAAGTCTATTACCCCATCCCGGAAAATCAGGCCGTATATGCCGAATTGTATGCCCTTTATCACACCCTGCACGATGCTTTCGGCACCGCTCATTGGAATGGCAACCTCGCCCATGTGATGAAGAAGCTCCTGGAAATCCGCTCCCGTCAGAGCTGAACGGATCTCATCAGCGGCTCTCATCGCCAAAGTTATTCACATTTTCCGAAAGACCTCTTTTTTTCAAACGGGGGTCCCGCCCCTCTCACACGGTGTTTGACAGTACGATTCCAACGCTGACAATCAAAGCGATGGAGGAACTGCCAGACATCCCCGAAGATGCAAAGAAAGATAAGGGCTTGTGGGAAAAAACCCGCAAGAGCCTTATTGAGCGCCTGAATAACTGGGAGGACCAGCGAACCTGGAACGAATTCTACCAGACTTACTGGCGCCTCATCTACAGCGTCGCCACCAAAGCCGGGCTTACCCGTGAGGAGGCATTCGATGTCATCCAGGAGACCATCATTGCCATCGCCCGTCAGGTACAAAAGGGTCAGTATGACCCCCGTGCTGGCTCCTTCAAAGCTTGGCTCCTGCAAATGACCCGCTGGCGCGTCCTAGATGTCTTCCGCGCTCGCAAGCGCCAACCCTCCCTTGCCGACCAAGGAAATTCTGACAGCGAAGAAACCAGCAACCTCGCCCTCGACCGTCTCTCCAACGACAAGGATAACCTCCTCGAAAACATCTGGGACAAAGAATGGCGGGACAACATTACCGCAGCCGCCCTGGAGCGGGTGAAGGCCAAAGTCTCCCCCCGCCAGTTTCAGATCTTCGATTGTTACGTTATGAAAGGCTGGGGGGTCAAAAAGACCAGCGAAGCCCTCGGCATCAATGCTGCCCAGGTTTATCTGGCCAAGCATCGCGTCGGAGCACTCGTCAAAAAAGAAGTGCAGGCCTTGGAGCATACCATGCTCTAAAATTTTATGCCCGTAGCCTCCCCGGCAGACACGAATCATAAGGGCGGCAACAGATATCGCCCCATTCATGATGCTTGGGAAAGGAATCCAAAAGAATTTTTCTACCCAAAATCTTTTACCCTTCCTCCCCCCATGCCCGCCCCTGACCGCATCCAAATCGATGAAGTCCTGCCCCCCAGAGTCGCAGGCAGGCCCCCTGCAAAGCTCGCCCAGGAGTCCGAGATCGCGCGCTTCCTCGCCAAATGGCTGGATAACTGGCTGCGCATTCCCGGCACCAATTTCAAAATCGGTCTGGACCCCATCCTCGCCCTTTTCCCAGGCGTCGGCAGTACCGTCGCCTCCGGCGGTGGCCTCATCATCCTCGCCGAGGCCATCCGCTCTGGCATTAGCGTCCCCGTCCTCATTCGCATGGGCGGAAACATGCTGCTCAATACCCTCTTCGATTTTCTTCCCATCGGCGGTCCCGTTGTCAGCGCGTTCTTCAAGTCCAACATGCGGAACCTCCGCCTACTCCAGGACTGGCAGGCCGGGCATCAGCAGACCATCCGCCGCAGCACCACCCGTCTCTTCATCATGCTCGGCGTGCTCATGATATTTCTCGTGGCCATGCTCTTCGGCCTTTTCGCCTTCTATGTTTGGCTCCTCAAGGCTACCGGTTTAGTGAAGTGAAGTGAATTATCGATCCGGACATATCCAAGAAATGGTTATTTGTTACGTAACCTGTCCAATAGTTTTTTTGCCGACGGACAAACGCTTTCCACCTTGCTGGGGTCAATGGCTTTGAGTAGATCAAAAGCTGCTTTACCTTTGGAATAAGCTTTCTTTCCACAGTCAGCCGTTGCTTTAGACAATGCTTGAAAAACAGACTCTTTTGGAATCTCCTCTAGATTAGCCCATTTCGGTATAGCACTGTCTCTCCAGCAGTCATGAAAATATTTCTGTAAAGCTTCCCGATCTGCAAGAAACCATGTTTCCATGCAAGTAATCATTAGATACGCATCCTGGTCCCCGGCTTGGGGTGGCTTCTCCCAGTTGTCAGCCTTCCTGGACTTAAGGTGCTTCCATGCGTCGCAGCCCTCCGCGACCAAGTCCTCGCTATCTACTAGCAGTAAGGGCAGTTCGTCTGCTTTGCGGATTTGCAAAGCCCTTTTATAAGCATCGAACGTTTGATTACGGCCTCCACCTCGGATTATAGCAGGCATACGCCCCTTAAGCCCTGCTTTTTCGAAAAACGTTGCCCACCCAGATCGGAAATCTGTATCTTGAAGTGGCGAATCTCCCCCTCCTTCAATGTAGAGTTTAATTTTCACCAGCGATTCCCTCCCAATTCGCCTTTACTCCACAAATCTCCCAGCGAATATTTTTCCAGCCAGACAGCCATACGTTCTGCGTTGAGGCGTTCAAACACTGACTCCCCATTATGTTTCTCACAGACAATTACGCTTTCTGGATCATCCCCCAATGCGTCTACAAGCATTCGGGAATGGGTTGTTACCACCAGTTGTGTTCTTTCAGAAGCTTCTTTTAGCAACTTTGCAATCTGAGGAATGACATCAGGATGTAATCCAAGCTCAGGTTCTTCGATGACTATTAACGGAGGTGGCTTTGCATCCAGAAGAATAATAAGCAAAGCCAGATATCGCAGCGTTCCGTCCGAAAGTCGGCTAGCAGGAATTTCCCGTTCCCCCAATTCAGTTAAAAATAGTTGTAAATTCCCTCCGGCAACTGGCCGTGCCTTGATGCCTTGAACATCCTCATACAAAGTTTGTAACTCAAGAATTACACGGGCTTCCACAGCACTTGGCATATCCGCCACCATTAAGGCAAGATTTTCACCTGCCCGACTAAGAACATCGATTCGACCATCACCTCTGGATGGGGAGCGAATACCTGACTGTGGCCCAAAACACCAGTCTCTATACATTTGAATGCCTGAATACAGTTTCTCTAAATATTCGAAAACTTTGTACCGACCCGGATCACGAATCTGTGCCAAAATTGAGGCGCTAGAATTTAGCTCGTCGTGGGGAATAGTCCTTATGACATCGAATCCATCGGGACCCGTTGAATCGTGAAAATGGGCGACAAAAGGTTTTTTACTGACATTCATCCTGTAGAACCACCAAGGAGAATTAGACTGATCTACAGATTGAATACTTTCAATGCGCTCATTAGCCATTCTAAGCATGTGATTAGATGCATAAAACTGCATTTCGTGAAGCACTCCACTACCATTAGGCTTGGAAACTACCCATGAGACTGAAGCAGGCGGTGGTGCATCATCGAGATTCCAATCTCCCTTCCACATCCATTCATCAATGCCACCATTATCCATAATGGGTCCGGCAATTGAACGCCGCGGTGAAGGAGCTTCACGGAAAAGATTAATAACCTCCAATAGATTACTTTTTCCTGACCCGTTCGGCCCGATAAGCACATTCAGCTTCCGCATGTCCAAATCGACTCCATTTGGGCCGAAGGATAACAGTCCGGAAACTTTCAGGTTTTGAATTAACATTGTAGGTATATTAGACGATCTGGACAGTATTCGCAATATTCGGCTGCTTTCTTGCCCAGATGAACCAAAGCTTTTTTCAAGCAGGTCCTGAGCTCCTCACCGCGCCCTCAAGATCGCCTCCGCCACCCGCATCCCGTCAGCTGCGGCGGAGATGATGCCTCCCGCATATCCTGCCCCTTCACCGGCCGGGTAAAAATTCTTCAGCGAGACACACTCATAGCTCACCGGATCCCGCGGAATGCGCACCGGGGCCGAACTGCGTGTCTCCGCGCCCGTCAGTACCGCATCTTCCAGGTCAAATCCGGGCAGACTTTTGTTGATGCGAGGCACCGCTTCCTTCAGCGTCGCAATCACGGATTCGGGCAGCACCTCACGCAGATCTGTCCACACTACCCCAGGCTCATACGAGGGCTTCACTGATCCCTGGCTGGTCGAGGCGCGCCCGGCAAGGAAATCCCCCAAAAGCTGCGCCGGGGCGTGATAGTTACTGCCACCCGCTTCATAGGCCCGACGCTCGATCTGCCGCTGGAACTCGATGCCCGCCAGCGGGTGCGCTTGCCCATAGTCCTGGGGTCCCACCTCAACCATGAATCCCGCATTCGCATTCGCCTCAGCTCGCGCATAGCTGCTCATGCCATTGGTCACCACCGTTCCCGGTTCTGACGTCGCCGCCACCACCAGCCCCCCTGGGCACATGCAAAAGCTATACGCGCTGCGTTCAGTATCGCAGTGCGCCACAAACTTATACGGTGCCGAGCCCAGCCGCTCATGCCCCGCCCATTTGCCAAACAGCATCTTATCCACCAGCCGCTGCGGATGCTCAATGCGCACCCCCACCGAGAACGGCTTCGGGTCAAAAGGGATCCCGCGCTCATGCAACATCGCAAAGGTATCCCGGCTGCTATGGCCGATGGCAAAGACCACTGGGCTGCCCTCGATCACCGCCCCGTCCGCCAGCACCACCGCGCGCATCACACCGTTTTCGATCACCACATCACTCACCCGCGAGCCGAACCTCACTTCGCCTCCCAGGGAGATGATCTCCTCCCGCACATGCCTCACCACTTTGATCAGCCGGTCCGTGCCGATGTGCGGCCGTGCTTTGATCAAAATATCCTCAGGCGCACCCGCCGCCACCATCTCCTTCAGCAGCCAGGGGATACGATGCTCCCGGTCACGGATCTGCGTATACAGCTTTCCATCGGAAAAGGTACCCGCGCCCCCTTCCCCATACTGCACATTGGATTCTGGATTAAAGTCCCAGCCCCGCCGCCAAAAGCCCGTCACATCACGTGCCCGGTCCCCCGCCGCCTTGCCCCGCTCCAGCAGGATCGGTTTTAAACCCGCCCGCGCCAGCAGCAGCCCCGCGAATAATCCACAAGGCCCCGTCCCCACAATCACCGGCCTCCCCTGCCCCCCCGCTGCTTGACCGCCTTGACCGCCTTGACCAACCTTGACCTCCACATAAGTCTCATCCGGTGCCAAAATAACCTTCGTGTCCTCCTTCAGCGCTTTCAATACCCGCGCCTCATCCGCCACCTCCACCAGGAGAGTATAGCTGAAATTCACATGCCCACGCCGGGCATCAATCGCACGCTGCTTCACCGTATAGTTCGCCTCCTTCACTCCAAGACGTTTCAGCAAGGCCGCACGCAGGTCGGCATCGGTATGGTCCACAGGGAGATTGAGTTGAGAAACTTGCAGCATGAGGGGCGGCGGTTCCGTTCGTTCATTCCTGCCATTGTTGCAACCAGATGACTGACGTCCTTGCCATTGCGGCTCTTCCCTTCCACACTGCCGCCCCTCATGATCCTTTTTTCCAAACCCGCCATCCAGGGCGAATGCCTGCCTTGCAAAAATTCGTCTTTGGCGGGTGAATAACTCGATCTTGAGTATCTGCCGATTCATTTTCTGACCCTTCCGCTCAACGATGCCCGAACCTACCACCACCAAGAAACTCTGGGACCGCACCGCCTGGAAGGATGCCGCCTTTTTCCTGCGCTACCTTCGTCCTCACTTCAATGTGTTCATTCCAGCCTTGATCGCTCTTGCCCTCACGGCAGTTCTGACGGTCATTTTTATCAATCTCCTGGCAGAAGTGGCAGGCAAAGGCCTCGGCGGTGCCCAGGGCCCCGAATGGATGGCGGAGCTGAAGCAATCCGTCCTCATCATGGTCGCCATCGTCGCCACACAGGCCTTCATCGCCTTTTGGCGCATCATGCTTTTCGCCAAAGCCAGCGAGCGAGCCCTCGGGGCCCTGCGTATGGAGACTTTTAGCCGCATCATTCGGCTGCCAATGGGCACGCTAAATGTGCGGCGTGTAGGTGAACTCGGTTCCCGCCTTGCCAATGACGTGGAGTCCATGCGCGAGACGCTGGTCCTAACCATCCCGATGCTCATCCGCCATACCGTGATGCTACTGGGCTGTCTCATCTTGGTATTACAGATCTCGGTCAAGCTGGCCCTCGTTATGATCGGCACCATCCCGGTCGTCATTGTCATGATCGCCATCTTCGGCGCTCGCATCCGTAAGTTGACGCGCAAAGCGCAGGACAATCTGGCAACCTCTCAGGTCATCGTTGAAGAAAGCCTTCAGAGCATCATCAGCGTCAAAGCGTTTGCCAATGAAAGCCATGAGATCGCCCGCTATAACCAAAATCTGGGCAATTTCCTCACCACGGCCATTCGCGCCGCCGCTCCTCGGGCAGCTTTCGTTTCATTCATCATTTTTGCTTTCAGCCTCGCCCTCATCGTCGTCACCTGGGTTGCCTTGACCATGCTCAGCAAAGGCGAAATTCCTGCGGCGGAGCTTTCCCGTTTCGCCGCCCTCAGCGGTTTGATCGGTGCCTCCTTTGCCCAGTTTTCTGAACTCTTCACCCAACTCCAGCGCACCTTGGGGGCGACAGATCGTGTGCGCGAGATTCTTCAGGAGCCGACCGAGCCGGAAGCACTTGATGCACCCAAAACTCGTTTCCGGGGGGAGATCGCCATGGAGGACATCAGCTTTGCTTATGCCACCCGTCCTGATGCGCCCGTTTTAAGAGAATTTTCACTGAATGCCAAAGCCGGCCAGCGCATTGCCCTCGTCGGCCCCAGCGGCAGCGGCAAGACCACCGCCGTTGCCCTGCTTTATCGTTTTTACGAGCCGACCAGCGGTCGCATCATGGTGGATGGTCAGCCCATTGCAACCATGCCTCTACCGACTTTACGGCGCAACCTAGCCCTCGTCCCTCAGGAGGTGCTCCTCTTTGGTGGCAGCATCCGGGAAAACATCGCTTACGGCAAACCTGATGCCAGTGAAGCGGAGATCATCGAAGCGGCCAAGAAGGCCAATGCTCATCTCTTCATTGAAAAGCTGCCGGAAGGGTATGACACCCTCGTCGGCGAGCGCGGCACCCAGCTCTCCGGTGGTCAGCGGCAGCGCATCGCCATCGCTCGCGCCATTCTCGCGGATCCAGCTATCCTCATCCTCGATGAAGCCACCAGCAGTCTGGATGCCGAGAGCGAACGCCTAGTCCAGGATGCCTTGGACAAGCTCATGGAAAACCGTACCTCCATCATCATCGCCCACCGCCTTTCCACCGTTCGCCGGTGTGATCAGATCCTCGTCCTCAGCGCGGGGACCATCGTCGAGCGTGGCACTCATGAAGAACTCGTTGGCAAAGAAGGCAGCCTTTACGGTACCCTGGCTCGTTTACAGTTGGAATAAAAAGACAGCATGCCCCGTCTTATGAGCGTGCTGAACACACATTCCTAACCCATGAAAAAACTGATCACTCTCCTAGCCGCCGCGATTGCCCTTCCTCTGCTCGCCGCTGATTTCCCTGAAGGCAGCCCAAAATTCGGCACAGACTACAATGCTGCGCTGGAACAGGCCAAAAAGGAAAACAAACCCGTCATCCTGGTCTTCTCTGCCGCTTGGTGTGGCCCTTGCCAGTCCATGAAAAAGACGGTTTATCCGAGCAAGGAAGTCACCCCCCTTCATGACAAATTCGTCTGGGCTTACCTGGACATTGATCAAGAAGCCAATTCCACGGCTGCTACTAAATACAATGTCGAAGGCATCCCCCATATCCAGTTCGTCGGAGCCGATGGCAAAGACCTGGGTAACCAGGTCGGCAGCAGCAGTTCCCCTGAATTCGCAGGCACTTTGGAAAAAGTCCTGAGCAAGACCAAATAATCCCAGCTCATTCTTCCCACCTGGCCCACCTGTGATCATTCGCAGGTGGGTTTTTTCATATCGGGGCCTGTCCTATCCAAAGAGTGTCGGCAAGAAAGCATTTTCGCCACTTGGCCCAACTCGGCATCCCACTCCCTTGCCACCTCCCCTGGCCGCACCGAATGTGGGTCAGGATGCTGGTTGCTCATCTCACCCCACGCCAAACGACAACTCATGCCATGGGGAAAAAATCCCCGCGTGGGGAAAATCACCCCCCCATGGGGAACTCCATCCCCATCAAATCCCCATCACAAACCCTTCATTATCAAAGACATACATTGAAAAATCCCCATATGGGGAAAAATTAAATTCGCTTCCCCATCCCCCAATTCCAACCCTCAGAGCAATAAATCACCCATTCCAACGTCCTACCTCTGTGCAGAGACTGGTCTCCGGCACGTTTAACGCTTAGAAGTGAACGACATCCCGCGTTCCCTGTTCATACCTCTGTCATGTCCACCACCCTGGAATCCCCCCCTCACACCGCTGAGAAAAAGGTCGAGCAGACCGAAGCCGGCAATTATTTCGTCAGCAATTATCCCCCGTTCTCCTTTTGGAAGCCGGACCAGGTGCCTGTCGTTGAGGGCGTACTCGCCAGACCCGCGCCCACAGACATCCCCCTGGGAGTCTATTTCCACATCCCTTTTTGCCGCAAGCGTTGCCACTTCTGCTACTTCAAGGTCTATACCGATAAGAACGCCTCCGAGATCAAGGCCTACATCGATGCAGGCATGCGTGAGATGGAGCGCTTCGCCAAGCAGCCTTACATTTCCGGGCGCAAGGCCCACTTCGTCTATTTCGGCGGTGGCACCCCCAGCTACCTGAGCATCCCCCAACTGAACGACCTCACCAACCGGATGAAGGATCTCGTTAGTTGGGATGGCGCTGCGGAAGTCGCCTTCGAAGCTGAGCCGGGTACTCTCAACGAGAAAAAGCTCACCGGTATTCGTGAAGTCGGCGTCACCCGCCTGAGCCTCGGCGTGGAGAACTTTGATGATCACATCCTGGAAAGCAATGGCCGAGCCCATCGCAGTGGTGAGGTAAATAAAGCCTATCACTTCGCCCGCACCCTTGGTTTCGAACACATCAATATCGACCTCATCGCCGGGATGATGAATGAGACCTGGGAAAACTGGAAAGATACCGTCGCTAAGGGCATCGCTCTCGGGCCTGATGCCGTCACCATCTATCAGATGGAGGTGCCTTATAACACCACCATGTATAAGCAGATGAAGGAGGAGGGCAAAGTCACCGCCCCGGTGGCCGACTGGCAGACCAAGCGCGACTGGGTCAGCTACGCCTTTGATGAATTCGTCAAAAATGGTTATACCGTCACCAGTGCCTATACCGTGGTCAAAGACCCTGAGCGCATCAAATTCGTTTACCGCGATGCCCTTTGGGAAGGTGCTGATCTGCTGAGCTGTGGCGTTGCCTCTTTTGGCCACCTCGGCGGTGTTCACTATCAAAATCAGGCTGAAGTGGGACCCTACATGCAAGCTGTGGATGCTGGCCAGCTCCCCATCTTCCGGGCCTATGAAACCAGCCACGAAGAACGCTTCGTCCGCGAATTCATCCTCAAGCTGAAGCTCGGCCACAGTGAATTTGGATACTACCAGGAGAAATTTGGCCAGGATCCTTTAACCTTCTTCGCCCCTCAGTTGAACTACCTGCAGAGCGAGGGTTTTGCCAAGCTCACCGATAAAGACATCACGCTGACTCGCGACGGCCTGCTGCAAGTGGACCGTCTGTTGCACGATTTCTTCCTGCCCCAGCACCGCCAGTATGCCCGCTACACTTGATGCTCCCCAACGGTCTGAAGCCGTCCGTGAAGATGATCTGGCACCGCTGGTGTTCTTTTATGGCATCGGCAGCGCCCGCCCCCGTGTGACCTTTGTGGAGCCGGAGGAGCTTCCAGAGCACGAGCGCTGGCTCCTCGTTCATGACATTGACATGACTCCCCGCCTTCGGGACGGTCATGGCTGCGACATTGACCTCGACGTCCATGCCCGCGCCCGCATTGGCAACTACCTCGTCCGTGCCAGCGTCCTCAACCGCCGCAGCGATGGCAAGCCCGTTGAATTTGGTGCCATCGGCATTCACCTCGACCTGTTACCGGAAGAAGCCCAGGCCCTCGTCATCGAAGGCCGTGTTCCCTTCGGGGCTATTCTGGAACGTTACCAGGTCCCCCACAGCAGCCACCCTCGCGGGTTCTTCCGCATCGCCGTGGATGCCCGCCTCGCTGAACTCCTCGGTGCCACCAGCGGCCAGATCCTCTTCGGCCGCTGCAACGAACTCCGCCACGGCACCGGCCGTGTTCTCGCTGATGTGGTTGAGGTCCTGCCAAGAGGGATGTAGAAACGCCTGATGATGATACCAGGAGAATGTAACAAAAGCTTCGGCGAACCCTTTTTTAACCAACTCATTCTCCATCTCGACGGCACTCATGCCGGGCCGATGAATATGGCGGTGGACCAGGCCTGGCTGGAGCATAGCACGGTCCCCGTACTTCGGATTTATACCTGGGATCAGCCGACAGTGACGCTGGGGTATGCGCAGAGCCTGCCGAAACTCCAGGATGCCCTTCCTGGTTGGCCGGTGGTGAGGCGCTGGACAGGGGGCGGTGTGGTCCTGCATCAGGAAGACTATACCTATTCAGTCATCGTACCGCCTGCGGACCCATGGTCGGAAACTACTGCTCTGGAGAGCTATCGACGTATCCATGGCTCCCTTGCAGAAGCGTTGAGTGCCAATGACCATCCTGGGTGTAGGCTAGCCCTTCAAGAGGATGTCATTGAGGCACCCTTTTGTTTTGTCGCCCCTGCTGTGCATGATGTCATCCGGGGCACCTCAAAGGTGGCCGGGGCCGGCCAGCGTCGGGGTAAGCTGGGTCTATTGCATCAGGGCAGCGTACAGCAGGTCATCCTGTCGCCCGAGTTCTGGCCTCAATGGGCCTCCCGTCTGGCTAAGGAAGTACTCATTGTGAATACCGCGCCTCAACCGGTAATGACACGCGCCATTGAGCTGGAACAGAAACGCTATTCCCTGCCGCAGTGGCTTGCGGAAAGGGATGATCTGATTGGCCGCTGAAGCACTCTCCCTTGTCATGCTCATCTTCGTGTACGGCACCTTAAAACGCGGCGGATCCAACCATGGATACATGCGCGGACAGCAGTTCATCGCTGAAGCGGATACGCTCCCGAAGTATCGACTTTATGACCTGGGCGGATATCCGGGCATGGTAGCCGCGGAGTCCGATGGCTTGAGCATCAGCGGTGAGATCTGGGAGGTGAATACCGATGGTCTGGGCCGGCTGGATGCGCTTGAGGACATTGAAGGCGGGGAGTATGCCCGAGAGCGTATCCCCATGCTTCCACCTCATGATGAACTGCAAGTGGAGGGATACCGCTACCTCTTTCCCGTGACTGGCTGTCGGGATCTTGGCAGGAGTTGGTAAAGTCGCGACTTCAGTGAACGTTTAGACAACCATGGCATTCTGTATTCGATCCGCCCTCGCTTTGGCCTGCATGTCGGCCCTGCCCCTCGCAGGCGCTTCGGTGGACTATGCCCGTGACATTCAGCCCATCTTTGCTGAGCATTGCCTGGAATGCCATGGCCCGGATGACTCCAAGGGCGGCCTTACCTTGACCTCCCGAGAACAAGCCCTGAAAGCCCTTGAAAGCGGAGCGCACGGCATCGTTCCGGGCAAGCCTGAACAAAGCGAAGTGGTCGCCCGGGTGACGAGCGATGACCCGGATGAGCAGATGCCTCCGCCCAAACATCGGGCCAAAAAACCCATCACCCAACGTGAGACGGAACTGCTTCGCCAATGGATCGCCGAAGGGGCAAAGTATGAACTGCATTGGGCCTACAAACCGGTCGTCAAGCCAGCCGTGCCGAAGTTTGATCACCCGGTGGATTCCTTTGTCCGCACCCGCCTTGCGGCTGAAGGATTGAAACCCTCGCCTGAGGCCGACCGCATCACCCTCATCCGGCGCGTTCATTATGATTTGTTAGGCCTGCCACCCACACCGGAAGAGGTGGATTCGTTTGTGGCTGACAAGTCACCCGCAGCTTATGAGTCCATGCTTGATCAGGCGCTCGCCAGCCCGCATTTTGGTGAGCGCTGGGGCCGCCACTGGCTGGACATGGCCCGCTATGCAGATAGCGACGGTTATGAAAAGGACCGCCCACGCCCCGATGCCTGGCGTTACCGTGACTGGGTGATTCGTGCCATCAATAACGATCTGCCCTTTGACCAGTTCACCATTGAGCAGCTCGCCGGTGACCTGCTGCCAAACCCAACCCCGGAGCAAATCGTGGCCACCGCTTTTAACCGGCAGACACTGACGAATACCGAAGGCGGCACGGACCAGGAGCAATTCCGGATCGAAGCCTGCATGGACCGCACCGAAACCGTGGGAGCCGTGTGGCTCGGCCTAACCGTCGGTTGTGCAAGATGTCACACGCACAAATACGATCAGATCACCCACCGGGAGTACTTCCAGCTCTTCGCTTACTTCAACAATGGCGATGAGGTGGTGCGGCAGGCTCCCGTTTCTCCTGAGGAATGGAGCCGTTATGAAAAAGCAAACGGAGCATCCACCCGCAAACTGATCCCTCTTCAAAAGGCGCTGGATGAAGCCAGGACCCATGTGCCAGAAACCCTGCCCCAATGGGAGCCCGCCATCCAGACACGACTGAAGCAAGCCCGCGAAAACCAGGCCATAGCCGCCTTTGCACCAGTCAAGATTACAACGGTCAAAAGCAAAGCAGGAAGTACTTTCAAGATCTTGGATGATGGCTCCGTGCTGGCCTCTGGTAAGCAGGCCAATTCAGACCGCTACACCCTGGAAATACAGGCCACCGACCAGCCAGTGTACGCCATCCAAATACAGGCCCTCGCTCATGATACCCTCCCTGGCAAAGGCCCCGGACGCAGCCCAAGCGGAAACTTTGTGCTCAGTGAAGTTAGTCTTTCTTCGGCTGGCAAAGTATGGCTCCTTCATTCGCCCTCGGCGGACTTTGAGCAGAGCAGCTTCAAGGCAACTGCTACGATTGACGGCAAGCCAGACACAGGCTGGGCTGTTAAAGGCAAGCTCGGCAAGTCCAGCACCCTGACCATCCAACTGGCTGAACCCATTCCCCCCAAGCACAAGATCACCCTGCACCTTGATCAAAACTACGGGCGAAACGACCATAATCTAGGTTGCTTCCGAGTTCTTGCTTCCAGTGTAGAAACTGAAGATTCCATCGCACCAGCAGCGGTAGTGAAGATCCTGGATGAAGAACCGCGCCGCCGAAATCCCGTGGTGATTCAGGCTCTCTATGACTGGATGGAGAAGACGGATCCGCGAGTCATCGCTGCCGCCTCCGCCTTGAAGGCAGCCCAGGACAAACTGCCCGCACCGCCCCTGATGGATGTTCGCGTTCTCGCTCAGCGTAAGGATTCTCGGCAGACCCATATTCTCTATCGCGGCGACTTCCTGCAACCGACGAACAAAGTCGTGCCAGCCACGCTTGATGTCCTTCCCAAAAAGAAGGCCGCAAATGGGACTCGGCTGGATCTGGCCAAGTGGCTTGTCAGCCGGGATAACCCATTGACATCTAGGGTCACGGTAAACCACATCTGGGGCAAGCTGTTCGGTGAAGGACTGGTAAAAACGTCAGCCGATTTTGGGGTGCGCGGTGACCGCCCGACTCACCCGGAACTGCTGGACTGGTTGGCTGCTGATTTTATGGACCAGAAATGGAGCCGAAAGACGCTGATCAAAAACATCATGATGAGCGACACCTATCGTCAGCAGTCCAGAGACCGGGAGGAAGCCTCTGCGAAAGATCCGAAGAATGAACTGCTATGGAAGCAGAACCGGCTGCGTGTAGAAGCCGAAATCATGCGAGATCTAGGGTTAGCAACCAGCGGCTTGCTGGCCCCGAAAGTCGGTGGCCCTAGCGTGTTTCCACCGATGCCCGCGGATGTCGCCGCTTTGAGTTATGCCAATAACTTCAAGTGGACGACGAGCCCTGGAGAAGACCGTTACCGGCGCGGGCTGTATACCTTTTTCAAACGCACCTCCCCGTACCCGGACCTGACCACTTTTGACTGCCCAGACTCCAATGTGGCCAACGTCAAACGCACCGTATCGAATACACCGCTACAGGCACTGACCACCTTGAATGCCCAACCCTACAACGAGAGCGCGCAGGCCCTGGCGCGAAGGGTGCTGCAAGAGGAATACACGACCGATGCAGAGCGTCTGACCCGCGCCTTCCGCCTCTGTGTCAGCCGTATACCAGCCCCTCATGAACTGAATGCACTTTCTGAACTGCTGAAGGAAGCCCGATACCACTATCAATCCTCAGCCGAAGAGGCCAAAACATCTGTGGGAGCCTATACAGTTAAGGATATACCGGACTCTGAAACCGCAGCCTGGATCGCCACGACACGTATTCTCCTGAACATGGACGAATTCATCACCCGTGAATGATATTCGCAGTGGAAACGGAGTATAGGCAACACTATCAGCGCGGATGCTAGTTGAACGATTCAAATACACCATCTGGGCCGCTGACATGACGCGAGCCATGAAGTTCTATACAGAAGTCTTCGGAGCCAAAGTCATCAAGCAGAACGCCCACATCATTGAAATGGAGATCTGCAACGGCATCCTGTCCATCCATGGCGGCGGCGAAGGAGCAAAAACCTGGACTGGACTCACCTTCCAAGTCCCGGATGTGATCGCAGGAGCCGCCGAGATCGTCGCCGCAGGTGGCCAGTTGACTCGTGAACCGCAGCCCGAGGATGACGAGCCGCCGCATCTGGCTATGTGCGTGGATCCAGAAGGCAACGAGATCATGCTCACCCGAAAAAGGTAGCTCTGAGTTCGATTTGCAAAGGTAATAAAAAACCTCTGGGCGGACAGACCGCACAGAGGTTTTTTAATAATTGGTTAGTTCAACCCAGGGGATGGATCAGATGGTCTTGCGCTTACGCTTGACGTTCAACTGAGCGGTGCTGCGCTGGATCATGGCCATGACGGCGGCAACTTCTTCCTGCTGTTCGCCTGGCTTGATGCTATCGAGGGACTGCTTGGCGCGGGCCAGAGCTTCCTCGACGGCTTTCTCATCAATGTCGTCGCTATTGACGGCCATGTCGGTGAGCACACGGGCAGTGCTGCCGGTCACTTCGACGAGGCCTTCGCCGACGGCGAGTTCCGTGGTCTTGCCACTTTTTGTGTAGCGCAGTTCGCCATACTGAAGAGTCGTCACCAGCGGGGCATGAGCAGGCAGGACGCCGATCTCCCCATCGTATCCTGGGAGCACGACTGAATCTACTTCATCTGAAAAGATGCGAGCTTCAGGAGTAACGATTTCGAGTTTGATGGGCATGGGAAAGGTCGGAGAATCAAGTGGGTCAGGAGGCCAAAGGGTGTCAAGGTGGTGAACTGTCTTGACGGGGTGACCACCTTGACCTTTGACCGGGCCGGCTTACGCCTTCGGCACAGTGTCGATGCCGCCCTTCATGTAGAAGTTGGCTTCAGGCACGTCGTCATGCTTGCCGTCCAGGATTTCAGCGAAGCCTTTGACGGTGTCTTTGACGGAAACGTATTCGCCTTTGGTGCCGGTGAAGATTTCGGCCACGTGGAAGGGCTGGCTGAGGAAACGCTGAAGCTTACGAGCACGGAAGACGATGAGTTTGTCTTCATCGGACAGTTCGTCCATCCCGAGAATGGCGATGATGTCTTGAAGGTCTTTGTAGCGCTGAAGCACGCGCTGGACGCCACGGGCGACGCGGTAGTGTTCTTCACCAACGATGTCTGGGGCGAGGGCCTTGGACACAGAGGAAAGAGGATCCACAGCCGGGTAGATGCCGAGCTCAGCCAGGGAGCGCTCAAGCACCACGGTGGAGTCAAGGTGAGCGAAGGTGTTAGCCGGAGCTGGGTCAGTCAAGTCATCCGCAGGAACGTAAACGGCCTGGAAAGAAGTGATGGAACCGCTCTTGGTGGAGGTGATTCGCTCCTGCATGGCACCCATTTCGGCGGCCAGTGTTGGCTGATAACCCACAGCGGAAGGTGTACGACCCAGAAGGGCAGACACTTCGGAACCGGCCTGGGAGAAACGGAAGACATTATCCACGAAGAGAAGCACGTCCTGGTTCTTCTCATCACGGAAATATTCAGCCATGGAGAGAGCGGAAAGAGCAACGCGGAGACGAGCACCTGGAGGCTCATTCATCTGTCCGTATACAAGAGCCACTTTGGATCCTGGCTCGCTGATGTAACCGCCCTGGGCGTTACGGACGATGTCATGACCTTCCTTCTTCACCTTGATAACGTCGGACTCGATCATTTCATGGTAAAGGTCATTGCCTTCACGAGTACGCTCACCCACACCGGCGAACACGGAGTAACCACCGTGGCCTTTGGCGATGTTGTTGATGAGCTCCATGATCACCACCGTCTTACCCACGCCAGCACCACCGAAGGCCCCGACTTTACCACCCTTGGTGAAAGGGCAGATCAGGTCAATGACCTTGATGCCTGTTTCAAGGATCTGAGCGGAAGGGTTCTGGTCCACCAGGGCGGGTGCCGGACGGTGAATCGGGTAACGCTTCGTGGTGACAGGAGCAGGCTGGTCATCAATAGCGTCACCAGTGACGTTGAAGATACGACCCAGAACTTCTTCACCCACAGGGACGGTGATCGGAGCGCCAGTATCGGTGACGTCGATGCCGCGCTTCAGACCTTCTGTGGAGGACATGGCGACGGAGCGGACCCAGCCATCACCCATGTGGCTCTGCACTTCGCAGGTAAGCTTGGTGGTCTTGCCGCCAAGATCAAAATTGATCTCCAGCGCGTTATAGATCTCAGGCAGCTTTCCTGTGGCGGAGAAATCTACGTCCACCACGGGACCGATGACTTGAACGATTTTGCCGATGTTGCTCATGGGTTGATTTGAAATAGAAGATTGAAAGAGGTGAGATTACTCAAGAGCCATCTTGGCGGTGGTGATTTCGAGAAGTTCGTTGGTGATCGCTGCCTGGCGCAGTTTGTTGTATTCGAGGCTGAGATCCTTGAGCATCTGCTTGGCGTTGTCGGTGGCATTTTTCATGGCCACCATCCGGCTGCTGTGCTCTGAAGCGCGGGCTTCGAGGACCATCTGGAAGATGGTGCCATTGACATACTGAGGCAGCACGGTTTCAAAGACAGTGGCTGCATCCGGCTCAAAGGTATAATCTGGAACGTCTGCGGCGTTAACCTCTGCCGAGGTTTCATCAAAGTTACGCTTACCGCCCAGGGTCACCGGATTGACAGGCAGGACCTGCTCAATGGAAGGCACCTGGGTGACGACGTTGATGTAGTTGTTGAAGGCGACGAGCACCTTCTTGTATTCACCAGTGAGAAACTTTTCCTGAAGAAATTTCCCGACGACGCGGGTTTCAACAAATTTGGCAGGATCCTTGATCGGGAAATCGGCGATCAGGGTCTTGCGGAGACGGCTGAGTCCCATGCTGGCTTTACGACCGATGGTGACGTATTCGACCTCACCCTCAATCGGGGTATTGACCAGCTTCTTGAGAAGGTTGGTATTCAAAGCACCGCAAAGACCTTTGTCGGTAGCAATGACAAGAACGAGGGTCTTGTTGCCCGCACCTTCAGAGAAGAAAGGATGAATCCCCTCTTCTGCACTGGTTTTGAGGCTGACGAGAATCTTGTTCATCAACTCGGCATAGGCACGGCCATTGGAGGCCTGGTCCTGCGCCTTCTTCATCTTTGCAGCCGCGACGAGCTGCATGGCCTTGGTGATCTGGGCCGTGTTTTTTACCGATTTGATTCGGCGGCGGATGTCGCGGGTGGAGGGCATGGGAGAAGAGACTTTAAACCACTAATTATCACTTATGGACACTGATGGCGGGAACCAAAGAATGAAAAAGAGTGCTGTTGCAGGGCGTTACCAGTTAACGGACAAATTACTTCCAGGCGGCTTTGAAGTCTTCAAGAGTGGTCTTGATGTCAGCTTCAACATTGTCGAGAGCTTTTTCATTCGCGAGTTTTTCAACCAGCTCAGACTTGCGCTCGGTGAGGTAGGTTTCCAGCTTAGCCTGGAATTCCTTCACGCGGTCAACGGAGACGCTGTCGAAGTATCCCTTCTGCATGGCATAAAGGCTGATGACCATGATAGGCAGGCTCTTCGGCTGATACTGCTGCTGCTTGAAGAGCTCCACGATGCGGGCACCACGATCAAGCTTGGCTTTGGTAGCGGCGTCGAGGTCTGAACCGAACTGGGCGAAAGCAGCGAGTTCGCGGAACTGAGCCAAGTCGAGCTTGGTGGTACCGGAAACCTTCTTGATGGCCTTCGTCTGAGCGGCAGAACCCACACGGGAGACGGAAAGACCGACGGAAATAGCGGGGCGGATCCCCTGATAGAAAAGATCAGTCTCAAGGAAGATCTGACCGTCCGTGATGGAGATCACGTTGGTCGGGATGTAAGCAGAGACGTCACCAGCCTGGGTTTCAATGATCGGCAGAGCGGTCAGGGAGCCACCACCGTAGTTTTCGTTCACACGAGCGGAACGCTCAAGCAACCGTGAGTGGAGATAGAACACGTCACCCGGATAGGCTTCACGACCGGAAGGGCGCTTCAGCACGAGGGAAACCTGACGATAAGCAACAGCCTGCTTGGAAAGGTCATCAAAAACGATGAGGGCATCCTGTCCCTGGTCCATGAACCACTCACCGATGGAGCAGCCTGTGTATGGGGCGAGATACTGGTTCACAGCGCTATCGGAAGCCGAAGCGTTCACGATGACGGTGTATTCCATTGCACCAGCGTCTTCGAGAGTCTTGACGACGCGGGCGACGTTGGACTGCTTCTGGCCGATGGCGACGTAGATACAGTAAAGAGGCTTGTGGCCGGCCAGCTTGCCCTGCTCGGCTGCTTTGTTCTGCTGGGCCTGGGAGATGATGGTGTCCACCGCGATGGTGGTCTTGCCGGTGGAGCGGTCACCAATGATGAGCTCACGCTGGCCACGGCCAATCGGGATCATGGCGTCGATGGACATGATGCCAGTCTGCACAGGGACGGACACGGACTTACGGGTAATGATGCCAGGAGCAAGCTTTTCAACCGGGTAGTGGGCATCGGCATTGATCGGGCCTTTGCCATCCAGAGGCTCACCCAGGGTGCTGACGACACGACCAAGAAGGGCCTTGCCAACAGGGACCGAAAGGAGACGACCGGTGGTCTTCACTTCGTCACCAGCCTTGATGCCTTCGGAGGAGCCGAGAAGCACGCAGCCGACTTCGGTTTCTTCAAGGTTAAGAGCGAGACCGAACTGACCGTTCGAGAACTCAATCATTTCATTGAGCATGACATCGCTCAAGCCTTCGATCTTGGCTGCGCCGTCACCGATCTCGCGGACCACGCCGACATTGGATTTGGTGACCGCCGTCTTGAGTCCGGCGATTTGGGATTCGATCTCCTGGAGGATGTTGCTCATGATAACTGCTGGTTTTGAAAAGGGAAAGTGAGGGTCGGGTGCCGAACGTTAACGCTTAGGAAAGAGAGGCCTTGAGGGCTTCGAGACGGGCTTTGACAGAGCCGTCCCAGACATCGCTACCAACCTTGACGCGAATGCCGCCAAGAAGATCAGGATTGATGTGAAATTCGAGAGCGAGTTCGCGACCGTATTTCTGGGAAAGACTGGATTTGAGGCCGGCCTGAATGTCGGCGGTCAGGAAAGTAGCGCTCTCAACGATGGCGCGCTGACCTTCTGTCTCATGACGGATCAGGGAAGCGAAAGCATCCAGCATCCCAAGGTAGCCACGCGGCTTGCTGGTGATGATTTTGTTCACGACCAGACGCACGCGGGACTCATCCAGCTTGCCGTCCACAAGGCAGACGCGGAAAAGCTGGCGAGAGGTGCGGCGGACTTCCTTGCTGATTTTCATGATCGTGAGGGCGAGGAAAAATTACAGGCTGACCTGAGTGGAGGTTTCCTGGTTGATGCGAGCCTGGTCGTCGGTGTTAAGGACCTTGCCAGTGACGCGGGTGGTGGCATCCGAAACCATGCGGCCGAATTCGCTCTTAAGCTGTGCCATGAGCTGCGCGTGCTCCAGATTGGCGGCTTCGCGGGCTTTGGCGAGGATCTGACCAGCTTCCTGAATGGCTTCCTGCTGACGCTTTTCAGCGAGGGATTTAGCGCTGTCACCAGCCTCTTTAACGAGACGGTTGGCATCGTCGTTGGCCTTATCCACGATGGCCTGAGCATTCTTCTCAGCTTCAGCGAGGTCACGAGCGATTTTTTCGAGCTTGGACTCACCATCGGAAATGCGCTGACGACGCTGCTCAAGCATGGCCAGGATAGGACCAAAGGCCTTGGTCTTGAGGACATAAAACACGACAAGGAAAATCAGGACCTGCGCGATCAGTTTTGGCAATTCGAGGCCAAACTGGTCTGCAATGTCGGAGGCTGCGAGGAAGGTCGTGGTCATGACAAAATCAAATGAGTGAGCGGGGGTGGAGGTGGCGGCCAGCGAGTGACCGCCACCTCCGGGGGAGGATTAACGGCCCTGGAACGCGATGATCAGAGCGTAAATAGCGACGGCTTCAGCCAGCGCCATGCCGATGATGGCCAGAGTCTGGATGCTGCCAGCAGCGCCTGGGTTACGGCCGACAGCTTCCACTGCCTTGCCACCGATAAGACCGATGCCGATAGCGGCACCAGCACCGGCGAGACCCAGGGTAAGGGAACCGGAGATGCCGACAGGAGCGGCAGGAACGACGGCAGCAACTTCAGCTGCCATGGACATGATTTCCATCATCATAGTGTATTAGTCTTTTTTGTATTTGGTTGATCTGGCCGCCGCCCACACTCATAGGCATGGTCCCGACGGCCAAAGGCTTCAGTGGTGATCGTGATCGTGCCCCTCATCATGATGTTCATCATGAGTGGTGGAGAGCTGGATATAAACGGCGCAAAGGAGGGTGAAAACGGCAGCCTGGAGAAGGCCGACCAGGAGCTCCATAAAGTAGAAGGGAATCGGAGCAATGGTGGCGATGATGAACTTACCCACGCTGCCCAAACCAAACATATCACCCAGGGTCATCATGGTGTGCAGGAGAGTTTCACCCGCATAGATGTTACCAAAGAGACGAAGAGAAAGCGAACCCGGACGGAACATGATGGAGACGATTTCAATCGCACCCACCAGAAGGAAGACGAGAGCGATGAAGACGCCCATCAACCCCTTTGCGCCACCTTTTGGCCCGAATGTATGCTTGATGAAACCCCAGACACCCAGTTCACGAATGGTGAGATAAAGCCAGATGAGCATGAAGCACAAAGCCATGCCAAGCGTCATGTTGAGGTCAGCAGTTGCGGGGCGAAGCAGAGGAGCCGTGATATGGTCCAGGCTGAACATGCCGTGGCCATGGCCCCAGCCAATGGTCCCAACGCCTGGAAGGAGGCCGAAATAGTTAGAAACAAGAATGAAGATAAAAAGAGTCGCCAACAGAGGGAAAGCACGGGGCGCCTGCTTGGGCCCAACGATGGCTTCCACCTGATTATAGACAGCCTCAATGATCGACTCGAAGAAGTTCTGCCACGGGTGCGGAATTAGAGTCATTTTGGAGGTGGCCTTGTTAGCCATCCAAATGATGATGCCAGTGACAATAGCAGCCACGAAACAGGAGTTGGTGACGAAATGCCAGAAACTCTCCCGCTCGCCACCAAGCAGAGACACGGCCTTGCGGCTCACTTCAGCGAGCACAATGGCGGATGAGGGAAAGGTAAAACTTACGTCCATAGCAAAAAACGGGCCGGGTCGGCGGAGAGTGTTTTAGCAGCCGGGCGGGGAGAGGCAAGACTTATTTGTGAAAAATTTCACAAAGTCATCCGTGCCCTTATTTTACAGGGTTCCGACGACTTTTCGGCTTTGTGAATAAATTCCAAAAAAACGGCTCGCTAAGTGGTCATTTGAGGGGCCTTGGGATGATGAAATCTGGTGAAGGAACCCGCGCAGCACTCAGCGAAAAGTTTAGCCCTGATTTGCGAATGCGTTATCGTTGAAGCGGTTATTGCGACTATTTCTCCATAACCACCAAGGGGCGCATGACAAAGGGAGTTGGGATCTCAGGATAAGGTTGGTTGCCTAAGACGGTCTAACAATGAGGCAAGTCATTGTCCTGCGCTGTTTAAGTCCCGAAGTGCCCTGCCACGGGTGATTTCAGAGCCTGCTGGGACTGGGGCCGTTTTGTGACCCAAAAGGACCAGCATTTCATGCCAAGCTTCGGGTGTGATCGCCGACGAATATCCGGCCTCGGCGCTGGCAACGGCCGCTGCGGTCTTTTGCACTGCATCAGGACCTGAGACACGAGATTGTAAAGTCTGTAGCCAGACTTTAGCCGTGGCTGTTTTCAATGGATGGTCCAGCCGGGCATCGTAATCGTGAAAAAAACCCTGTGTGGAGAAAACCTGCGCGGCGACGATGGAGGGATCATCCAGGGAGATATCCACATCATTAAAAAAGGTGATCATGGAGTGATTCGCAGAAAGTGTGCGGACGAGTCGCGCAGAATCCAGGGATGCGGGAGTGGTCCCGGTGTTTTTGGCGAGCGCACAGGCGTAACCGGCGGATTCTCCCACCTGCATCCAGGTGGGTTCAAGACGGATGGCTCCCCAGGCGACGTGTGTACTGCTGAGACAAACGGGGACGAGGAGATTATCCAGGTCTGGGGAAAGAAGTGCACGGTAAGGGATCTGGGCCGGGAATGTTTCGGCGTGAAGCATCATTTTACCTTCATCAAGGCTGCCCTGGGATTTACCTAGCGTGCAGGCATGGGCGTCCATGTACCAATCGGCGAAAGCAATGCTGTCATGTTGGATGGGAGTGCGGGAGGTTCCTTTGACAGGGGTGAAATCGTGCTGGCTGATGATGTGACGACCCGTTAGACGACGGGCTTCACGGACATAGAACTCATGTGGACGGTGGGCATTGTCCGCAAATTCGTCTTTGGCCAAGCCATAGGTGCTGAAAAAACGGCGGCGCTCCTCCGGCACGGCGGGATCGTTTTGCAGGTAGTAAAGAAGGCCCATGGTGGCCTGCCAGTGTTGCTCCATCACTTTCAGACGTGTGGGCCAGTCCCCTTCTACATAGGCCTGATGAGGGCCGACGAGTTGAGGGCGGTTCCAGCCGATCTTCTTGTTAGGCAACGGTGAGACAATCGAACCAAACTCCAGAGTGCTGAGGAATTCGGGATCGTAGTCTGCCGGTTTTTCCACAGGAAGACGATTGGAAGGATTTGAAGTGAGGATGGTGCGGTAGTTAAACGCCTGGACATTGAGGTCCCCTTCCCCCGTGCTTGCGGGCGAGACGATCTCCTGGAAACCGGGAAACTTGCGCAGATTTAACCGGTCATGCATGGCAGCCATTGAGGCAGCTTCGGGTGTGGGGGCGTCTTTGACAGGGCGGAGATAGATTTTACCGGCGTGGTGTTCGTTAAATTCAGCCCGAGATTCGCGTCCGACCCGGTAAGTCACTCCGGTAAGGGGCAACAGATCTCCTTCGTAAGTGCAGTCGGCAAAAAATCGCGCAACGAAGGTGCGAGTTTCTCTTCCTTGAAATTGCTGGAACGTGATGCCCTGGATCATGCGGTCTTCACGCATCACCGATGCGGGGACGTAACCTTTCAGGAGGGTGATGTTCTTTTCCCTAACCACAAGCTCCGTCAGAAACTTTTCTGCGATGCTTGGCTCGAAACGCCCATTGGTGTGCCCACTTTTACCTGGAAGCGCGGCGATGTGCTGAGATGAACCTTCACCGTAGGTCAGACGATAGTGCTCAATGATGGAGCGGCGCACTTCATCATAAATGGGGGAGCGCCTGCCTTCATATAATGTGTCCCAAACACCGAGACCGTTGGCGACGATGCCGCCCAGATGCTGGGTGCGATTGACCAGGAGGACGTTCAAGCCTTCACGCGCAGCACGGACGGCAGTGGCTATACCGCCGGGGGTGGCCTCAATGACGATGAGATCATAAGTGGCGGCAGGCGGCTCCGCTGCATGGATGGTGGACGCCGGTAAAAACCAGAGCGTCATATTTAAAAACAGGCTAACCAAAAGATGTTTCATAATGAAGCGAAGAGGGAGGCTGGTCACTGGTGGGAAGCCGGCATGACTTTAGCAGGCGGGCTAGGTGGTGACTCATGACCCGCAGCATCCAGAAAGGTGAGGGTGTAAACAGGATCTGTCCCTGAAGCGGGGGAGGCATCGATAAAGGAAGGTGCACGCAGGCCTTCAGGCGGAGCATCGCGGCTGGTGGCAATATAGGCATCGGGCTTGACACCGAGTTCCTTCAAAAGCTTGCCATCTCGATTGAGACGGATGGCGCGTAGGCCGCCTGCGAGTTCTGGAACAATACCCCAGTTCAGGCTGACAGTGCCGTCTGCCAAGCGGGTGGCGGTGAGGGTGGGGGCGATATGAGGAGGGGTGGAGGGGCTAAGCGTGCCCGTTTTGGAAAACTCTTGCCACAAGGCGGCAATCTCACGATTGGGCAGCCAGCCCAGCTCAGGATTCCGGGTGTTTTCAGGAGTGACCGGTAAAGTTTCTATGGAGGCCATGTCCACCAGCGCACCGGGCATTGTCTGACCCGACAAACGGGCGCTGAGCACCGCATCAAAGAACGGGATGACGAGCAGACGGGAGTCATCACAACCGTGCTCAGAGCGTGGATCAATGACCCGTGCAACGTGGCCACCGAGGGAGCGAAGGTCCTGACGCATGGCATTCATGGGCTCCCAGGAAACATAGTGACTGGAAGTGCGGGCAGTCTCCCGTTTTCCCCAAACAAAAAGCATGGGAATATCCTTGGCCAGTGGTGCAAAACTGGCGCGAAAGGCTGGATCACCAAACTGCTTGTGACATCCACCGCGAAAGGAGGCAGCAAGCACGCGCTGTGGATGACGGGTGATCATCTGCGCGGACCAACTGGAGCCACCGGAATGCCCCCACAGGACCCAGGGAACATCGGAGAGCTCCGGGCGCTTGGAACGTGTGGCGAAATCGCTCAGAGCTGTCAGGAGCGCACGTTCGGAGCCGCTATCGGGATTGTTCCATTCATCGCACTTGCCAGCGACTTGATATTGCGGTGACAGGAGCGCGAAATGATGCTTGCGGGCCAAGGCACGCCAGTGGAAATCATGGGTGACAGGCGGATGCTTGGCCGGTGAGGCATTGGTGCATCCGTGCTGGTGAATGATGACACCACGAACAGGCTGAGAAGGGTCCGCGAGCCAAAAAGAAAAATCGGCGAGCTGGAAGCGATCCCCTTCCCCAGGCTGCAACGGTAGCTCAAGAAAGAGACCGTCGGCATGGCTGACGCCAGGCTGGGCTAACAAGACAGATGACAATAAGCAACCTGTCAAAAGAACGGTGAACAATTTCATAAATACGCAATGCCTTTTACACAATGGTTGTGGTGTGGGGGTCAGGGCTGTGTGAGTTTTGACCACAACTGAACCAGAAACTCGCCACGTTTCATTCCCGTATCCTCCGATGTTTCGGCAGAAGCTTGATGAACGGCAATAGCGAGCTTTTCCACATCAAGCGTGCCGTTTTGAAGTTGATCAAATCCACCCTGCCAAACGGTTTTGAGGTGGGTGGATAAGGGTAGGTCCAACCCCGCGTTGTAATCGCTGAAGAAACCTTTGCTACCGAAGTATTGCGCGGCCATCACCTGAGGATCATTGGAGGCCACGTCCACGTCATTGAGGAACGTGATCATCATGCGGTTTTTAACGAGTGACTGGATCAGCAGTGCGGGATCTAGGAAAGCTGGTGCTTGGTTCTTTTTGACGGAAAGTGCGGCGGCAAAACCGGCGGATTCACCGAGCTGCATCCACACAGGCTCCAGGCGGACTGCGCCCCAGGCGACATGGGTGGCGCTGAGACAGACAGGGACGATGAGATTGTCCACGCCCTGTGGCAGCAGGCTGCGCCAGGGGATCTGCGCAGGTCGGGATTCCTCTGTCAGGATGAGCTTGCCATCATATGCATAGCCAGGGCTACGGTCCCAGGTGCAGTCGTGGGAATCCATGGACCAGTCGGTGATGGCGATGCTATCGGTCATTACAGGAGAGCGGCCATAAGCTGCGGCGAGGCGGTTGTCCTGTTCCTTGAACACGTAACGCCCAACGATGCGACGGCCTTCACGGACATACATTTCATAGGGGATGTGGCCGTTGTCTGGATATTCATCGAGAGGCAAACCTGACTGGCGATAACCGGCACGCTTGGCCTCGGACAGGGATTCGTCATTTTGAAGGAAATACATGAGGCCTAACGCGAAGTTCTTGTGGCGCTCGATGATCTTCTCACGCTCCGGCCAGGAGGCATCGGGATAGGCGTGATTTTCTCCGGGGAGGATGGGGTTATTAAACGTGCCTTTGCCATTGAGACGACCGCCGCCAAGGCCCTTGCGATAGTAGTTCACAAACTCTTCGCGATTGTAACCCGGGGGCTTTTCGGGAAGCAGGCGGTTGCCCTCTTCCTTGGTCAGGCAGAAACGATAATTGTAGGCCTGTACGGCTCCATCTGCGGTGAAGGGGCTATTGGGATCAATGGTCCCCTGGACGTGGCCGTAAGGGTGAATATTGAGAGTGCCATCCAACGCTTCTTTGGGACCTTTTTCGGAAGAGATGTTGGTGAATACTTTCCCTGCGTGCGGTTCACCGTATTCGTCACGGCCTTCACGACCGATACGATAAGGCACCTTAACCAGGGCGGCGAGATCCCCTTCATAGGTGGCATCTGCGAAGACTTTGCCTTTAACCTGGATGTCTTCTGATGTGCCATATTTACGAAGGGTGAGGCCTGTGAGAATGGCTGCATCCCGAGAGGAGTCCACAGGGTAATGAGAAAGCAGTGTGGTGATGTTCTTTTCAGCCGAGACCAGTTTGTTAAACAGGTGCTCTGCCACTGAGGACTCAAACAGGCTCATCGGATAATGAGTCTGGGTGAAACGCGCGGTTTTATACTGAGGCGAATCCTCGCCGTAGGTCTTCAAGTAATAGTCGCCGATCATGCCAGCGACTTCATTGAAAATGGGGGCGCGGTGGCCTGCGTATAGTGCATCCCATTGCATAAGCCCATTGGTGATCATGCCGCCGATGTGACGGTTGTGCTGAACGATGAGAACGGATAATCCCTCACGCGCAGCACGAACGGCGCAGGCAATGCCGCCGGGAGTTCCTCCGATGACGATGAGATCGTACGCTTGGCCATTCACCTGCCCCGCTTCCGCAGCACGCACAGGCTCCACCTGAAGAGGTTTTCGCTGCGGCGCGGGCGTGGCGGCAGGCAAGGATAGCAAGGCCGCGCATGAAAACAGGAAGATTGAGGCAAGGCGCAGATGAATGGTCATACAGGATACAAATAGGGCTTAACGATAAAGGGCGAGCTCCATCGAGCGAAGATCACAGTTGCCTTTTTTCCGATCAAGGTTGCTGATCTTGATGGTGTTTTTTCCTGCGATGATGCGGGCCAGAGGAACGGTATAAAACTTCAATACCTGGGGCGTGGGATAGGCGGAGTTTTGCGACACCGGGACGAAGAGTTCGGTTCCCTCATGAGCCAGGGGCTCCAAGGCTTCGCCATTCAGCCAGACACCTATTTGCAGTTTGGTGCAATCCAGCTTGGTCTCTATGCGCAGGATGGCTCGATCAAAGTGGACCTGAGTGGTGTCATCTGGGATGATGAGGTCGATTTCTTTGTCGTTCTTCGCGGGGAAAGTGCCGAAGCCGGGAGAGATCACATAATTTTTCGACGCCTGCCTGAGGAAATCGAGATCCGTGATCTGCTTGAGGCCTTCCGCCATCGCCAACCGCTTGTCGGAGGGAACGTAATCGTAATTAAAGAGGCTCAATCCATCCACACCTCGGGTGAAGAGATTCAGCGCCGAAGCTCGATAAGTTTCGAAGGTCGTATATCGGCGGCCGGAACCTTTGACTTGGCCTGACTCCTGGAAGGTGAGGTAGTTCATTTCCCCGTAAAGCTTGCCATAGCTGGTGGCAGCACGGAATCCTTCGATGCCCAGTTCGATGGTGTGGACATAGAACGAGGAAATATTGATCATCTCCACCAAATGCTGTTTGTCCCACTCGGGGATGTCCAGCCCGGCGGCCTCGCATTTGGCCAATGTTTCCGGAATGCGGATGCTTAGCTTGAGGGATTTTCCACGCTCGCGACCGATATCGTTCATCATGGTCTTGATTCGCTTTACGAATGCGGTCATTACGCCGCGTCCTTCTTCCAGATCAGCGCTGCGGAAGAACTTGGGAAAACGTTGGAAATCGAGTTCGACGCCATCCACATCGTAGTTTGTGCAAAGCTCTTTCACAATGGAGAAGAAGTATTCACGCACTTCTGGGACCATGTAGTTGAAGAGCCGGACATTGTCTCCGCCCTTGGCTGGAGGGATCTCAGAATCGCCTAGCCAGTATTCGGGATGCTCCCGCCAGATGGCATTGTGAGTTGGCCATGCGAGATCAGCCACGTAGTGCTGATCATTCATCCGATAGCAGATGAAAAAATCCTTTTTGTTACGCCGACAGGCTTCCAGAGTCTCCTTCACCGGATCACCACCGCCGTGGATGTAGGCCATCATCCTGTCGAAGGACGGGAACTTGGATGACTGGCCTGGCGTGTATTTTTTCCACTGAGGATCAATCTCCGAAGGATACAAATTGGTGCGCCACATGGTCGGGCAGCACATGACTGCATCCACATCGGTGTCCTTCAACTTGTCAATGAATGAGCCGATGTATTCCGGGTTGTTGTCCTTTTTTCCCGCGACGACCAACAGTTCGTGATTGAAGATACACTTGTAGTTAGTTGACGCTACTGTGGGATGAAAGCGCGGGGCATTCTCGTCACTTTGAGCAATGGCAGGCAAAGCGCTGGTCACGAGCGCACTTGAAGAAAGCTTGAGAAAGCTTCGGCGGGAAGGAGTCATGGTTGGAAAGTTTGCTTGTGATCGGCGAGATCAATTAATCACGTAGCTAAACAGATCCCCATTGTTGAGATGAAATCTGAGGCGAATGGGGACACCCGCAGGAAGGGCTTCCGTCTGCTTCCATTGAACGGGCAGCTTTACGGAATCCTGCTTTTCAATGAGGCTGATTTCCTTTTCATAACCTGCGATGACCTCACCCGCAGCATCCAGGACTTCCACCATGAGGCTGCCATTCTTTACATCGGCATTGATGTGAAGGCGCTGTCCCTCTGGGATAAAAGCGTGAGTTTCGAGGGTGCCTGATTTCTCTTTTGCCTGCAACGAAGCCAGGCCATCGATACGCCAGACTGCCCGGGCGATGGACTGTTGTTTTTCAGGTCCAAGACCTCCATGAGGCGTGGTCACGGCGGTGTAATACATCCACATTTCATCGCCGACAAAAACGGGTGTATTGCAGAGGCCAAAGATGCTCCCTGAATCATATGGATGCGGTCCCAAAGGAATGACTGGACTGCGATCCGAACACCGGTGCCAATGGCGACCATCGCGACTATGGACCAACTGCACATCCAGGATTCCAGTGGCGGATCTTTTCCGTCCATCGACCTCATCGTTGCCAAACAAAGCCGAGGGTGGTTCAACTCTTCGGAAAGGCGTGGCAAACCCAAGCCACTGACCGGCATAGGCAAAGGCAGAGAGATTGTAAAATTCTGAATAGGTACCGCCTTTGAGTTTACGAGCAGCACGGTTGTCCATTTCATCTGCCACCATGACGGGCTGAGGTTCGGACCAGTTTTCCATGTCTTTGCTGACCGATAGGAAGACCTGACGTATGCCCAGCACTCGGGGATCGCCCTGCCGCTTGTGAAAGGCGAGGTATTCGCCAGTCACCGGATCCTGCGACAGGGTGATGGTGTCGCAGCCAAGCAAAATAGGTTCGGGTTCAATTGTCCAACGCAGGCCGTCGGCTGAATACGCCGAATAATATAGACGATGGTCTTTGTCCCGATACCAATCGACCAATTCAAACTTATCCTTCAGTCTTTGAAGCTTGGCTTCATCGACACCCTTGCTTGCATTGCCGACTGCCTTGTATCGCTTTTGAGGATCGGTTTCGAATTTGTCCTCAATGATGCTGTGACTGTGCAGGTGAAGATTTATTTCGTTATTTTTTCCCATGATCTTGAGAATAGGCCGTTCCCACTGAACGCCGTCTTGGGAGGTGGCGAAAAGCACGCTGCCGGAGTCAGCATACCACATCCTGAAGGACCCTGTTTTTTCATCGCGCAGCACCGTCCCATAAATGTTGACGCGCTTGTCCAGGAAACCTTCTTTATCCTTTATTTCCCAAGGCATTTCCGCCTCCAGGACAGGACGTTCAAGCTTCTTTGCAGGATGAACAACTCTTGTTAGGCCTCGTTTCTTTTTGATCATCAGATCGTCAACGAAAAGCTGCTTTTCTCCCTTTTTGAGCAAAGGCGCAGCCGGACGGGTGGATGTGCTCTGTTGAGAAAACAAAAGCACGGGACTTAACATGGCTAAGCCGAAGCTTAGAACCGGGATTTTTAGTGATGGAGGAAATATCATGGAAAGGAAGGTTGTGGCCTTGGATAACAGCTATTTTAAGCGCCAAGCTTCGCCGAAATGGAAGGTATCGGCATCTTTGAGGTCGAGGTTGTGATGACTGTAATAGGAGCGCGACGTCTCCATTCGCGGCCAGTCAAGTTCCACTCCCTGGCGCTCCAGTTCCCGCTGGAAATCGGTGAGATGCGCTGCGGTGTTGCGGACTTGGCGTGGTGAGAGTTTACGGTCCAGACAAAAGGCAGCCAGAGCACCGGCGGACTCGCCAATATTCCACTCCGTTGGATGGACGCGAAAAGCACCGTTGGTGATGTGGGTGACCCCAAGGTTTTTGCAGGCGGGCAGAAGGTTTTCCACCCGGACAGGGATGAGCGCACCAAGCGGAATCTGCTGTAACCAATGTTTACCATGAGCGACCTCCGTAATGCTGGGTTTACCCGGAGCTGTGGGCTTGTGAATGTCCACCCGATAGCCGCTAAGGCCGACGCTATCATGGTACTTTAAAGGGCCATCTTTCGTCTCTGGCTGATCCGTACGGAAATGCTGCTCCAGCACGGTGAACTCCGCTTTGATGCGACGTGATTCGCGAATGTACGGTGCCTGAGCAAGACCATCCTCGGTGCCGAAGAAATCACCACGTGGACGCAAACCAGGATAACCCTGCCCCCCGGTCGCAGGATTGGGGGCTTCCGTCTGAAGCCAGTGAATGGTGCTGAGACTCAACTGGCGTGCGGCATCGAGATGCTTGCGCCGTTCCTCAGGAGAAACGCCGCAAAGCACACCGAGATGATACTCATTGGTCGGCCAGATGGCCACGGTCACATCGCTCGGGAAAGCGCCAGGCACAAAATTGCTCTGGCAGAGCATCCGGCGAAAATTCCAGGTGCTGGCTACGTAGCTTCCTGCTTTAGGAACGCGGCCCAGGTGGTCATGCTGAGCCCCAAAAAGATCCGGCAGGGTCAGCTTTGGAAAATCGCCGCGATGACTCTTCGCCTGTTTCCAGAAATCGTAGTCGCGTGGTTTCGGGATGATGTGCTCCTCGCCAGGGAGGTGATCGAGTGCAAAGACATGGGTGAAGACCATTTGCTCATGCGGCTCGGCAGGTCCGTCCACAGCCAGTGGCTCTCCGGTCTCAGACTGTGACTCAGCGCCGATGACCGATTCGATCTTACCCAGTTCCAGCAAATCTCCCAGCTCGGTGGCATCCAGGATGTAAGGGGCCGTGAGCGTGCGATCCACTTGCTGAATCTCATCCCTTACTGTGACAGAGCGGGCGTAATCACCGTCCATCGACACAGAGACTGGCAGATGGCGAAGGAGGATCACGATGCGCCCGGCGGAAAGATGTGGAGCCAGCATTTCGTAAAGCACCGCCAGACCGACGCGCGGCTCAAAACAAAGCTTGCTGACCCAACCCGCACCTGGATTGAGGTAGCGGTCGGCCCGCGCTTCCGCAGTGAGAGGGTAATGGCTACGATAGTAGTCACGCACACCTTCCCTGAAATCTGCATAACTTTGAGTGCGACCAAATTTCTCGCTCCAGGGATGTTCATCAAGAGGGATACCCTGGGCGGTGGCCTGACCGCCGATCCAGGTGGTTTCCTCAGTGAGAATGACCCGCTTGCCCATACGGGCGGTAGCCAGCGCCGCGGCCACTCCGCCGAGGCTGCCGCCAATCACGACTACATCCGCCTGCATTTCACGACCGATGGTCGTTCCGGGAATCTCAGACTGAATTTGCGCACCAAGCTGCGGCAGAAAAGCCATGCCTGGAGCGGCTGTCATCAGGGTCTGCAAAAAGTTGCGGCGGGAGTGGCGAGAAAGAGTCATGGCTGGTTAAAAAGCGGAAATACAAAGGAGTCCGAGATCCCCAAGACGACGAACGAAGTGGTGGGGAGAGGGCGATATTAGGGGTGGGTGAGTTTAGCAAACAATGCGCTCAAAAACGCCCCGCGAGTCTCCGAGGTGGCGGGCGACTCCTGCGCCTCAGCCACCTGAATGATCTTGGCCAGTTGTATTGGGTCCAAGGCACCTGATTGGAGCTTCGTGGCAGCGTCCTGCCACACAGCCTTTACAGCCTCAGAAAGAGGGGCTTCCAGTCTGGCATTGTAACCGGCAAAAAAGCCCTTGGTTCCGAAATACTGAGACGCGGCCACCTGGGGAGCATCGGAGGTGATGTCCACATCATTGAAAAAGCTGATGGTGGTGTGGCTGGTCGCGAGTTTGCGGACCAAAAGGTCAGGGTCCAGTGCGCCTAGAGTGGTATTTCCCTGCGCTGCAAGTGCGGCGGCGTATCCGGCGCTTTCTCCCAGCTGCATAAAGACTGGCTCAAGCCGCACGGTGCCCCAGGCCACATGGGTGGCGCTGATACAGATGGGAACGATGAGATTGTCCAGTTGCTCCGGCAACAAGCAGCGGTAAGGAATCTGACCGGGGAATGTCTCTTGATGCAACATGACCTTACCCTCCTCCAACATTCCAGCGATGCGGGCTGGTGTGCAGGAATGACTGTCCATGTACCACTCCGTCATTGCCACACTGTCAGCATGTGCCGGGGCACGATCCAGGCCAGGGGGCAACGTGGCATCGTGCTGGGTATAAATCGCGCGGCCTTTGATACGACGGAGCTCGCGCACATACATTTCATAAGGGCGATGGCCGTTATCGGCAAACTCGTCTTTGGCCAGTCCATATTCCAACCATGCCTTCCTCACAAGCAGAGGCACAGTGAGGTCATTCTGTAAAAAGTACAGCAGTCCCAGAGTGGCTTCCCAATGCTCGTCCATGATGCGCTGCCTCTCCTCCCAGGTGGCATCTACATACGCCGTTTGACGGCCCACGATCTGCGGACGGTTCCAACCAAACTTTCCGTTAGGTATGGACTCCACGCCAGAAAAGATCTCCAGCGATTTGAGAAAGTATTGATCATAATTCGCCGGCTTCTCAATCGGCACGCGGTTGGCAGGATCTGTTGTCAGCATGGTGCGGTAGTTGCAAGCCTGCACCGCAGGATCCGCAGCGCCGGTGCTCTGCGGCAACAGGATCTGCTGAAAGCCGCTGAACTTGCGCAGATTCAAGGCATCACGCAGCTTCGACAGCCTGGCTGTTTCCGCATCTGGAGCCTCCATCACCGGCCGCATAAAAATGAGACCGGCGTGAGGTTCATTGAATTCGGAGCGTGCTTCTCGCGCAATGCGATAAGGAACTTTGGCCAGTGCCGCAAGATCGCCCTCATAGGTGCAATCAGCGAAGGTTTGTGCCTGGACGGTAAGCTCGTCCTGGCTGCCCACTGCTTTCAGGGTCACTGATTTCACCAAAGCGCCTTCAACCGAAACTGACGCGGGAATGAAGTTTTTCAGAACCGTGATGTTCTTTTCACGGGCCACAAGGCCGTTGAAAAACTGTTCCGCAATATGCGGTTCATAGCGGCCATTTGTATGACCTGTCTTGCCTGGCAATGCATCGCGATACTGCTGCGAATCCTCACCATAAGTCGTGCGATAATGCTCAAGAAAAGCGGCGCGTGTCTCATCGTAAATAGGCGAGCGTTTCCCCTCCCATTGCGAATCCCAAACGCCTAAGCCGCTAGACATAATGCCTCCGATATGCTCGTGACGGTTAACTAAAAGTACGGTCAGACCTTCGCGGGCACCACGCACCGCACAGGCGATGCCTCCAGGTGTGCCACCGATGACGACGAGATCATAACTGCGAACAGGATCCGCCGCAGTGGCAATGCTGCCTAGAAAGGCAAAAAGAAGTGTGATTAATTTCATGTGGGGAAAAATTTACTGTTGGTCTGAGGTGAAATAAAAGCTGTAAAGCTTGGCGCGTGCGCCTGTGAAGATGAGTCGGACATCGCGGCCTTGAAGAGAAACCAAATTAGAGCCGCCTTTCCACGTCACCCGTGCATGGGTGGAATTGGTGCGTAAAATTTCACAATCTTCAGCACTGAATCCTTCGATGACATTGCCTTCCGCATCAGCCAATCCAGCGCGTAGGGTGCCAAGAACTGACGTGTCCACATTGAGTGCAAGCTGCGAGCCGTCCACCTTCACTGGTGCCGTCATTGCACGGCCACCTTCGGCTTCAAAGTCCAATGAAACGAATCCGTCCACACGCTGGACATAACGGAAAATGAGACCGTCAGCTTTTTGTTTGCGAGATTCACTGTCACCGTGAATCGAGTAGAAACCTGTGCCGTATTGCCAGAGTTCGTCACCACGCACGACGAGGTTAGGTCCCATAAATACCATGCCTTCGCTGCCACTCCCCACGATGCCTGGATTGGCATAGGATTGACGATCATAACGATGCCACTGGAAACCATCACGACTGCCGACGAACTGGACATCCAACCGGCCTTTTTTACGGGCGTCTATGCGTTGGAAAAACGAAGGAAAGCCCACATACCAGCGCGGATCCAGCGGATAGGGTTGAGCTGAAATGGTATAGACATCGCTGTTGGGTGGATCTGCTTCGTCGGTGGCGAGTACCTTGGGGAATTCGGTATCGATCACAGCCGGATTTTCTTTTCCCCACAAACGTCGGCTTTTTTCAGTGGGCACCACCGCCAGTGGGGAAGTGAGGCTGGGTAGATCAACACGCACCACCGTACGATAGAGGTAACTGTCTGCACGCTGCTCCCAGCCCCGCAAGTAGAGCGCGTATTTTCCTACCCGCTCATCCCAGAACGTCACGGCTTGGCTATCGGCACCGAATTTTACTAACGGCTCCGCATCGCGTTTCCAGCACAGACCATCGGGAGAATAAAACCGGACCATGCCGCCGTCTTTCTCGAGGAGATGGGTCAGGTAGATGTAGCGCTCATCCGCAGGCGCGCGCTCATCGCGATAAACCGTGCCCTCCAGGGAACTCATGCCGACGAGATTGTTATCCGTGCTGCCTTCGTATTCGACAATGTCCAGGTTAGGCTTGATCCAGTTCACTCCGTCGGTGGACTCTGCATAGGCCACATTGGGCACGTTATTTTTGTCCCGGCAGATGTACCACATGCGCACCTTGTCGCCTTCATCCAGGACGGTCAGGAAAAGGCTGATCATGAGCTGCTCCCAGGGCTTGTCTGGACGGATGACGACTTCCCGCTGCTGCGGTGGATTCACATGCAAGGCCACTTTTTCCGACTTCTCCACAAAAGCGGGATCCAGAAACAGGTGGCGAAGTGGCTGCGCAGTCATCTGTCCAGCCAGCCCGTGAAGGCAGCCTAACAAAATCATAAACACATGGGGGGAGTATTTTTTCATGGGGTAACAGTCTTCTTCATCACCACATTGCCGACGAGGCTATTTCCATCGTCTTGATCCGTGATCGGGCTGGCGGTCACATTGTCACGGATGATGTTATCCTTGGCACCAGGAGCGATTTTAAGCGTGCCGTTCACATGCGTATTGCCTGTCCAGATCCACTGGCTCGCATTGAGAGTGCATACTCCAGCCTTGCGCAGCACATTGGCCCGGACCATCACATGGCTGGACATCATCTTCCCTTGTGATTCGGAAAGAAGATCCCCTTCACAGATGTTGTCAGCGAAGACGATGTCTTTGATCGTTGTCTTGTCGGGCATGCGCTTATCAAATAACTGGACATCACCATCGAACACATTGCTGGTGAAAGTGAGGCCTTCATAGACACAAGAAAGGGCGTCAATATTCGTCAGGAAAGAGACCGTACATTTAGAAGGAGTGCTCTGGTTGCGGAAGATGTTTCCAGTCACCCCAACGTCCGAGATTCTCGTGTGAAGCCGCTTCGGTTCGGTGCGCAAGAGGAGGCAGGTCGCCATCTGGGCATGATCGCGGCCCGGCATCGGCTCGACGTGGTTGCCGCTGACGCGGATGTGATGGGAGCCTTCGCTGACGTTGATACCGGTCCGGGTAAAAAAGACGACGTTATCGCGAATCTGCACATTACGGGTGCCGAAGATCACCTGCGGCCCGTCCACAGTATTGATGATGTGATTGTCCGCAATGAGTCCGCCATTGCATTCGCCCAGTTCAATCGCCTTGTTGCCACAGGTATCGATGAAGTTGTGATGCACCTGCCAGTTCTTGAACTGGGCGACGATCCGGTCAGCCTGCATGTAAAAGGCAGTCGCCTTGGTGCAGCCGACCGCCTGTTTCGCATCATAGATCCAGCAGTGGCGGACGGTGATGTTGTCGCAGGACAGCAGGAGCGATTCAGGGGCATCCAGGCGCGCGTTGAACCCCATGATGGAGCCGCCGCCGATGGCCTTGTCATTGCCGGTGTAACGCAGATTTTCGATGACGACATTGTGTGCTGGCACCGCGTCCGTGCCGATACGCACGGGATAATAACGCTCAGGATTAGAGGGCGTCTTTGGATCAAGATAAATGTGCGTCGCGTGCCCCTGGCCGCGCAGGGTCACGTTGCTTTTGATGACAACGGTTTGCTCCCCCTGCTTGCGGGACAGCTTAAAGTCCCCTGCCCCGAGCAGCACCACCCCGCCGCCTCTTGTGGAGACCTTGTCGATGGCAGCTTGAAGCACATCGTCGGCGCTGACATCGGGTCCGGGTGCTGAGACCCGCACTTCAAACCCACTGGCAGGTTGAGCCAAGATTGGGTCAGATTCGGTCGGACCGACGGCTCCAATGGGACTGCCAATGAAGGCGAATAAAGAGGTAAGGACGATGGCTTTTTTCATAACTTACTGCGGATTCAGGGCATTCCACATCTCCAGCAGCGCCGCGCCGCGTGTTTGTTTTGTTTTGGGAGTTTGTTTCGCTGCGGCGACGTGAACGGCTTTGGCGAGTTGTATGGATTTTAGTATTCCTTTTTTGAGCTGCTCAAACCCGCCGTCCCAAGCAGCTTTTTCACCCTCGGTAAGCATGTCATCCAAACGCCCATCGTAATCGCTGAAAAAGCCCTTCGTTCCGAAGTATTGCGCAGCCGGCACCCGAGGATCGTCCGAGGCCACATCCACATCATTGAAGAAGCTGATCATGACATGGCTGATGGCGAGCCGCTGTTGGAGTTGATCCACGCTCACCTGGGCTGGCGCTATGTCTGCCTGATTGGCGAGAACAATGGCCCAGGCAGCCGATTCTGCGAGATGCATCCAGGTGGGCGGGAGACGGATAGCTCCCCAGCCAACGTGAGTGGCTGATAGCGTGGTGACGACGACCAGATTTTCATATTCCTGAGGGAGGAGCGAGTTCCACGGCACTTGGCCGGGACGGGAGACTTCCATTTGAAAAAGCTGCCCATCACAAAGCGAATCGCCGAGGCGCTCGGTGGTGCAGGCCAATGAGTCGAGAGAAAATTCGGTGATGCCGATGGAGTCGGTATGAACCGGTGCGCGCCCAAGGCCTGGGGATAGCAGTGCATCGTTTTCTGTGAAAACAGCACGGCCCACCAGACGCCGCGCTTCCCGCACATAGAGTTGTGAAGGAATGTTGTCCGTATCGGCAAACTCGTCCTTAGCCAGCCCCCACTCACGGGCCTTGGACCGCAGTGCATCGGGCATGCCAGGATCGTTTTGCAAAAACCACATGAGGCCAAGCGCATGGTCGCGATGTTGCTTTTCGATCAGTCGGCGCGTCGCTTCATCCGCTTCAGGATAGGCTTTGCCGCCACCTGTGAGATTGGTAGCATTCCAACTGCGCTTTCGGTTAGGCAAAGCGTGCCCATGGAAAATGTGGTCACGCTCCACCATCTCCTGGAGGGGATAGATCTGGAAACGATGATGAAACGGCAGTGACAGGCGCGCTTTTTCTTCGACGCTCAGCAGGATAGGCGCAAAGCGAGCGCGGTCATAGCCGACAGGAGGAGAATCGAGAAGGCGGCGGTTCGCGGGATCATCGGTGATGCAGAGCCTGTAGCTGTAGGATTGGATGTTATCGTCTCCCTCGCCCGTGCTCCCTGGCAGAGGATCAGAAGTCGTGGCTCCAGAGATGACCAGATTCAGACGTCCCTCCACTGCGGCGAGAGGATGCTGACCGGTGAGCCAATGAGTGAAGACCCGCCCCGCACGTGGCTCATTATATTCAGAGCGGGATTCGCGCCCGACGCGATATTTCACCCCGGCAGCGGCCATGAGGTCACCTTCGTAACCAGCTTCCATGAATGAACGGGCAGCCAATCTTAGCGTCTCGCTTTTATTCATGGCGACAAACTGCACGGCGGTGATGAGTTTGCCCTCTTTCTCCACTTTGGTGGGAGTAAACTCGCGATATACCTTGATGCGCGATTCTGCGGCAAGCATTCGCTCAAGGATCGCCTCCGCCACTTGAGGTTCATAAGTGATCATGCGTCCACCAGCACATGCACGGTAGTTATCTGAATCCTCGCCATCCTTGGCTCGGTAATGGGCCTTCACTTTAGCCACAAACTCATCAAGCAAGGGGGCTCGATTTCCCGCATAGTGCGTCTCCACCGCGCCGAGTGAAGGCAGGCTGCCACCCAGATGCTTGCTGCGAGAAACGAGCGCGACATTCAGCCCCTCTCGGGCTGCCCTGACCGCCGCTACAATGCCTGGAGCGGTGCCGCCAAAGACCACGAGGTCATAAGTGCGCACCGGTTCAGCAGCAGAGGCGATGCTGACAATAAAAGCGAGAATGAGGATGAGGGGCGGCTTCATGAAACTGGCACTCATTCTTGAGTGAAATAGAAGCTGTAGAGCTTGGCGCGTGCACCCTTGAAGGTCAGCCGAACATCACGACCGTTTAATGCAGTCAGGTCGGCAGCGCCATTCCATGTGACGAGTGCACGGGTTGAATTGGTGCGCAGAATCTGGCAATCTTCAGGGCTGAAACCTTCCATTGCCTTGCCTTCGGCGTCAGATAAGCCAACGCGTAAATGACCCAGCACGGCCACATCGAGATTCAGTGCAAGCTGCGATCCTTCCACCTTCACTGGCTTAGTGATAGCGCGGCCCGCTTCGGCATCGAAGTCCAGTGAGACAAAACCATCCACACGCTGCACATAACGTTGGATGACGCCGTCGGTCTTTTTCTTCCTGGCCTCGACATCGCCGTGATGCGAGTGATACCCGGTCCCGTATTGCCAGATTTCATTTCCGCGGACAACCATGCCCGTCCCCATGAAAATGACGTTGGCGTTTTCGGAACCGACCAGGCCGGGACGGGCATAGGACTGGCGGTCATAGCGCTCCCAGCGAATACCATCACGGCTGCCGACAAACTGGACCTCCACACGACCATAGTTGGTCGCGTCTCGGTTGGCCGGATTGGTCTGGCGCTGGAAGAAGGATGGAAATCCCACATACCAACGGGGATCAAGGGGGTAGGGCTGGGCCGAGATATTATAGACATCGCTTTCCTCGGGATCGGCCCCATCGGCTTGTAGAACCATCGGTAGATTCCCCTTCTGTTTAAGTGCTTCTTTGTCCTTTGGAAAATCCAGCAGTAGCGGCTTGGTGAGGTCATCAGCGGTTACGCGGGTGACCGTCCTCCACAGTCCTTCTACGCCAGATTTCTTTCCCATGCCGCGCAGGTAGATCACATAACGACCGATATTTTCATCCCAGAAGATCACATTCTGTGTATCGCTGGAAATGCCAAGAAAAGCCTGGGGATCCCGCTGCCAGCGCAATCCATCCGGCGAAAAGTAGCGATAGATGGACGACCTTTTCAGGCGTGTGACATAGACATACTTTTCCTCCGGGGTGCGCGCTTTGGGATCTTGAAAAACGACACCTTCTACGCCGGGGACTCCCACCAGATTATTGTCAGTGGAGCCGTGATAAGTGACCAGCCCCAGGTTGGGTTTTATCCACGTGACCCCGTCGGTGGATTCAGCATAGGCAAGATTAGGCAGGTTCTCCTTGTCGCGACAGATGTACCACATCCGCAGCTTTCCTTCCTCTTCGCGCACAGTGAGGAAGAAACTGATCATCAGTTGTTCCCAAGGCTTGTCCGCACGGATGACCGTTTCGCGCCGTTCCGGCGGATTCACACGCAACGTGACGTTTCCAGACGTTTCCACGAGGAAAGCGGGATCTAGAAAAAGATGACGCAATGGCTGCGCCGAAGCCTGTCCGGCCAACGAAGGAAGACAGGTCAGCAGCACCAAGAGAAAGTATGGCCAATTTCTCATGGAGCGTCGGCTTTTTTCAGTACAACATTGCCCGACAGTACATTTTCCGCGCCCTTGTCAGTGATGGGAGCAGAGGTGACATTGTCGCGGACGATGTTCCCCTTGGCACCTGCGGCGATTTCGAGTGATCCGTTCACATGGGTGTTGCCAGTCCAAATCCAGTTGCTTGCGTTCAAGATCATGGTTCCAGGTCGGCGAAGCATGTTACCTCGAACCACGATATGGCTCGAAGCCATCGCTTCCTGGGGATCCGAGAGCAGCATGCCTTCACAGACATTGTCTGAAAAATGAATGTCCCGGATAGTGGTCCGGGCTGGATTGCGTTCGTCGAAAAACTGGACATCTCCGTCGAATACATTGCCCGTGAGTACGATGCCCTCATACACGCAAGAGAGAGCCTCTGGACGGGTCACAAAACGCATTGTGCAATTGTGCTTGCGGAAGGTGTTTCCAGTGACCACCACATCGCTGATCTTTGAATGAAGGGCCAGCGGTTCCGTCCGGAAGATCAGGCAGGGCACAAGCGCTTTCTCAGCAACCTCCGGCATAGGCTCCACATGATTGCCGCTGACGCGGATGTGATGCGAGCCCTCGGTGATATTGATGCCGCTCTTGGTGAAATACACGATGTTGTCACGGATCTGCACATTGCGGCTGCCAAAGATCACTTGAGGTCCATCAACGACATTAACGATGTGGTTATCTGCGATGAGACCGCCATTGCATTCCGCGAGCTCGATTCCTTTGTTGCCGCAGGTCTCGATGTAGTTGTTATAAACCTGCCAATTTTTGAACTGGGAGTCCATGCGGTTGGCATCGAAATAACCCGTGCGAATGTTTTCAGTTTCACCGGCAGCGATCTTCGCTTCCTCCGGGCTGATGACATGCTTGACCAGGTACATCGCAGTCGCAGCCTTGGTGCAGCCAGCGGCCTGTTTGGCATCATAGATCCAGCAATTGCGGACGGTAATGTTGTCGCAAGAAAGCAAGAGCGATTCAGGTTCATCTAAACGGGCATTGAAGCCCATGATAGAGCCGCCGCCGATGGCATTGTCATTGCCCGTGTAGCGCAGATGCTCAATGACCACATTGTGAGCAGGCACCTTTGCACTACCGATTCTCATCGGGAAGTAGCGCAGGTCATTGGGCGGAGTTTTTGGATCAAGGTAGATGTGCGTTGCGTAGCCCTGGCCGCGCAAAGTCACGTTACTTTTAATCACGACTGTTTCGTCATCGTCATGGCGTGAGAGCATAAAATCTCCGGCCCCAAGCAGCACCACGCCACCGCCAGCCGAGGCGACTTTGTCGATAGCCTCCTGAAGTATGGCATCAGCAATGGAATCCGGTCCGGGAGCCGGAACCCGCAATTCAAAACCGGTGGCACCCTCCGTAGGGGCTTTAGAGTCCGTCGGGCCTGCGGCAGATGCCGAACAAAGTGTGGCACCGAAAAGGATAGTGAGAATAGCTTGCTTCATCATTTATTGAGCCTCCAGTTCGTTCCACATAGCCAGCAAAGCCGCTCCACGTGTTTGTTTCGTTTGAGGAGTCGCGTTTGTGCTTGAGGCGTGCACAGCTTTGGCAAGTTGCATCGGATCCAAAGTGCCTTTTTGGAGTTGCTCAAAGCCGTCCATCCAGACCGCCTTTTCACTCTCGCTGAGCGGCTCATCCAATCGCGCGTCATAAGTGCTGAAGAAACCTTTGCTGCCGAAGTATTGCGCAGCAGGTACACGAGGATCATCGGAGGTTACATCGACATCATTGAAGAAGCTGATCATGACCCTGTTTTTAACCAGGGCACGGATGAGCAAATCCGGATTAAGCTTTCCTGGTGTGGTCTTGTTTTTAATCGCCAAGGCGGCGGCAAAACCGGCGGACTCTCCCATCTGCATCCACACCGGTTCTAAGCGGATGGATCCCCAGCCGACATGCGAAGCTGAAATGGCCACAGACACCAGTAGGTTATCCAAATCCTGGGCCAGCAGGCAGCGGTAAGGGACCTGAGCTGGGCGGCTTTCCTCTCCCAGGAAAAAAATGCCATCCTCATGTCCACCAGGAACCTTGCGTTTCAAGCAGGCGACGGAGTCCACCGGCCAATCAGTGATGGCAATGCTGTCCGTATTAATGGGTGTGCGTCCGATGCCTGCGGGGACCTTATTGTCATGCTCGGTAAAAACAGCGCGGCCTACCAAGCGGCGCGCTTCGCGGACGTAAATCTCATAAGGCTCATGGTTGTTATCCGGGAATTCATCAGCAGCCAGTCCCCAACCTTCCCAGTATTTGCGTTCTTTCTCCGGGACGGCTGGGTCATTTTGAAAATACCAAAGGCGCATGCGCATGGTGTCCATGTACAGTCGGCTGATTTTTTCACGAGTGGGCCAGTCGCCGCCGGGATACTCATTCTGGGGACCGATGAGACGCCCGCCATTCCAGGCGACTTTATTGTTAGGCAGATTCGGCACAAATCCGCTGCCGCCAGCCATTTTGGCCATCTCCACATCATACTTGGGATGCTTTTCCACCATGATCTTATTGGCCGGGTCACGGGTGAGAATGAGGCGATAATTGTAGGCCATGACGGAGCCATCCGCCTCACCGCTCTGCGGTCCTTCAATGATTTCTGCTGTCGCGTGGCTGTTGTAACGGATGTTCAAACGGCCTTCGTCCGCATCCTTGGGAAAGCCACGCTGGCCCGGTTCCTTCTTGCGCTCTGCGGTATAGATGACTCCGGCATGAGGTTCATTATACTGGCTGCGAGCCTCACGCCCGATCTGTGATTTTACACCTGCGGCTGCGATGAGATCCCCTTCATACATGCCATCGGCAAAGAGAGTGGCACTGACCTTCACGCTGCCTTTGCCGTGCATTGGCTGGAGGGTCACGCTCTTTAGCAATGCGCCATCCCGTACGGCATCCTTGACGGTGTGACCTAACAAGACAGTCAGTGATTTTTCTTTTTCCACCATCTGGTTAAAAAGCATCTCAGCGATGCGCGGCTCGACTTTTGGCCGGTCAATGTGCGCCCTGCTTTTGGCGTCCGGCATGGAGGCCAGATGCTGGGGCGAATTTTCACCGTATGTCTTACTGTAATAGGAGGCCGCGCCCGTGAGCATTTCCCCATACAATGGGGCGCGCAGGCCGTCATAAGGAGCCTCCCAGCCACCAGCCCCACTGGTGATGAAACCACCCAAATGCTGAGTGTGGTTTACCAAAAGCACTTTGAGTCCTTCGCGAGCGGCACGCACGGCCGTGGCAATACCTCCAGGTGTGCCGCCGATGACGACCAAATCATAGCTTTTGCCATCCACATCCGCAGCTTTGGCAGCTGACTTTAGGGTCATAGGGGCCGGTATTTTGACCGTGGGTTTCGGTGTCTCGATCATGACCGGGAAACCGGCGTCCGCACGTGTGTTGCGTTCCACTTTGGCATCCGCCTCAGGCACGATCTGCAGGCCATCCACGACCACAAAACCGGCCTTGGCTTTGGCTGCGATCTGCACAGAACCCGCCTTGCCTTTGGCAAATTCATACACTCCCAGTGAGCGGGGAATGCTTTCCTCCAAGCAATTCTCGCGTTGATTCTGCGTTACTGTTTTTTTACCTTCTGCACTGTGGATGGTCACTGACACAGCATCACTCCGATTGCCAGAAGGCACATAAAGCAGGCGCAGTTCATAGCGACCCGCAGCAGGAATGTCAGGAGTGAATGTAGCGGCACCATCGCCATTCGTGGTGCGATAACCACCGCCCACCAGAAGGTCCCGTTTGTCTCCGCCATTGATCCACTTGCCCGTGTATTTCGCCTTATCGTCATCCAGGAGAATACCAGCCACTTTGGAAGTTTTTCCTGCGGGGACTTCGATCACCTTTTTTTCCATGGCATCCGTCTCCTTCAGCAAGAAACGTGTGCTTACGACGGAGTGCTTTTCAGGGCCTTCGCGATATTTGACATAGGTGGTGGCCACGAAGGTGCCATCCGGCAGCACTTCGAGTCCTGGATACCCGCAGTCACTGCGAGCATAGCTATGGAGCAGCTTGATCTTATATTCGCCGTCTTTGCCTGACTGAATGTCCTCGTAACGGCCCACCCAGGCGACGAAGTGATTGCGTGTAGGACTCTTGGCCCCCATGTCGCGAAAGGTGACCACCAGGCGACCATCGGGGGCATACTGGGCCTTGTGGCGGTCGCCATGCAGGCCAGGAGGCAGAGATTTCACATCCGACCAGTTGCGGCCCTCATCATTGCTGATGATGTAGTGGCTGTCGTGACTGCGGATGTTTTCGCGGATGAGGCAGAGGAGCTGTTTGCCATCCGGAGAACGCACGACTTCTGGCTCGCAAGGTTTCAGATCCCCTAGGTCCACAAGCACGCGCCAGGGACTCCAGGTGAGGCCGCCATCGGTGGATTCACTTTGTGTGATGATGTTTGACTTCGTGTCTTTGGTTTCACCAGGGCGGCGAATGTTAGAAAGGCCAATGAGGCGCTTGCCACCATCCACGGGCATGATGGTGCAAAAAGGCATGACACAGTTCAGGTCATTGCTTTTCATGGGGGTCCAGGTTTTTCCATCATCCATGGAATAAGACTGGTTCATGGTGCCATTGTCCGGTTGGCGAGTCCCGCCAGGCCCCTGCCCGGCAAAGACGAACAGGCGTGAAACGCCCTGCGGATCCGTAAGACGATAGAGAGCCGGGCAATTGCGGGTGTCCTTCCAGTTTTCCGGAACGGGCAGCAGATCACTCCAAGTCTTGCCGCCGTCATCACTGCGCTTCATGGGCCCGCAGCCGCCACCATGACCGTAGGTCCACACCACATACATGGTCTTGCCATCAGGGAGGAGCAAAGTGGTGGGGTGCCCCTGATAAACCTCAGGCGTTCCCTGGGCAATGATGACATGGCGCGAGGTATCCGAAGAAAGATCAAGGACTGGCGGGTGATCTGCTCCATGAAGCATGGAACTGGCGACCAGTGAAACAAACAGGGTTGGTAAGGCAGCGAACGAACGGAGCATGTATTAAACACGCGGCCGCTAGTATAGTGCTATCTGGTCATTTCAATATACCAGTGGTCCTTTACCGAGCGATGATTTGGCAGTTCACCGCGTATTTTTGACAATAAAATCTATGATGGGAGCACTGTCATCCAGCCCGTGTGGATGATGCCCGACGCCCGGTTTGACGATGAGTGTGATGCTGCCCCCCAGGGCTTTATAGCGCTCAGCGATGACGCCGGTATTCTCCTCCCAGGGCACCACCTCATCCGCATCTCCATAAACGTGCAGCAAAGGCACGCGGTTTTTTGCCAGGGGAGCCAGTTGGTCCACGGGATTCACCTTGGCAGATAGCGCCTCCTTTTCGTCTTTAAATCCCCACAGGGAAAGAATCCGCGCCCAGTTTTTCGGATCGCCCTTCCCCTTCCCTTTGCCGCCCGGCCAGCTTTTAAAATCACACACAGGGGCATCGGCATAGATGCAGGAGACTTTTTCAGGATTCGCTGCGGCCCAATTATAGCAGTATAAACCGCCTCGGCTAAGCCCCACTAAACAAGGCTTTTTACTGAACCCATAACGGTTGGTGAGCTCTGCGTAAAAGGCGTTCCAATGTTTCACCGCAGGTGGTGAACCCAGCATGTCCTGCACCTTCAAATAGGCGATGTGATATCCTTTTCCCAGGAGGGCGATGTCCGGCGCAGGCTTGTGGCCAAAAAATTCACCATGCCAGACCCAGGGCATCCCAGCAGCCGCCTGCTTGGGCGCGACAACCAGGGCGGCTACGCCATCCACTGTGAAATCATATTTTGCGTAACCATTCCAATCGGAGGGTTTGCCTGGAAAGGCGGACTGTGGTGAAACGGAGGCTTTGCCCAGGGCAAGATCCCTTGCCTTGGCATCCAGTAGGGTGGCCTGATTTTGTGCCTCCGGCATAGGTAGCCCAGCTTTGACACCTGGACGAATGTGTCCAGTTTCAGTCAGCCACGCATCACGCAAAAGATTAACCTTCTTTTGCACAACTTCATAGATGGCAGCGCCCTCGGCATGTTCGGGCTTGCCGTCAGGAGCAGCATTGAGTCCCCAATGCTTCAGCAGCGGGCCGGCCATCACCAGATGGCCTTCTGCATTGGGATGAATACCGTCTTTGGAAAAAGTGAATTGAGGATCTTTCTCGCGCTTTTGAGCGAGCGCCTGGACCATGGCACCATGGACATCCAGCACCTGCCAGCCGTCTTTTTGCTGATCTAGCAGCCATTCGCTATAGGCGGTGAGCACTTCGTCATAACCGGCATAGGGCTGGGGATAGTCCTTCAAACCGGCTGGGAGCAGACGGACCTGGATAGGCTGTGGGTCAAAAGCGGCAGGAGTGAGGTGAATGATGTCTGCGCCCATAGCAGCCACTTTGGCCCGGAGCTTGATCATGCCATCCTGATAGGCCTTCATCCGTTCGGGGCTGAGTGGATAATAGATGCCATCATTCATGCCATAGCAGGCGATGACGAGTTGTGGCCGGGTCTTGGCGAGCACGCGGTCTAGACGCTCATGCAGATCGGGACGAGGGAACTTTCCGCCGGCATGTCCATCCTCGGAAAGGCCAGAGACAGTTTCACTGGCCAGTCCCAGGTTCATCACCTCATAATGTTTTTCAGGATGCTGGGCGATGAGAGCAGCCTCGACGATCTGAACATAAGTTCCTCCATAGGTGATGCTGTCCCCAAGGAAAAGGATGCGTTGAGCCTCCGGTAAGGCGGCGTGCAGGGGAAGCAGGCAAAGACAGAGACAAGAAAACAGGAAAGCGCGCATGGTGGGAGAGGCTATACGAGACCAGAGTGCACAACTCATCAGGAAAGTATGAGTCGGAAAAGCGCTGACAAGACAGCACTCAGGTATCATTCAAACACTGCCAGCCGTTCATCCCCCAGATCCAGACGATACATGATCTGGTTATAGTCGTAGCGTGCGGTGGGGACTGGATTTCCTGAAAAGGTTTCAGCATAGGTGCCCTCAAAATAGATGATGCGTCCACCCTCTTCATCAAAGAAGGAATGCTGCCGTGGATTGTAAAAGCTGTATTTGGGATGGCTGGCCACCTTGACTGCTTTTTTCCAAGGGCCTTGGGGAGAAGATGCTTCAGAATACCAGACCTCCCCCAACATGGAGGGCTGGCCAAAGTTCTGCGTGGCGATCATGATCCAGCGCTGGCGGTGGGCATTCCATTGGATACTGGCGCGATGGATGATCACAGGTAAGCCAGAAGCAGCGTCGGTGACTTGGAAGTGCGCCTTTTCCACGGGAATTTTGGCTGCGCGGATCAATTGAGCTTCCCCTTCCTGGGTGGCGGGAGGCAGTGTTTTCTGCCACTGATATTGCCCGGTCTCTTCAGACCATGCCAGGGCCTCATAAGCACCCGGGTTCAAGATGCTGCCGTAGTCAGCCTTGACTCGAGTGACCGCAAAGCTGCCGGTGAAGTAGACATAGTCACCTTCAGGCAGGGTAACACGCACCGAGTTACCCTCAGGATGTTGCCAGGTAAATTCATCGCCAAGTTGCAGCATCGGGACGAAGCAGCCCTGGGCCTCATCAAACTCGACGAGGCCATGTTCCACCCGTTTATCCAGGCTGGCATAGCGGCCGTAATGGCCTAACAAACGGTCCGTTCCGCCGGGATCTGCAACGGTGACTAGGCCAAAAATCCAGACGACACCGGGTTCCTGTGAAGGGGCCATTTTACGCATCTGGCCTGAGCCGTCGGTGAGGTATTCCAAATGCACTCCCTGGCTGGGTTCCAGACCGCCTGCTGTCGGCAGGTCTGACCAAGCAGATGTGCAGTGAAAATGCCCCAGCGGATAGCTGGCGCGGTTGGTATCTCCCCATAACCAGAAGAGACGGCCTTTCCATGACAGAGCTTGCACACTGTCCTGGCCAGTCACCCCCACATTGAGGTTGGGACGTGGGAGAGGGCTATCCAGGCCTAGCAGAGTGGAGTCCCTGTAGATGCCCTGACCGGTGACGCGATAAAGACGCTCGGCGATGTTATGACGCAGCACTTTGATCTCCGTCTTTTCACCCGCTTTGGGCTTCAGCCGAATTCCAGCATAGCCAAAGCCATCTTTTGGAACTGAATATCCAGGGCCATGAATGTGGAAATACACCTCCGTATTCATGAGGCCCGGCTCCTGAAAGGCGATCCAGCCCGCACTGTCCGTCACATAGGTCTGGTGATTGGTTGTCGTGAGACTGATGAGGGGTACTCCGCGCCCAGATTTGGCATCCACCACTTGGATTCCAAACCAGTCCTCAGGTGCGGCCCAGACCGTCAGAGGTATGAAAAAACTGAGGCAAAAAGCTCGCATGCGAGAAATTTACCACCCGATCTGCCCACACAAAAGCAGGAAACGGGCCTCAAACAGGTAAGTTCATTAGCGAACGGCTTGTATCGGGTGGAATTTCGGGCTACATGCCCGGTTCATGTTTGTTGATCAAATCAAAGTCTATGCCCGCGCCGGTAAAGGTGGGGATGGGAGTATGCACTTTCACCGGGGCAAATTTCGCCCCAAAGGCGGCCCTGACGGGGGGGATGGAGGCAAGGGAGGAGATATCATCCTGCTTGTGGACTCCAGCACCAACAGTCTGCGCCAGTACTTCTTCAATGCCAAGCTCATCGCCGAAGATGGACACAAGGGCGGTGGAAACATGTGCTCTGGCATCAGTGCGGATGAAGTGATCTATAAAGTACCCAGTGGAACCGTGATTTCAAAAGTCATTGAGGAGGAAGATCCCGAGACAGGCGAAATGGTGACCCGCTACGAACCCTATGCGGACCTCACGGAAGTGGGACAACGCTTCACCCTGTGCAAGGGCGGCAAGGGCGGCAAAGGGAATGTCCACTTCAAAACCAGTACCCACCAGGCTCCACGGGAATTTACCCCTGGTGAAGACGGAGATGAAGGCTACTTCCACTTTGAACTTCGCAGCATTGCTGATGCGGGTTTTGTCGGCTTTCCGAATGCGGGCAAGTCCACGATGCTATCCAAGCTAAGCGCGGCCAAGCCAAAGATTGCGAACTATCCTTTTACCACCCTGCAACCCATGGTGGGAGTGATTCACTTTGGCGACCATCGCCGGGGAACCTTGGCAGACATTCCTGGACTCATCGAAGGTGCTCACCAGAATATCGGTCTGGGCCACGATTTCCTGCGTCACATCATGCGCTGCCGCATCCTGCTCTTCGTAGTCGATGCCGCCGGCACGGAAGGTCGCGACCCCGTGGAAGACCTGGAAACAGTGCGCAAGGAAGTGTCGCTGTACTCCAAGGAACTCTCCAAGCGCCCCTGGCATATCCTGGCCAACAAGATCGACGTGGAAGGTGCCGAGGAAAACGTGGAGCGTCTTAAAGAGCGCTTCAAGCGCGTGCGAATCTTTCCCGTCTCTGCTGAGACTGGACTCGGCCTGGATAAGCTGCGCGACTTCCTGGATAAGAAAATCGGCCAGCGTTTTGAAGTGCTGAAATAAGCACCGAAGAGCGGAGCCCTCAGTTTTGAATGCTTCTCCCAGATCTGGGAGAAGCATTTTTTATGCTGGCTTCATCTAGCCGGTCACCAGGAGCTTAGGTCGTCATGAAGACGATCCATGGCCTGGGAATGCAGGGCACGCTCAGGCAGGTCTTCACAGCCAAACGGGACGATCTGGACCTTGTTGTGCTGCAAGGCCGTGATGCCATTGGCCCCGGCAGGATCCAGAATGGCTTTCCAGGCTTCTTCCGCAAAACGGGCGGCAAGGATGCAATCCCCTGGAGTGGAATGGCCACCGCGCTGAAGGTGACCCAGGACGGAAGGACGCACCTCGAGATCCTGGAAAGGAGCACCTTCACGCTGGAAGTATTTCTGAAAAGCATCCCGCAGGACATAGGCGCCATTGCGGGTCTGAGGAGGGTCAAACTGGACGCCTTCAGCGATCAGCACGATGGCATGACCACGCCCACGGGTCATGGCACCCTCAATCTCTTCCGCATAGCTCATCATGGCCTGCTCAGTCAGCGGACCGCTCTCAGGCGTGATGACCATTTCCGCACCGGATGCCAGAGCAGCCATGCGGGCCAGGTCACCGCTTTCACGGCCCATCGTTTCCAGCACCATCACGCGGCGGTGGCTGCGAGCTGTATCAATGAAATGGTCCACTGCCCACACCAGGGTGTGAACAGCCGTATCCACCCCCAAAGCCATTTCTGTAAACTGGAGGTCATTATCAATGGTGGCGGGCACGCCGATGACCCGCAGGCTGCTTTCTTCGGCCAGCAAGCGCGCTCCGGTTAGGGAGCCGTCTCCTCCGACGACAACGAGGGCTTTGACACCGAGTTTTTCGAGCAGGTCAATGGCACCGCGACGGACTTCGGGCTTATGAAAATCCATGCACCGGGCGGAGCCTAGGATCGTGCCCCCCTTCCCCATGATGCCGCTGACGCTCGCGTGATCCATCTGGATGATGCATTGCTGCGCGTCGATCAGGCCGCGGTTTCCGGCATGCGCGGTGATTTCTTGCTTCAGTCTCACCAGTTCTCCGGATTCTCCGTTCACCAGTTTGGCCGCGCGGACCAAGCCACGGTAGCCATCCCGGATCCCGAGAACCGGGACGTGATGACGATTTAGCCCCAAACGCACGATGGCGCGAAGGAAGGCATTCATGCCGGGAGCATCACCGCCACTGCAAAGGACGGCTACGGGACTGTCAGGGAAAGAAGTCATGGTTGGGAACAGGTGCCCTTAGCGATGAGAAGGGCAACCGCAAGCAACGGCTGGCACACTTTTCACGCATTCGAACCCATACCTAAATTATCCACTACAAATCAGGAGTTGTTATCAATTGCTTTCCGAATGCTGGCGAGAACATCACTGATCTTCAGATCAATACGCTGCCGCTTTTGGAAATAACTGACCTCTTCGTAGCCTGACTCACTCAAGTTATTCAATGCGGTGATGAAGTGTTCCCCCACGCGTGAAGGCTTGTGGGCATCGCTGCCGATAACGATCGGGATTTTACGCTCGGCCATCATGCGCAGCATTTCATTTCCGGGATTCATCTCGGAGTAGCTCTTGTTGAGACCCGATGAATTCAGTTCCATCGCAACACCGGTTTTCGCAATGCGATCCAGGACGGTTGTCACCGTGTTTTTGATGATGGCGAAGCACCAGGAATCCGGGTGATAGTTTTTCACCAAATCTGGGTGCGCGAGGCAATCATACAGACCGCTTTCGGCGCTCTGGGCCAAATGCTCGAAATAACTGCGGCGGAAGTTTTCGATGGTGCCTGTCTCGAACTTGGCCAGGTAATCTTTCGACTGCCAATGCAGACCGCCGAGGATGTAATCAAAATCTGCGCGTTTGTGGAGATTCTCGATCCACTTTTCATGACCAGGAAAGAACTCGCTTTCAAGTCCCAGACAGACATCCAGTTTCCCGCGATAGGCCTGGGCCGCACGATCCACGATGGAAACGTAGGTATCGAATTCGCTATCGGACATTCTAACGCTGGGCCAAAAACCATCAGGCATCGGGCAGTGGCAGGTAAAGATGATGCCTTTGAGGCCGGATTTCAGACCCTGGGCTGCGTATTCTTCAGGTTCGCCAGCGGCATGTTTGCACAGCGGAGTGTGCATGTGTGAATCGAAAAACAGCGCCCCCGATTTGTTAGCAACCGGCTTTTCATCCGAGATCACGGGGGGTTTAGGGGGAGCAATGGGCTCCTGGATGACAACAGCCGGAGCCTGCTTAGCCGTGGTTTTGGCAGAGCTTTTAGCGACAGGAGTGGGCGCAGTTGGGAGATTGGAAGTTGACGGAACTACAGGCTTGGCACTTTCAACAGGAGCGATGGCTGGCTTGGCGGGTGCAGCCGCTTTAGTGGAGGCGGGTTTAGCGACTTGCTTTTTTGCGGCCGGCAGCGGTGGGGCGGCAGCTTTCTTTGCCTGAGGAGCCGCTTTTTTCGTGGGCGCGGACTTTTTGACGGGAGCCGTTTTTTTTCCAACCACAGCTTTTTTGACTGGGACGGCATTCTTGGCGGCTACCTTTTTTATTACAGGCGGTGCTTTTTTGGCAGGTGCTTTCTGGGCGACAGGAGCCTTTTTGGCAGTTTGCTTTTTGGTAACGGTCTTGGGCGTGGAAGCGGATTTAGCAGCCGTTTTCTTTGAAGGTGCTTTTACAGCGGCTTTCTTGGCTGCTGTTTTCCCTGTAGGCTTGCTGGCTGAGGCCAGTTTTTTCGCCGCTTTGGACTTGTTTGGGTGGGTCTTGCTCACGTGGTTAGCTCCTCCTATCTGTTAGTATCAACCAGCCTTTGCCTTCACTGCTTACGATTTGAACAGTGTCAGCGTTTAATTTTGGTTCCGAATAACACACTCTTAGCGTTAGCGGAACATTTTTCCAACTTCCAAGCTGAAGTTGCTCCACCAAAGGCTGCAACTGGGGGTCTTTGCGGTCAAAATAGGCTTTTAGCCTCCGGGCCTGCCCTGGGACGGTGATTTCCAGCCACTCGCGCTGGTCGGAAATGGGAACCGGGAGATGTGATGCCAGCACACGCAGCAAAGTGGGGGTTTGCGGTTTTTGGCTGAGAAAGTCCTGCCAGGTCATCTCTCCGTAAAGAACGAGGCTTTCCCAATCCGCACGGAAGCGCCCCTCAGCGTCCTCTTCTACGATGATGCTGAGCGGTTCCCCAGGGGAAAAACGGACCTGAATGTATCCTAAGCGATGGCCTTTTTCCGAAACCGACTGGCAGTTGCCGAGACCGCTGACCTGCCGTGGCTGAATGCGGCTTGCGGCATAATACTGCTGCATGAGAGGGCGCACGCGGTCTGGATCTCGCGAAAACGCCAATTTCCCCTCAATCGTCGTAGCTTGGAAAAAAGAGCGCAATGCAGCCTCAATCAACGGGCGCTTTTCCTCGATGCTTAAAATTCCCTGCACGGGCACCTCGCGAGGCTCCGGGACGACTTTCGCGGGTGCGGGGGAAAAGAGCGATGTTTTTTTGACCTGATACTCAGGCTGCACGGGTGGGCTGCGCTCCAGGCTGTGGATGGCAATGTTAAATGCGACGGCCACGATCACTACCACAGCGGCGGCTCCCGCGAGGCGGGGCATAAGATTAACCGTGTCACCCCGCCGTCGGTTACGGCTGGCGCGGGGCTTGTCTGGAACTGGAGTCATTGCCTGACACGAGTGGAGCCGAAGGCGGGATTTGAACCCGCGACCCTCGCATTACGAATGCGATGCTCTACCCCTGAGCTACTTCGGCACATGCACGTTTCGGTGAGCAGGGACGTTATATCCCAAAATGCGCTTTTGTCATTTGGTTTCTGCATGCAGAACCCATTTTGAAGCAGCCCTTGGACGTGGAAAGCTTGCAATCGACATGGATGGAACGAGACTGCGTATCCCAATCATGCCAGCCATCCCAGCGAATGCCTACATCGAGTTCAAAGCCGAACTCGAGCAGATCCTGCGCCACAAGTGGCTGATGAGTGAAAAAGAGAATCGCGACATCGGCTTCGAGCGAGCGCTCAACGAATGGGCACAACGCCACCGTGGAGAGTGGAGATGCGAGCGAAATAAAAAGATGAGTCGCACGAAGGGATAGGCGAAGTTTACGCCTATCCAGCGACTGCGTGCCTGGATTGGCACAGTGCAGAAGACCATTGCATCCACTGGCGACAGTATTCCTTTCGGCTAGGATGTGGCGATATGTCCGGCGCATCACCCTTTTCCGCTTTCATGGCTCAAGCTTTGTATGATCCTGAACGTGGTTACTACTCGCGCCAGATCAAGACCGTGGGCAAAAGAGGGGACTTTTCCACTTCAGCGACTTTGTCCCCAGATTTTGCAGCAGCCGTGGCGAACTGGCTAAAAAGCGAATCTTCTTTGCAGACCAATGTGCGGCATGTCATCGAAATTGGGGCAGGCAGCGGGGTGCTCATGGAAAGCGTAAAACGAAGCCTCGGGTGGTGGAAAAGGCGGCAGTTTCACTGGCATGTGGTTGAAACTTCTGAAGTTTTACAAAAGCAGCAAAAGCTCCTTTTAGGCGACTCCGTCACCTGGCATAAAAATTTAAAGGCAGCTTTGGAGACCTGTGAAGGCAAGGCATTCCTTTACCACAATGAACTGCTGGATGCGTTTCCTGTGATGCTCCTTCAATGGCAAGAGGGTTTATGGCAAGAAGTCCACATTACCCCTGCTGGAAGAGAAATATCCCTCCCCCTGGAATGGGACGAAACGATGCGTGCACCTTTCACCGCGCTCCAAGCTTGGCCTGGCAAAGCTGCTCGGCAACGCATCGAGATCCATGCGGCCGTGCGTAACTGGATGCTGGAGTGGGCTCCTGCCTGGAAGCAAGGAGCAATGCTGACAGTAGATTATGGAGATGTATTCCCTGCCCTCTATTACCGGAGGCCTGTCGGTACCCTGAGAGGTTATTTGCACCAGCAACGACTGGAAGGAGAGGCTGTTTATATGAATCCCGGGCGGCAAGACATTACTGCTGATATAAACTTCAGCGACTACCGAAACTGGGCTGCGGAGCTAAATTGGAAAGAGATCTCTTATGGAAACCAATCAGTCTTTATACAGACTTATCTAAAGAAATTATCACCACATCCAGCGACTGCCTTTATCATGGATCTACATGGCGCAGGGGAAGCTTTCAAATATCTGATCCACAGGCCTGGGTGAAAAGTAATTTAGGCATAATTTCACGATGATCCGCGCGTAAAAGAACAGGGCTGCGAATGAATAGAGATCGAGTTGAAGCAGTCCCAATGAAAGCTAGGCGGAGTGCAGTTCTATGGAATCCACACCCCTCACTTTTAAAAAGCTTCCTTTTTCTTTTTACGATATGCATCTTTACCCGCCAGTTCTGGTCACGATTAGCTTAGCTGCTTTTTTAGCGGCTTGCTCACCCTCCAAGGATTCCGATGCCTCAGCCGACAAACGTCCGCCTCCAGCCGTACCAGTTGTAGCAGCAACCGTGGAGCAAAAGGCAGTTCCGGTGCAGTTAATGGCTATCGGCAATGTCCGAGCTAAATCCACAGTGGCGGTGAAACCACGGGTGACAGGGCAGATCGCCAAAGTGTTTTTCAATGAAGGCGAAGATGTTAAAGAAGGTGACATCCTGGCCAAATTAGATCCGGCACCTTTTGAAGTGGTGCTCGCGCAAGCCAAAGCACGACTGGCCCAGGCGCAAACCCAGGCCGATATCGCAAAAAAACAGGCAGATCGATACGCCAATCTATCCCAAAGCGGAGGTGTTTCCCGTGAGGAGGTGGACAACTTTAAAAGCAGTGCAGATGCAGCGAGGTCAAACACCGAAGCCGCCGCAGCGATGGTCAAGGAGGCCGAGCTTCAGCTCAGTTTTTGCACCGTTTTATCGCCAATCACTGGCCGTGCAGGACGGCGGGCGGTCGATGCGGGAAATGTGGTCAAAGCGGACGAAACCGACTTGGTGGTCATCAATCAACTCCGCCCTATCGAGGTGATTTTTTCCGTGCCTGAGCAGCATTTCACGGACATTCAAAGCTACATGAGCCGGGGTGAACTCAAGGTCACGATCACGCCGAGCGGGAGCACAGCCAAAGAAATTCCAGGGGTACTTTCATTCGTAGACAATGCCATCAAACCCACCACAGGCACGCTGGAGGTGAAGGCCACGATGCCGAATGAGGATTTGGCCCTGTGGCCAGGCCAGTATGGTGAAATTGCCCTGACCCTGACCACCCAGGCGGATGCGATCGTGGCCCCCGCCACGGCTGTACAAACCGGCCAAAATGGCCAGTATGTTTTTCTTGTTACAGCAGACAACACCGTTGAGATGCAGCCAGTGGAACTTGACCGCACGTTGGGCACCATGGCAATCATCCGCAAGGGGCTCAAAAAGGGAGATGTCGTGGTCATTGATGGCCAGTTGCGGCTCATTCCTGGCAGCAGGGTGGAAATCAAACCACCGGTGGGCGTCGTTCCACAGGCTGAAGAAGCAGAAGGAAAACTGTCCCACGCTGAAATCCCATGACACCCGAGCGCTGCATCCACCGGCCGGTGATGACCACTCTCATCATGGCGGGCATCCTCGCCTTTGGGATGCTGGCTTTTCAAAAGTTACCCGTCAATGATCTGCCCAATGTGGACTTCCCCACATTGTCAGTCACGGCCACACTTCCAGGTGCCAATCCAGAAACGATGGCGGCCTCCGTGGCCACTCCGCTGGAGAAGCAGTTTTCCACCATCGCGGGCATTGATTCGATGAGCAGCACCAGTGCTCTCGGAAATACAAACATCACCATCCAGTTCAATCTGGACCGCGACATTGATGGAGCCGCACTGGATGTGCAGTCTGCCATTTCCGCCGCTCAACGAAACCTCCCGGATGACATGCCGAGCCCACCGTCGTTTAGAAAGGTGAACCCGGCTGACTTCCCAGTGCTGATCATGCAGTTGAGCTCAGATACGCTTCCCATCTCTACCGTGGATGAGTATGCGCAGACGGCCTTGGGCCAGCGCATCAGCATGGTGGAAGGAGTGGCGCAGGTGCGTGTTTTCGGCTCTCAAAAGTATGCGGTGCGAGTGCAGGCGGACCCGCTGAAATTGGCCTCGCTTGGCATCAGCTTGGATGAAGTGAGGGATGCCATCGCCGCAGGAAACAGCAATCTTCCTGCAGGTGTCCTCCAGGGCACGGAGCAAAATTTCACGCTGCAAACCAGTGGTAAACTGGTCACGGCAGAGGCTTTCAGGCCGCTTATCGTGGCTTACCGTGAAGGTGCACCCGTAAGGCTGGAGCAGGTGGCCAAAGTGCTGGACAGTGTGGAGGACAATCAGATCTCCAACTATGCCACCGATGGAAAGCGATCAATCCTTCTAGCGGTACAAAGGCAGCCAGGAGCCAATACGGTGCAAGTGGTGGATGCAGTGAAAGCACTGCTGCCCTCCGTCAATGCTCAAATGCCCGCAGCCATGGAGTTGAGCGTGCTTATTGACCGCTCCCATGCCATCCGTGAGTCCGTACACGATGTGCAACTCACACTTATTTTGACCATCGGTTTGGTGATTGTGGTCATCTTTATGTTTTTGCGCAATTTTCGCGCAACGATCATCCCCAGCATTGCCATCCCGCTTTCGATTGTGGGGACCTTTGCTGTCATGCATCTGCTGGGCTTTAGCATGAATAACATCTCGCTGATGGCCTTGACCTTGAGTGTCGGCTTCATTGTAGATGATGCCATTGTGGTATTGGAAAACATCGTCCGGCATATTGAGAAAGGTGAATCAGTCTGGGACGCGGCGCTCAAGGGATCACGAGAGATCACCTTCACAGTCATCTCAATGACCCTCTCACTCGCGGCGGTGTTCCTTCCGGTACTGTTCATGGGCGGCATTATGGGGCGGCTCCTCAATGAATTTGCCGTCACCATTGGGGTGGCCATTCTGGTCTCCGGGTTTGTCTCGCTGACACTGACTCCGATGCTGTGCAGCCGCTTTCTAAAGCCGCACGTCGAAAAAGAACATCATGGCTGGTTTTACAGCACGACGGAGCGTTTCTTTGACGGCCTGCTCCACATCTATGACATCACGTTGAAGTTTAGCCTCCGGCATCGTTTCAGCATGATGCTGGTGACGCTGGGAACGGTGGCTGGAACGGCCTGGCTCTTTGTTCATCTTCCCAAGGGATTCATCCCAACAGAGGACACCGGGCAGATTCAGGTCATGACGGAAGGTGCTCAAGATGCCTCCTTTGAGACCATGGAACGGCATCAAAAAGCCGTGGCCGAAGTATTGGCCAGGAATCCTCATGTACAAGCTTTCAGCTCCAGCGTGGGGGCCAGCGGACCAAGCTCCACGGGCAATAGCGGGCGCATGTTCGTGAGTTTAAAGCCACGCAGTGAACGACCGACTGCACAAGAAGTCGTGAATCAACTGCGTCCGCAACTAGCCGCCATCCCGGGCATACGCGCCTTTCCCCAGGTGCCGACTAGCATCCGCATCGGCGGTCGCAGCAGCAAAAGCCCGTATCAATACACACTCTCCGGTGTGGATCTGAAACAGCTCTTTGAAGTGGCTCCGAAAATCGAGGCAGCCTTAGTGGCACTGCCTGAACTTGCGGACGTGACGAGTGATTTGCTGATCACCAGTCCCCAGGTCTATGTGGAGGTGAATCGAAACAAAGCCTCTTCATTGGGACTGACGGCGACGGAGATCGAAAATGCTCTCTATAATGCCTACGGCTCACGTCAGGTCTCCTCCATCTATACCCCGACTAACCAATATTACGTCATTCTGGAAGTGGATCCGAATTACCGTGCGGACATGGAATCCCTGGGCCTGCTATACATCCGGGGAGCCAACAGTGAACTCGTTCCACTGTCCAGTGTGGCTGACATTACCCGGACCGTTGGTCCTTTGACGGTGACGCATTCCGGGCAGTTGCCGAGCGTGACCATCAGCTTTGCGACCAAACCGGGTGTCTCCATTGGACAAGCAGTAAGCGCCATCAATCAAGCCGTGGGCAAAGACTTGCCTGCAGGCATTAGCACGGCATTTCAAGGTGAGGCTGAGGCTTTCCAATCCTCTCTGCAAGGGCTGGGCATGCTGCTCGTCATGGCAGTAGTGGTCATCTATCTGGTGCTGGGTATTTTGTATGAAAGCTTTATCCATCCGCTGACCATTCTTTCCGGACTTCCTTCAGCAGGTGTGGGTGCTCTGCTGACGCTTTGGGTGTTTGGTTACGAACTCAATCTTTATGGTTTCGTCGGGGTCCTCATGCTCATCGGCATTGTGAAGAAAAACGCCATCATGATGATCGACTTTGCTTTGGAGGCCGAAAGGAATGAGGGGAAGAAACCAGCGGATGCGATCTACGAAGCCTGTCTGGTACGTTTTCGGCCGATCATGATGACGACCTTCGCGGCCATCATGGGGGCGCTGCCTATCGCTCTCGGGCTCGGTGCAGGAGCAGAAGCCCGGCGTCCGTTAGGCCTGGCTGTTGTGGGTGGCCTGCTATTATCGCAAATGCTGACGCTTTACATCACTCCGGTGTTTTACATCTACATGGAGAAGATGAGTGTTTATTTCCAACGGAAGAAAAAGGAGCCTGTTGCAGATGCAGGCACGGCTACAGCAGTCGCTGCGTAAACAGAGACTGCTCTGGGCAGACGGAGACCCACCTACAATCTTCCCAAGCCGATTACAAAAGTGCTACAGTCTTCGAGGTAGCGCCTTCATGTAGCGCGAGAGCAGCCTCACCATTTTCGCCGAGCTCCTGACACTGAGCAGGATCACTCAGCAGGGTGTCGAGAGCCGGTTCTAAAGCATCCGCATCAGCCACCTGCACAGCACCTTTGCGAGAGAGCAACAACTCAATGAGCGACTGGAAGTTCTCCATGTGAGGGCCAAAAAGCACGGGTTTCCGCGCCATGACGGCTTCCGCTGGATTTTGCCCGCCGGTGGCCAGGAAGCTTTTGCCCACCACGACCAGGGTAGCGAGTTCTTGCCAGGCGCGCAGCTCGCCCGTGGTATCAATGAGAAGGTCTAACGTTCGAGCTTGGATCAGACTGCGACGTTGAGGGTGGAGGCCGATAGAAATCAGTTCTTGCATCAATGCCGCGGCTCGCTCGACATGGCGAGGAACGATTAGCAAAGCCAGACGAGGATGCTTCATGCGTAATCGCTGTGCCACCTTTGCCAAAAGCACCTCTTCCCCAGGATGAGTGCTAGCGAGCAGCAGGAGGGGCTGATCCGAGCCGATGCCAGCGGCCTGCAAAACTCGGCGAAGAGATTCCACCTGGGCAGGGTCTGCTGCCCCGCCTTGAGGGTCAAACTTGATGCTGCCTGTGTGATGGACACGCTCTGGCATGATCCCCAGTCCCAGCCAGCGCTGCACGTCTTCAGGCTCTTGCACCATTACTTGGTGCAGCATGCCGAAGATGGGTTTAACGAGAAAACCCAGCTTTTGAAAACGACGGGCGGAACGAGGAGAAAGACGGGCATTCACCAGCGAAACGGGGATGCCCCTGCGATAGGCCGCGAAAACGAGATTTGGCCACACTTCGGCCTCCACTAAAACTAACTGAGCAGGAGCCAGGAGACGAAGAAGCTTCCAGCCCACGCCGGGCAGATCCAGCGGCGAGTATAGAACGACCATCTTCCCCATCTGCCGAACCGCAAACTCCTGGGCCTGGGCATAACCCGTCGGCGTGGTGGTTGTGAGGACGATGCCAGACTCCGGACGTGATTTTAAAAGCTGCGCGATGAGTTTCGTGGCAATGCCTACCTCGCCCACACTGACCGCATGAATCCACAAGCGATTTGCCCCCTGAGGCAGGGCATTGACCGCCTGCATCTGCGATGAAGAAAGAAACCCGAACCGCTGAGCCAGATCCCGCCAATGACCGCCGCGCTGGCGCATCTTTCGAATGGCACTCGGCAACATGAACAGCAGCCCGACTGGGAGCAGTAAATTGTAAAAGCAAAGACTGAAGATTTTGGACATGCGTGAGGTCGGCCCGGCAATGGGCATAGAATAAAAACGGCGGCAATTCCATGCCACCAGCCAGCGTGGACGCTACCGCTTTCTCAACCAGAGGATACGGGTACTGCCGTATTCCCGGTCCCGCACCATCTCCCACGGCCCCCATTCCGCTGGTGAATTGCGGCTGGCGCGGCATTCCAGGATGAAACTGCCACCGGGAGCCATGAGCAGATGCAGATCCGGCAGCAGGGCCAGTTTTAAACTCAGGTCCTCTTCCCCCGGTTTGTTGGCGTATGGAGGGTCCGCAAAAACCAGATCATAGATGCCCCCCTGCTCCGCCAGTTGTGGCAGGACCTTGAAGACATCTCCCTGGCGCACAGCAGCATTTTCAAGCCGGGTCTTGGTGATGTTTTTACGGATCACTTCGCAAGCCGCACGGTCCTGCTCAATCAATAGCGCACTGGCAGCGCCACGGCTCAGGCATTCAAGTCCCAGTGCACCTGACCCCGCGAAAACATCCAGCACGCGTGCTCCGTCCACAAGCTCCCCCAGCATGTTAAAAATGGCCTGTTTAACCCGGTCCTGGGTTGGACGGGTGACGTTTTTGGGGACTTCCAGGGGGATGCCCCCGGCACTGCCTGAAATAAGCCGCATGCAAGATGCTAGCTGGCAGCACTGGGTTTGTCGAGGGCTTGAGTCAATGCTCAAGCACACAGAAGCTTGGGCTCAATTCACCTGCATCGTTTCAGGCAGTCCGTATTGTAGCATCCACCAAGTGAGGCGTTGCGCATCTGTTGGCTCTTGCTTGAAGCCACGCTTTGTCCAGGTCTTCAGGTAGTCCTGTTTTTTATCATGCCGGATTTGCTCCATGGTCGGCTCAGTGGCTGCATCTGGCAGGGCACCTTTGTCCTTGCTGCTTTCCAACCAGGCATCCAGTTCAGTCGTGAGATGAATGAGATTGTCTTTCTGCTGAGAGTCTTTGGCCACATTCACGAGCCCTGTGGGATCGGACTCCAGGTCGTATAGCTCCAGAGCCGCACGGTCATCCCCAGCATAACGGGCCTGCATGGGAGAAAGCACACCTGTCTTTTTCAATTCACGCAGCAGAGGCATGCCTGGATAACTGGTCTCCTTGTAGCTGGACCAGCTCAGGTACGGCAGTTCGGGGTTAAAATTCTTCACCAGAAGCTGACGGGGCGTAATGACCGCACGGATGCGGTCCTGGGCGTCTCCACAGCGATCACGGGCGGCAAAAATCTGCGGGCGATCAGGAAAGCTGCCGCTGAGGACGTCACTCCCCTGCATCCATTCAGGCACAGGCAGCGAGGCCAGGGAGAGCATGGATGGAGCCAGATCAATCAGGCTGACAAGCCGCTCCTCCACGGTTTCTTTAGCCACGTTTGGTCCGCGAATCAGCAGGGGCACTTGCAGGCCCTCCACGCTGAGCCATTGTTTCCCCCAGGGCATGGGGCGACCATGGTCAGCGAAAAACATGACCACTGTATCCTGCAACACACCTTCCTTTTCCAATTGATCAAGGATGGCTCCGACCCGCTGGTCCACCACCTCCACACTCCGCAGGTATGCATACCAATCCCGCCGGGTCAGAGGATGGTCAGGGTAGTTCGGCGGCAGCTTGATCTGGCGCAGAACCTCTTCATCAAAACTTTCTGGAATCGGAAACGGACGATGCGGCTCGGATATCTGAAACTGAGCGAAAAAGGGCTGTCCAGACTTCCGCTGAGTCCAGTCATTGCCATCGAACATCACCTTCGCATCGTGGGCGAAGTTATAGTGCGTTTTAGGATTCTTTTTCTTGCCGCCGGGTGCCGAAGCATTGGTGACATAATAACCCGCCTCCCGGAGCAGCCCAGGCAGGTGCTTATAAGGTGCCGCCAGTGGCTGTGGGTTTTCCACATCATGCGCCTGCAAACCGGTGGTAGTCTGATAACACCCAAGAATAAAAGCCGAACGGGAGGAACTGCACACAGGTGCCGAGGCATACGCCCGGGTATATCTCCGCCCCTCCGTGGCCAGCCGATCCAGGTTCGGTGTCTTTACCCCTGGCGCACCATACGCCGCGATATCAGGGGACATGTCATCCGCAATAATCCAGACAAAATTTGGACTCGCGGCCTGCACCACCTGCATTGCGATTAAACCCATCCATGTAATAACAAACCGCTTCATACGTGCTCATCTCAACGAGGCTGAAAGTGATATGTTTCACCACATGCCTATCCCATTTTAAAACACACAGCCGCAACCACCGGCAACCTAATGCCCCCGCTGCGCAGCAATGATGACTTCACTGGCGACTCCCTGGAGCATATCGGTCCAGAGCTTTTCTCTGCTGGCGACCTTATCTGGAGACCAGCGGTTGCCGATGCTGGTGGCATCCAGCAGGACGATGAGATCGGCATCACGATGATGGGTTTCAAGGGCCTGTTTGACACCTAGTACGAACTGGCGTTGCACCTCCTGCTCAGGCGTGGTGGCTAGGTTAAAAATGACCACCACACGGGCGTTGGCAGGCTTCCATCCGGCGACAAAATCATCCTCATCCCCCAAAGGAATATGAATCATCTCTGGCTCAATCATCGCCCCGAAGCGCTCTCTGACTCCGCGTGCCCAGACATCCCGATGAGTGGGGGTGGCATCGGTGGCATGAATGAGGATGGGGATGACTTCCTGGCCGCCTTCAACCGCACGCAGTGTACGCTTCAGATAGGTCCGCCAGCCCAGCTTGCGCAGTCGCTTGCTCATGACGCGATGCGCACGCCATAGAGTAAGCCCTGCCAGTCCGATGCGGGGCACCATGACAAACAAAAATAGTGTCCCCGCATACAGGTGAATCCACGGTAAGGCCGGTGCTGGAGAAAGGGTAGTCCCCCCAGTGCGATGCATCTGCGGCAGGTCTTCCAACGGCAAGGCAAGATTCAACGTATCCGCCGTTGGCCCAAACAGGGTTCCAAAGAACTTCTGAGCGCCGGATTCAGAAAGAAGCGTGCTCTCCCAGACAGCCCGATATTCCTGAGACCATCCGCGGGCATAGAGTCCGATGATGCTGCCCAGTGCCAGCAATGCAGCAGCGATGTGCATCCACGAACGCAGACGGCGTTGCAAACGCTCCATGGCCGGTGCATTCGCCAGCAAGGCAAATCGTTGATCCACCGTCAGACCGGTCAATGTTTCGCCTTCGGCCGTGCGCTCATTGCCCACGGGTGAAACGCGTTGAGCCAGCCACTCCATCAGGCTGCTGCCCCGGCTCGCCTGAGGGGCAGGCCAAAGCTCCCAAACCAGGGATAGAACCATGATAATGGCATTCCATAAAAGGACACCGACGAGCGGCAGAGCCAGAAGATTAAACTCAGCCGCCTGTCCCAGCCCCGAAAGTGCATATCCCACCACTAACGCCACAGCCCAGCCGATGAATGCCCAGGACCAGCGGCCCTGCAAGGTGACCAGCCGGTCCATGATACGAACCAAGGAGCCACTCCAGCCGATGACCTCGCGCTCAAGCCACTGGGAACGTTTACGCAGGAAGACGGCTTCGCGCTCTGTGACGGGATCGCCCTTCACCTCATCGGCAGTCAAGCCGCCACGTGTGCGCGCAGTCGCCTCCCGGCGCCGGTCTTCAGACAAGATCGCGCCATCCGCATCCCCCTCTTCGAGAGCGCGCCAACGCAGGATGCTCAGCCAGTCATTCCAGTCCATGCGCGTTCTGTTCAGCCATGCTTGAGCCTTACGTCCTTGATGCCGGAGTTCTTCAGCTTCTCCTGCAGCCTTTTCAAGATGCGCGGGCGCTCCATGGCCAGCACATGATGGACGGTGGGCTGCAAAACACGCACCATCAGGACTCCGCGCTGGATGGAATCCGGACGCGAATGTTGAAAAAGAAAATCTCCCACGATCTCACGCCAGGCACCGAGCACTTCCTCGAGTTTCATGCGGTCGCCTATCCCTGCCTGAGCCACGATGGGGCCGACGAGGTCCGCCACGGATCTGAGCGGTGAGTCCAGCACAGGCCCCTCATCCATACGCCGCCATGCCGTGACGAGGGCATGCCTACGGCGCTGGTAGGCGGTGGGGAGGCGGTTAGACATGAAAGCAAGATGCGCAGGAGATGACAGAAATGCGAGAAGGAAATCACCATGCCGCAGTTTACGTGAACTCTGGCACGCGTTCTCACGAACTCATTTCCTGACAGGGTGAAGGGAGGCTGGAATCCAGCCTCCCCACCGAATCACCGCTACGGCACCTCGAAGACTTTTTGGGTCGTCGGGTCCAGGGCTAAGGAACCGCTGCTGAGTCCGGTCACGTCGAGCTCCTGATAAGGAGGATAAGGACTGATGACACGGCCTTCTTTGCTGGCCCTTTTGCCCTTGAGAAAGGAGCCATTGTTACCAGCGGTCTTGTCCGTGGCCGGTTTGCTCGGCGCGCTGGAAGGTTTGGCATCTTCTGTCTTGGGTTTCCCTCCAGGCAAGGGGTAGTATTCAGTCTTGGAAGCAGCAGCCGTATCCTTTTTTTCTACAGGCGGAGGCATTTCCTCCATGGCAGGTGTGGACTTTTTAGAAAGCGTGGGTGGAGTGTATTTCTTCGGCGGTGCCTGACTGGTCTTGGGTGCCGGGGTGGATTTGGAAGTTGGGGGATTACTCACCCTTCCACTGGGAGGCGGAGTTTGTGATTTTGTCGGCGGTGGGGGCAGTTGATACTGCGGTGCCTGGGTGCCTGGGGCCTGCTGATATCTGGGCTGCTGCGGGTAAGAAGATGGCGGCTGCTGGTATCCAGGCTGGGCATAGGCTGGCGGTTGCTGATAACGGGGCTGGTTGATCCCTGTCTGCGGCTGGCCATAGTGGCTCTGGTAGGAAGGCGGCGCACTGTCCAGATTCCCCCCTGATCCGGGCATCGGATAACCATGCGGGGAATACCCCTGCGGCTGGGAGTCGCCGTAAAAAACGCGGCGGAACATGCTGCCAAACTTGCGGCCAACAGTTGGCAGAAACTCGATCGGACTCACATACTCCGTTTGATACACGGGCTCCTGATAGCCCTGCTGAGAATAGGCGGGTGCCTGGGAGGGATACTGCTGGTAGCGCGGCTGAGCATACCCGCCTTGGGGCGGATAGTTATAATTGGGCTGCTGCTGAGCCTGGGCAGACACCGCCACACAGGCCAGAGCCAGGACTCGCCATAACGAGCCAGTTCCATGCTCAAGGAGTAGATGCGTCTTCATAACGTTAAGGTTTCTTAAGTTTTAGTCTGGATCAAGAGGTTTCTTTGGCTGGATGCAGCAGCCAAAAGGGCTGGTCACGGAGGATGACAGCCCTTACCAATCTCTGACGGCTGGGCCGACAAAATTGTTCAGGCCCGTTCTTCTTATTTTCGCCGGAAGCGTGCTATCCATGAGCGCGCCATGTAGGTGCCCAGGATCCAGATCTTGCGAAGGGGGTGCAGACGGCAACGTTTTGCAAAAACTGGATAGCGCTCACGACGCAGCTTTTCCAGAATCTCAAAATACACCTGCCCCATCATGCGGGCTGGCAGGAGGGCATCCCGATCCTCGCGAGGCAGCATCTTAGCTGCGGTATCATACATCTCACGCGCACGTTTATATTCGAAATCCATGAGCTGCACAAACCGCTGGTTGTGACGCCCTTCCAGGATCTCCTGCTCAGTCACCCCAAAGCGCTTTAGATCCTCCAATGGCAGGTAGATGCGGCCAGTTTCCCGCGCATCCTGTCCCACATCGCGGATGATGTTGGTCAGTTGCAAAGCATAGCCGAGTTGAATCGCGTATTCGCGTGACTGGGTCTGAGTGGCACCAAAAATCTCAGCACTGACGAGGCCGACAACCGAGGCGACTTTATAGCAATAGGCCAGCAGTTCCTCATAGGTTTCATAGCGCACGTGCACCACATCGCTGGCCACGCCGTCGATGATTTCCGCCAGCCAGGCACGTGGGAAACCATATTTGCGAGGTAGTGGCACCACTTCATCCAGCACGGGATGGCCCGGTGCCTGACCGGTGCTCACACAGTGACGCCAGTGCGCCAGTTCCTTCTCTTTTTCTTCCTCTCCAAGACTGGTGCTGTCCGCAATGTCATCCACCACACGGCAGAATGCATAAAAGACGGTCATATCACGCCGCCGCTCCTCAGGCAGGCAGGCCAGTGCCAGGGCGAGATTGGACTTCGCACGCTGCGCGATTTCGGCGGATGAAAGTGTGGGGTCAGTCATGAGAACACGTCAATTCTCCCCTCCTGAAGAGGCAGAGGATTTTAAACCATGACGAATAAGGGTCAGCACAAGAGTTAGAAATAGCCAACTGCGCACGGTGGCAAGCACCAATGCGACCAAGATGCGAATCATGCCCCCCCAAATCGGCCCATCGGGCAGCAGGAAAAAAAGACTGCGCATAGAAAAATGCACCAGCATCAGCACAACCGTCGCCGTGAGGGCAAAGCCAATCAAGGGCAGCCACGTCTTCAAAAAAACATGCGCCAGCACCTCTGTCATTTGGGTCCAGGAACCGCGAACACGCGCTACCACCACTGGAACGCCCGCGAAAAGCAAAGAGGATTCAACCATCAGCCAGTCAGATAATCCATATCCAGGCACGTCGAGGGCACGCCAGGCCATCAGCCAAAGCAAATCCAGCGCTGCCAAAGCCAGAATTCCGTATCGACATGCAAGCGTCTGCTCCAGAGCCAGCATCAGATCTTTTTCATCACTGGGCAGTGTCGGCTCATCCCATCCCATGACGAGGCGGATCATGAAAACCTGAAGTCCAGCCACCGTCAGCGCTTCCATCAACCAGCGCAGCATTACCCGCAAAGTCTCCAGCCACTCAGGCATCACTTGCACGCTGGCCACCCCCTCCAAAATCATCCAACACCAAGCCACGATGACCGCAGATATTAACAACCTGGATAGCGCGGGTCTCTTGCGCCTTGAACCATAACGATAAGGGAGCCGGGTGGTCTTCCAAACCAACAGGGAGAGGAGCACCGGGGCCGCCAGAGAAGATGGCCAGGGAGGGAAAAAACCATGCGTCAATACCGCCATATCCCGTGCAGCCATAGGCACCAGCTCAAGCATCTGTCGCCAGGCAGTGAGTCCATCCCAAGCCACTGCATCCGCGACTCCCCAAGGTGGCGCGATGCCGGACAGCAAATGCAGCGCAGCCAGTAGCGGGACCAGCCATCCGAAGGATTGCAGCATGTCCCACGCATCCGAAAAGCATTCACGCAGAGGATGCCATTTTAAATGCAGCATCAGGCCCGCACCCATCACCGCCAGAACCAGCAGGGTCTGCAGCCAAAGAGTAGTGGAAGGGTCCGTCATGTGATGATCATTACCCCTGCTGCATAGTAAGCCTGCTGCCAAGGATCGGTTTTCACGAACCGTGCCAAGAAGCACTTGCACACAACTGCTCACAGGATTTTCACAGCTTATTCACGGGTTATGCAGAGATCGTTAAGCAATGGGTATGAAAAATTTTATCATCCTGCGCGATGCAACTTTTAAAGTTTCAAAAATAGCTCAAGATTTGCTTGTGAACCGTGTCAGTTTCGACATACACAGAGACAGATTTTAAAAACAAACGCGGCGCTGCATTCCCCCCCGAATCAGCGCCGCGTTTGTCCCCTCCCGAACTTTTCCGACACGCAACAATCACTTATGGAGACCGATCATGAAGAACACCCCGCCCCCCTCTCCATACCCGCTGAAGAAAACGAAGGGTCGGACATGCTGCGCTTGCAGCCCACAGCCTGGGACCAGATCTGCACCATCCTGCTGAAAAAGCTCGGGCAAGACAATTTCCAACGCTGCTTCTCAGGCACCACCGCACGCATTGCCGATGGTCATCGTTTCATCGTCAATGTCCCCAACCCGATCCATCAACTTTGGATCGAAAGCAACTTTGCAGGAACTCTTGCGGATGCAGCGGCAGAAGTCCTCGGTACCGCGGCTTGCATTGAATACAGCATCGCCAATGATTCCCAACCAGGGTTCCCGGTGACTGCTCAGCCAGTCTTGAAGGCCGCACGTGTCATCAATACCCGCCAGGACGGTGATCGCCCACTAGCCAGCCCTCACGTGATGGCGGATGTCAGTTCGAGCCGCTCTTTTGCCGATGCCGGTCTCAATTTGAAATTCAATTTCGACAGCTTCGTCGTGGGTTCGAATTGCAGCTACTCGGCCGCGGTGGCCCGTGCCGTGTCTGAAAAACCGGGTCGCATTTACAATCCCCTGTTCTTTTATGGTGCGACCGGACTGGGGAAAACCCACCTGATGCAGGCCATCGGTCAGGAAGTGCTGATGCGCAAAAAGAAGGCGATCGTGCGATATGTGACCTCCGAACAGTTCACCAATGAATTCGTCGAGGCCATCAAAAAGCACAGCTTCACTCAATTCCGCCAGAAGTACCGGAAGGTGGATGTGCTGCTGATCGATGACGTGCACTTCTTTGAAGGCAAGGACAGCACTCAGGAAGAATTCTTCCACACCTTCAATGAGCTGTTCAACAACGCCAAGCAGATCGTGCTGGCCAGTGATCGGCCACCGAGCGACATCAAAAACCTGGAAAGCCGCCTTGTCTCGCGTTTTGAATGGGGCCTGACGACGCAGATTCAGACACCGGATTTTGAAACCCGTGTGGCCATCCTGCGTCGCAAGATGAGCGATTTTAATGTTGCCCTGGATCCTTGGATTCTTGAATTCATCGCCCAACGCGTGCGCACCAACGTCCGCCGCCTGGAAGGTGCGCTGATGCGCGTTGCCGCCCATGTTTCCCTGGAAGGCACCATGCTCAATGAGTCCGCCCTTGCTGCTTTCCTCCACGATGTCATTGATGAAGAGCCCACCAAGTCCATCACCGTGGACCGTGTGCAGCGCGCTGTGGCCAACCAGTATGATCTTCGCGTGAGTGACCTTACAGGACCGCGCCGTCCCAAAAACATCGCCGAAGCCCGCCAGGTGGCCATGTACCTCACCCGTCACATGGTGAAGCTGCCTCTTATTCAGATTGGCGAAGAATTCGGTGGCCGTGATCACGGCACCGTCATCCATGCCTGCAAAGTCATCACCCAGCGCATGAGCGAGACCCATGACTTCCGCGCCATGGTGGACCGCCTCAGTGCCAAGCTGAAGGAAGCCTGACCCACGCCAGAAAAGGGTGAAGCGATGCGTATTGAGTCTCTCCATGACTCGTGCCTATCTCTTCGCCCTTTTTGTTTCCACTTCCTTTGCGGCCGATCCGGTTTGGGAGTCCATCGCCGCATCCTTCCAGCCACCTGCAGAATATGCCGGAAAACTGGGCGCCTATGCTTCACCGTTGAAGTTCAATGACGGCAGCGAGGTCAAAACAGCCACTGAATGGCAGCAGCGCCGTCTGGAGATCCTTCATAACTGGCATGCACTCATGGGTGAATGGCCGCCGCTCGTTGAGAGGCCAAAGCTGGAGATTCTCGAAACCACTCAAAGGGACAATTTCACCCAGCACCACATCCGCCTGCAAATCGCCCAGGAGCAGACAGGTGAAGGCTATTTGCTCATCCCTGAAGGCAAGGGGCCCTTTCCTGCGGTGTTCGTGCCTTTTTATGATCCGGAAACGAGCATCGGTCTTTCGGACAAGCCCCTGAGAGACTTCGCCTATCAACTCACCAAGCGTGGCTTTGTCACTCTCTCTATAGGCTCCCCAGGTGGGGATGCGCGTAAACCAGTGCTCACTGCCGGGGCCAAGTGCCAGCCTCTCAGTTATCTGGCTTACATATCCGCCAATGCCTGGACGACCCTTTCCCAAAGACCCGAAGTGGATGCCAAACGCATCGGCATCATGGGCCATTCGTATGGGGGCAAATGGGCCATGTTCGGTGCTTGTCTCTGGGACAAATATGCATGCGGAGTCTGGTCGGATCCCGGTATCGTTTTTGACGAGACCCGCCAGAGCATTAATTACCAGGAGCCCTGGTATCTCGGCTTTGATCGCACAATGACCCGCAAGCGCGGCCTCGTCCGGCCCGATAGCCCGCGCACGGGTGCCTACAAGGCACTGATTGAGCAAGGTCACGACCTCGTCGAGTTCCAGTCCCTCATGGCCCCGCGCCCATTCCTCGTCTCCGGCGGCATTGAAGATCCTCCCAAGCGCTGGATACCGCTAAACCACATCATCACAGTTAATCATTTGTTAGGCCAAAAATACGGTGTCTCCATGACCAACCGGCCTGACCACTCCCCCACCGCCGATTCCAACGAGCACGTGTACCGTTTCCTTGAATGGGCGTTGGGTTCCCATGAGTAATGACGACTCTGTCTTGGCAATCCTCCCTTTCTGTGTCACAAAACACCATGTCTCTCTGCCTGTCCTTCTCCAAAACCGGCAATCCTGCCGATGTCCTCGAACTTATCGAGCGTCCGCTTGCCCCGCTCACCGGTCATGAGGTGCGCGTACACATGCGTTATGCCCCCATCAATCCGGCTGACCTTAATTTTATTGAGGGCACTTATGGCCGGGCCGCCCATCCCCCTGCCGTGCCTGGCCACGAAGCTTGTGGTGAAGTGGAGGAAGTCGGGCCTCTAGTCACCTCGCTGCAGAAAGGTGATGTCGTCATTCCCCTTCTCGGCACGGGATGCTGGAGCCAGCACCTTACTGCGGCTGAACTGCATTTCGCCAAACTGCCGCCTGGCATTGACCGGGTGCAGGCAGCCATGCTGCGCGTCAATCCTGTCACGGCTTGGCATTTGTTAAAAAAATACGTTCCTGTGACCGAAGGTGAATGGGTGGCACAAAACGCGGCCAACTCAGGTGTCGGCCGCGCTCTCATTCAGATCGCCAAAGGTCTCGGCATCCGCACGGTCAATTTCGTGCGGCGTGCGGAATTGATCCCAGAACTGCTGGCCCTGGGAGCTGATTTCGTCTTCATCGATGATGAGGGTGGCCTGGCAGCCGCGAAGCAGATGCTGAAGGATGAAAAGATCACCCTGGCCACCAATGCGGTCGGCGGTGACAGCGCCATCCGCCTGATGGATCTCCTCTCTCCTGGAGGCAGCCTGGTGACATACGGAGCCATGAGCCGCCGCAGCCTGAAAGTGCCTAACAAATTTTTAATCTTCAAAAACCTTCAGCTCCATGGCTTGTGGATCAGCCGTTGGTTTGAGGAATCTGGCACAGCTGAACTGGCCGAAGTGCTGGAACCTCTCACCAAAATGGTGGCCCATGGTGAGATCGTGACCGCCGTGGATGAAATCTTCCCGATCACAGATTTTCGCAAAGCCATCCTCCGCGCCCAGGAAGGCGGACGTTCCGGCAAAGTCATCCTGGATCTGGCCTAATAAGGTCGCGTCCTTTGATACCCGCCTCATGATCCGCCCGTCACTTTTACTGGTCTTCGGCCTCTTGGCCGCATTCCCCTGCCCTGTGGTCGCTGACAACGCCGAGCAGGCTGTCGAAAAAGCCCACCAGGAAATCTGGAGCCGCTTCATGGATGAGCACAACCTCGTCCTGGATTACACGGACCTGGATGGAAAGATCATCCGCCCGACTCCCGAAGACTGCCTTGCGCTCAAACCCAGTGCGCTGAGCTGGGGCGTGCCCAATGAGGACGGCCCCATGTTCAATGGCCTCTACCTGGATGCCCTGTGCACACGCTGGAAGCTCACCAAAGACGAGGAAGCCCGCAGCAAAGCCCGGCGTCTTATCGCGGGTCTGCTGAAAGTTTCCACCATTGGCAAGACACCCGGCTTCATCGCCCGTGGTATTGCCACGGATGGCGGCACCACCTATCCGCTTGGCTCAAATGACCAAACAACCCCATGGCATTATGGAATCTGGCGTTTTATCATCGATGGTCTCGCCACACCTGAAGAGGAAGCAAAGCTGACCGCAGCGTTTGTCGAAAACATCCGCATCCTCGATCTAAACGGCTGGAAGATGCCCACAGACGGGCCGCCATGTCCTCATCGTGGCACCTTTGCCAAACCCGGCTGGGAAGGCGCACCACGTCTTCTTTTTGTGATGAAAGCCATGCATCACTTCACCAGGGATGAAAGCTGGCAGCAGCGTTACCTGGAGGCGGCTAACCAGAAGCTTGGCGATAACCACCCTTCTCGCATCGAAACCTGTCGTGTGGGCATGATCTTCGATGGCAGCCAGGGGCCACGCTATTCATGGACTGGCAGCGAAGGCGTCGTCTGCCTACATGCCCTGTGGGAAATGGAGACGGACCCGGCCATGAAAGCAGCCTATGCGGAGGGCCTGCGACACAGTGCGGAATTAGCCGCCCAAAGCCTGCCACTCATTGACCAATTTGATGTCAACGGCACCGAGGTTTTTAATACCGACTGGCGAGTAATGAACGAAGCCTGGAAGCCGCAGCATAGCGAGAAGGATGCCGCAGACGTGGCTCGTGCCGGGCTGCGTGTGCAGGCCCTCCATTCACCACGGTTAAAGATCGAAAAGAATTATCTACGGGAACCGTGTTTCGCCGCCTGGGTGGTTACACTTTGTCCTGATACCGCCTTTGTCCAAACACATGTCCCAGCCATTGAGAGGGTGATCACCCACTACCGGTTCGATAAAGTCTATCTCTCCCAATTCTTTCCGCTCGAGTCCGCCTGGTGGCGGCTGAAGGAACATGCAGTAAACCCATGATGCTTTATGAATTCCCGTCGCGCTTTTATTCACCAGGGTTCCTTATGCCTCGCCGGCCTCGGGGCAGGCAAAATTCTTGCCGCTGAAACGGAGGCCCAGCCCATCCTCCGGGTAGGACTCATGACCGATCTCCACTATGCCGACAAGGAAGCTACCAAGACCCGCTTCTATCGCGAGGCCCTGAGCAAGCTGGATGAGGCGGTGGAATTCATGAACCGCGAAAAACCCGCCGCCGTCATCGAGTTGGGCGATTTCATTGATCAGGCTCCCACCGTGGAGCAGGAGCTGGAATGGTTGAAAACGATGGAGCAGCATTACGCCAAGCTGGCCATGCCGCGACACTATGTGTTAGGCAATCACTGTGTAGGTACACTGACCAAGGCCGAATTTGCAGCCCACACGGGTGCTGCCCTCTCAGGCTACAGTTCGTTCGAGAAAAACGGCATTCGCTTTATCCTGCTGGATGCGTGCTTCCGGGAAGACGGCATCGCCTATGGCCGCAGCAACTTCCACTGGAAGGACTGCCACATCCCCGCCCAGGAACTTTCCTGGCTGAAGGATGAACTCGCTCGCGCTACCGGCCCTGTCATTGTGATGGCCCACCAGCGCCTGGACATGGACGTGGCTCACGCTGTAAAAAATGCGGCTGAAGTGCGTGCGATTTTGGAGCAGTCCAAAAAAGTTCTCGCCGTCTTTCAGGGACATTCACACAAGAACGATCTGCAACAGATCAATGGCATTCCCTACTGCACACTGGTGGCCATGATCGAAGGCAGCGGACAGGAAAACAACGGCTATACCCTCCTCGACGTCCTGCCCGACAGCTCCCTACGCTTGAATGGTTTCCGCAAACAAACCAGCCACATTTTCACATCCTGATGCCCTTCATGAAAACGCTTTGGCTCCTCTCTCTGTTCGGCCTTACCAGTGCTTTTGCCGCGGAGAAAGCCGATTCGAAAGAGCAACCTGTTTCCACTGGCAAGTGGCATCACGAAGAGATTAAACGCTTCACTTCCCCTGAAGCCAATCAGGGTGTCGTAGCCGATGGCGAATTCATTTACGTCATCACCAACACCGCCATTGGCAAGTATCGCAAAGACACCTTGGAACGTGTGGGCGAATGGAAGGAAGAGAAAAATGGTCCTTTCATCCACATGAACTCCGGCATCATTCATGAAGGGAAACTCATGTGTGCGCATTCCAATTTCCCCGGCACACCGATGACCAGTTCCATCGAGACCTTTGATCCGGTAACGATGACTCACATCGGCACCTACAGCCTCGGCATTGCCTCCGGTTCGTTGACCTGGATCGCCTGGCATGAAGACCATTGGTATGCCTGCTTCGCCCATTATTCCAAGAGCAGCCCCCAAACAGGCAGGGATCCCATGTGGACGGAACTGGTGCGTTTTGATACCGAATGGCGTCGCACTGGCGGCTGGGTATTGCCGCCTCGGATCATTGAAATCTTCGGCGGCTCCAGTTGCTCAGGCGGCAGCATCTCCCCTGAAGGCACCGTCTTCATCACCGGACACGATGCCAAACAACTCTTCGTGCTTCGCTTTCCCAAAGCCGGTTCCGTCATGGACTGGGTGGATACCGTATCCATCAGTGCCGAGGGCCAAGCCTTTTCCTGGGATCCCGTGAAACCGGGCATTTTCTACGGGATTGTGAAGAAGACGAAGGAAGTGGTGATCTCGAAGATCGAGAAGGTCGAGAAAAAGTAGAGCGGGGAGACGCAGTACAGTATCCATCACGCTCCGCGTGATGCGTTCTCGCGCCTCGAAATCTGCCCGGCTCCCAACCCACGCTGACGCGGCTGGACATACGTGTCCGTTGATTGGCAATTCACAAAGTTTCTATCCTCAATAACGCATCACGCGGAGCGTGATGGCTACTGTACTTCACTCGCCGCCTTCAGTGCTTCGAGCTCTTCCCATCTTGCATAGAGGCGCGCAACACGGGTTTTTGCATCTTCTAACTGCTTGATCATGCCCTCCGCTTCCGTTGAGCGTGTGACATAAAAGGAAGGGTCGTTTAAAGTGGCATCCATCTCTTCCACTTTGCCTTCACACTCCAGGATCACCGCCTCGATCTCTTCCAACTCACGGATCTCCTTGAAGCTTAGCTTACGCGGTTTCGCCTGGTTTTTTGCGGTGGCGGTTTTCTCCGCTTTTGCAGAAGTGGCCCAAAGTTTGTCACGCGCTTCACGCTCCTTGCGCTTCTCCAGATAGTAGCTGTAATTGCCCACCTGCACATGCACGCCGGATTCTTCAAAGGCGATGATTTGATCACACACCCGGTCCAAAAAGTAACGGTCATGGCTGACCACGATGGATGTGCCGGGGAAGTTGCTCAGGGCTTCTTCCAAGATACGTAAACTCTGCAAATCCAGGTCATTGGTCGGCTCATCCAGCACGATCACATTGCCGCCGCGCTTGAGCACTTTAGCCAGCATCAGTCGGGCGCGTTCGCCCCCTGAGAGGCGGTCCACACGTTCATTCGTGCGGTCATCATTGAAAAGAAACCTCCGCAGGTACGCACGGGCACTCATCCGCTGCTGGCCAAAGAACACCACATCATCCTGGTCAGCCACTTCCGCCAATACCGTGCCATCGCCGGAGAGTTGCATGCGGGTCTGGTCGATGTAGTTAAACACCACCTTCTTGCCCACCGTCGCCTTGCCGATGTCCGGCGGCCTCTGGCCCATGCAGATACGCAGCAGCGTCGTCTTTCCTGCGCCATTACGACCAACGATGCCCGTGCACTGGCCCGGCCGAAAAATGACATCCAGATTTTTAAACAACCACCGCTCACCCGCATCCGTCTCCACCATGCCGCCGACGTTTTCCAGGTTCACCGCGATGTCTCCCATCTCCGCAGGAGGAGGCAGCAGCAGATCCATTTCACGCTCCTCCGGAGGGGCTTCCTGCCCTTCGATCGCATAAAATGCTTCCAGCCGACTGCGCTGTTTCGTCCCGCGTGCTTTCACACCCGCGCGCACCCATTCAAGCTCCGTACGCAGGAAGCGCTGACGACGGCGCTCTGACTGCTCAGCGATAGCTTGGCGTGCAGCCTTGCTTTCCAAAAAGGCCGTGTAGTTTCCTGGGTGCGAGTAACACCGCCCGTCGGAAAGTTCAATGATACGCGTCGCGATGACGTCCAGGAAATAGCGGTCATGGGTGACGAAGATCGTCGCACCGGGGAAACCGCGCAGGCAGTCTTCCAGCCAGCGGATGGAGTCTGCATCCAGATGGTTGGTCGGCTCGTCCAGCAGCAGCAGGTCCGGCTGAGCCACCAGCGCACGGCACAAAGCCACACGGCGCTTCTCACCTCCGGATAGCGGAGCCACGATGGCATCCAGCGGCGGGGAAGATAGAGCAGTGGCTGTCGCCCGGATACGAGCATCCAGATTCCACCCGTCCGCCGCCTCGATCTGGTGCAGCATCTCAGCCAGTTCAGCATCGCTGCCTTCCCCCGCTTCATATCGGTTGATCCAGCTCACCAGATCCGCCGCTCCTGCCTGGATGTTTTCCAAAACCGTACGCTCCATGTCCAGTTCGAATTCCTGGGGCAGATAGCCCATGCGCAGTCCACGCCGGATAGACAGCTCTCCAGAATCCGGTCTTTCCACACCCGCCAGGATCTTCAGCAGACTCGTCTTCCCGCAGCCATTGCGGCCCACAAGCCCCACTTTTTCCCCCGCAGCCACGGCCAGGGTCACCTCTTCCAGCAGGCGTTGATTGCCATAGGAAAGAGCAAGTTCATTGGCGGAGAGGAGGGCAGCGGTCGGCGGAGGCATGGCAAAGAGGGGGCAGAAGACATACCGCGCTGTAGTTCTCATGCCAGAGCGAATGCAGGCTCGACACCGGATATCTTATGCATCATGAAAGGGGCGAATCACGTTTTTATCCACCATGAAAGGCCTGCTCCTCACCCTCGCCACCGTCTTTATCCTCATGACATCCGCCCCCGCCGCCGAAGCACCCTACCGCCACGTCGTCTTTTTTAAATTCAAAGACAGCGCCACTCCTGAGCAGGTGCAGGGCATCGAAAAAGCCTTCATCGAGCTGTCAAAAAAAGTGGATACCGTCCAAGCCTTCGAATGGGGTACGAACGTCAGTCCCGAAAATCTCAACGACGGCTTTACCCACTGTTTCCTCGTCACCTTTGCCGATAAAGCCGGTTTGGAAACCTATCTGCCTCATCCTGAACATGAGGCCTTTGTCGCCAAACTAAAGCCACTTTTGGACAAAGTCTGCGTGCTCGATTACGTGGCCAAATAAACCCGTCCCCCATGTGAGCACGGTTCCTGTGAAATATCACTTCGCCTCAGACAACACCTCCGGCGTCTGTCCTGAAGCCTGGCAGGCGATGGCCGAGGCCAATGCTGGATACCAGCCCAGCTACGGGGCGGATGCCCTCACCCAGCAGGCATGCGAAACCTTTCGTCAGTTCTTTGAAACGGACTGCGAGGTCTTCTTTGTCTTCAACGGTACTGCTGCGAATTCACTCTCATTGGCCACCCTTTGCCAGAGTTACAACAGCGTCATTTGCAGCGATGTCTCCCATGTGGAAACGGACGAGTGCGGCGCACCGGAGTTTTTCTCCAACGGCTCCAAACTCCTTTTGGCAAAAAGTTCGTTAGGCAAGCTGGACCCTGCCGATGTGGAGCGCCTCATCACCCATCGCACGGATCTGCATTACCCGCGTCCACGCGCTCTCAGCCTCAGCCAGAGTACGGAACTGGGCACGACTTACCGTCCAGATGAGATCACCGCTCTTTGCCAAATCGCGAAAAAACACGGCCTGCATGTCCACATGGACGGCGCACGTTTTTTCAATGCCCTGGCTGCCCTTGGCACCACCCCGGCAGAGATCACGTGGAAGGCGGGAGTGGACGTGCTCTGCTGTGGCGGGACCAAGCTAGGCATGGCTGTCACTGAGGCTGTCGTCTTCTTTAATCGCGACCTTGCCCGTGACTTCGAATACCGGTGCAAGCAAGCCGGTCAACTCTGCTCCAAAATGCGGTTTATTTCCGCCCAGTGGCTGCAAATGCTAGGCAACGAAACCTGGCGCAAGCATGCCACACATGGCAATACCCTGGCGAGTAAGCTTGCCGATGGCCTCCGCAGTCTGCCTGATGTGGATATCCTTTATCCCGTGGATGCCAATGCCGTTTTTGCCAGCCTGCCAGATTCCATCAAAGTCGGCCTGAAGGAACGCGGCTGGATGTTTTATAGCTTCATCGGTGGCGGCTCAAGGCTCATGTGTTCGTGGGCCACCACTGAGGCAGATGTTGAAGCCTTTTTGGCGGATGCCGCAGCTTATTCGTGAACACGACGAGGGCGGAGACCTCACAGCCTCCGCCCCCGCTAAACTGTTCTGTAATTAGAATCGGACTTTCACACCTGCATAGACCCCGGTGTCATAAGCAGGAAAACCTGCCACCTCTTCGTAGCTTTCACCAAACAGGTTTTCGATGCGGGCGAAAAGTTCCACATTCGCATGCACACGCCAGTTCATGGACAGACGCGCCACCAGATAGTCTTCCAAATCCGTCTGTGCAAAGGTGGCCGGGTCAAAGTCCTCCCGGTCCACCACATAGACAGCGGACAGGCTCACCGTCACATCCTCTACAGGAGTCACAGCGATACCGCCAGCCATCGAATGCCTCGGACGCCGCACAAGCCTGACGTTTCCACTCAGGTCATCAGCATCCAGATAGGTATAGGAAGCATACACCGTCACCTCTTTACACGGCTGCCAGTCAGCCCCCAGCTCCACACCGCGCGTGCGCGCCTCTCCGATAGGCTGAACAACTCCAGAAATCATATCGTACTGATGGGTATCCTCCAGATCATTCTGGAAAAAAGTGGCGCTCACTCGGGCCTTCGCTGCCGGGATCGGCTGCTCAATACCAAACTCAAATCCACGACTGCGCTCAGGCTTGACCAGCAGCGCATTGCCGGAGAGGGCCGGAGCGAGGTCCTGTGGACTCGGAGGGGAAAACGCGGTGCCATAATTAGCATGCAGCAGCGTCTCCGTCACGGGCACACGGTAGCTCACACCACCGCGCCAAGTCGTCGCATCTTCAAAGTCCGAGTAACTGTCGTGCCTTAGGCCTGCGATCAGGTTCAATCCTTTGACCACCTCCATCTGTGACTGCGCATACACGGCCCAATTGGTACCGTTCTGTGCAATGTCGCGGATACCGTCAGTATCATTGAAGCGCTCATACCCTTGATCCTGCAACCATAGACCTGCGGTAAGAGTCCACCAGTCCGTGGCCTTGATCTCATTCATGTATTCCAGGAAATGAGTCTGCACCGTGATCCGATTATTTACCAAGTAAGGGCTAGTGAAGCCGGTGGCCACCTGGCGGAAGGTACTGAAGGAATAAGTCAGCGTTTGCCGCCAGTTCTCCGTCGTGTCCCAGACCACGCGGGGGGAGATGCTGAAGTATTCCGTACGTGTCTGATCATCATTATCATTGCTCAGGGTGTTGCCCGGATTTCCAACGATGGACTCATAGTGACGCGCATCCAGCTCCAGGCGCAGTGTCTCCGAGACCTGATAACCCAGTCTTCCTGCACCCCCCGTCTGCTGAAACTGACTGTTGACCCGCTGCCCTTGGAGATCCGTACGATTGAAGTCGAAGGCCCAGTCCACATCCCCTGAAGAGCCAAGAGTGCTGATACCTTCACGAAAGCTACCGTAGCTGCCCGCTTCGAAAAAAGCCGTGGTCTGGGGTTTCGCCAGACCGCGCCCGCTGCGTGTGATGACATTGATCACCCCGCCGATGGTCTTTCCCCCATATAGGCTGGATGCAGGGCCGCGCAGCACCTCAATCCGCTCAATGTTATCCAGTGGCGTCGTCTCTAGATTGAAGGTCCCTGCTAAGTTCATCGGCACAGGCCTGCCATCCACCAGCACGGCCGTATGCTCGGATTTCGTCCCGCGCATCAGGACCGTGGCCAGGGTGCCCGGGGCGCCCCGGTCCGCTAGCGTCAGTCCTGGCACACGGCGCAGGGCATCCGCAAGCATCCGGTAATGCTCTCTTTCGATTTCTTCACGGTTGATGACCGTAACAGAAGAGGCCGTCTTCCACGCCTCCGTCTCAGTCTTGGTGGCCGTGACCACGACCTGTGGCAGTTGGTTATTGTCCTTGGTTGGAGGAGTCTCCGCAGGAGGTTCTGCAGAGATCAGGCTCTGTGTGATAGTGATGGCGATGCCTGCCGTGCCGAGAGCGGAACGGAGGGCTTTTTTTATAGATGTCATTGATGTCTTGCTGATTGCGGCAAGAACGAGCACTCACGCCAGATTATCCGCTTTTGGGCAAAGCGGACATGGCCTGGGCATTCGGTCCCACCCTTCATTGTTGCGATGAAGTGTGAACCCACGTGTCTCCGTATGGAGGTGCGGGTGTGAGCATTCGCAGCGAGATATTCGGACTCCGGGTTTGTGGGGAATAAATTCCCCGCCTCTCTCACTCGCCTTCACCGGAGATCGCTCTCCGATTGACTTTGCCTGGCCGTCATCACTGACGGCCACGTTGTGAAATTGTGACCCGATACCGCAGCGCCACTGTGACCGGTTTTCACGGTCTTCCCTGCATCTGCGAATGGCTGCCGGGTCATCATCATGACTCCGGGCTTGATAAAGAAAACAGGACCTGTGCTCTCGCACACCCCTGCCATGCATTGCTCATAAAGCGCCCTGGCAGGCTGCGCAATACCAAAGATTCACCGTCCTCCAGGTCGGTTAAAAATGGACCCTGACTTCTTCGGCTCTTCTTTTTTTAGGGGCAACGAGTCTCTCGCGATTCGCTCTGCCTCTTCCATATTCGCGGCACTCGGCGGCGCACGCTCAGTCGTTTTGCGGTTCCCACTTAGCAGATTGGACTTCCACTGCGTATCGCTGATGGCCCCGGTCCCACGGTACTCTAGTAGCTCACTGAATGGCAAAAACACCAGCCCAGGAATACCCCTGATGCGTACCTGCGCAGTCAGGTCCACCGCATCGCGGATGAAGTCGATCTTACCCCCCATCGCAATCCTGAAGACACTCGTGGTTGCCTCGATATTTTTGGTCACGATAAAACCATCTGCCACCTCAAAGGTACAGTCCGCCGCCTTTGCGACATTGTATCCCTTGATCTGTCCTGGCAGCACACTTCCCAAGATCGGCGTCAGAGGCCCCAGGATGGGAACGGCGTACAGGTTGCCATTCAGGATCGTAGCAGCACCGCCTCCCTTGAGTGACATCCAGTCATTCATGCGCCCGGCGAAGCGGAAATGTCCGGTGATATCTCCCTCCGTATCATTCGTCTTCGAGTAGATCTGGGTGAGACGCAGAAAGCTCACCCCATCCAGCATCAGTTCCCCCTCATACGACTGCGGCTGCAGCCGCTCATTGAGTGTTCCCTTCAGCGAAAAGGCTCCTCCTAATAAGGAGGACTTCACATCGAAATACGTCGTGCTGCCACGGCTGGAGACATCTGCCTTCACTTGGTCAAAAGGCAGATCCTTGCCAAAGATCTCATACGGAAACTCCCCTGCATTCACCAGCACTGAAAAATCATTCGTTCCCGGAGCCAGATCGACACGACCTTTCGCGCTTAGTGCCTCTCCAAATAGGCGTCCACGGATGTCAAACTTCATGTCATGGCCCTTAAAACTCAACTCCCCCTGAGGCGCAGAAATAAGGTAATCCTCCCCCCACAAAACATAACGCCCCGTTCCTGACGAATGTCGGAAGCTCACATTAAAGTCATTCCGCGTGGGGTCCTTGTAGTAAATCAGCCCGTCCAATTCCACTGCGGTCGTTTTTGGCAGCCGGTATTTCGCAATGATATCTGCTACTTTCGGCGCAAAGCAGCTTGTCACCGCCACCGGATCCAGTTTCGAACGAATACCCTCCAGACGCACCCATTTTTCTTTGTCGTCCACATGCACATGAGCCACCTCGCCCACGCCTTCGGCTCTTTGGATCTTCGCATTCCGATAATGCTGAATTGGCCCTTGGAACTCCACATCCGCCTGCATCATTTCCATGTCCACCCCACGATAGCGAAAATTCCGCAGATCTCCCCTGCCCTTGTTGAGGCATAGCTGGAGGTCAGCCTTCGGCCCGGACCCTTCCACCTCAAAGTAGATGTTTGACTTTGGATTAAACTGGAAGCGACTGATGATCTCCCGGGTCTGTGGCATTTTCGCAAAGGGCAGAAACGCATTGGGATCCATCCTCAAGACCGCCCTATAACGAAATCCCTCCGCCTCATGGGACAGTGCCTGCGCCGTCAACGTCCCAGTCTCATGCTTCAACAGCATGTCCCGAATATACACACCCTCTGGAGACACCCCTATATTTGCCTCCAGCCCGTCAAAAACCGCCCCCCGGGTGCTGAAGCGTCCGCAATCCAGCCTTCCAGTCGCCTGCACAGGCCGCTTCCCTTGCGCCATTGGACCGTCTACATACCAGACACCATTCAGCGCCAAATGCGGCGTCCCGTAAAACACAATTTCGCGCAAGTTGTCGCTGTTTAGAAATGCCTGCGCCAGTCCGGGCAAATCCGCACTTGAGGTCAGTTGGAATCTCAGATCCGGCGTCCCCATCCGCCACGTCGCACTGCCATTCACCTGCCCCGTCGGATCTTTAATAATCAGCCGCGTCAGGTCGATCAAGCCCGCTTTATATTCCGCCTCTGCCAGCAGGTCCTCACACACATACGTACCGTATCGCAGGCCCATCGCTTCAAAAAACAACCGTGCTGAAAGCTCCTGCGGTCGCCCCAGGTCGCCGTTCACCTCCAGCCTCACCTGCGGCGGGGTATCAAATTCAAAGCGGTTCAGCCACTCCACCCCCCGCTGGATGCGCCGGTGATGTGCATTGATCACCTTGATTTGCTCGCTCACGGAAAGGCTGTCCACCTTGGCCTTCGGCGGCTCATCCACCTTTTTTCCTGGCAGCGTCAGCAATCCTGTAATGTTCAGGCGGATGCCGGACAGCGTCCCCTGTGCCTGCCGAACTTCCAACACTCCCTCTCTGAGAAAAGCCCGCGCGCTCAGATCCTCCAATGTGATCACCGTGTGCTCACCGCCTTCAGGGTCATCCACCGGCAGGGATACACTGGCATGGCTCAGTTCCAGCCCATCCACCACAAACATTTTTTCCAGCAGCTTTCCGTAGTCAAAATCCAGGTTCAACTCGTCCACCGATGCCAGTACATGCAGGCGGTCTGCTCCTGTAAAAACCTTCACATCGCGCGCAATCAGTCCGCCAAACGGATTCAGCATCAGCCGCTTTAAATCCATATGGAGCCCCCGCTCAGCCATCTGGCCGATAATAAATTCCCGCCACCTCCGCGAGAACGATTCCGAACTGGCATAGATCACCGCGCTCAGCACGGCGCTCGCCACGCAGAGCTTGATCACGCCTCGGATCAGCTTTTTCATCAGATACCCATGCTAACCTTCATCGTCAGCAAGACAAGGCCAAGCCTTCTCAGATAAAGAAGATACGCAAGATTCTGCGCAGCAATAGACGATGCCATCTGCAAAAGGATCATCATTCATCATTGCTGCTCCCTCCACTCTCATGGACCTTTCACGGAATGCGTGCCTCCACCTATGTTCATGCCTCCCGCACCAGTCGTGTCATCACACGCTGGCGGGGCATGGGGGCCATTCTTGCCGTCGCCTTTTATAGTCTCTTCTTTGCCGCCCACCAGCAGTTGCAGGATACTCCCATCTATGTCCGGGATGCAGTCATTTTCGGTGCCGAGACGCAGACAGTCTTTCGCAGCCTCACAGCTTCCCGCATGGATGATCATCGCAGCATCAGCGCAGAGCATCCAGCCTTCATCCTGCTTCATCACGCGCCTGCCCAGCTCCTCATCCGCGGTTGGGAATACCTGGGGCAGGACAATAACCGTGCGCGCAAACACGGCATCGCCCTGCTCACCTGCCTGGCCGGTGCCCTCATCGTGGTCATGGTTTATCATGCCATGCTCTGGAACTGCGTTGCGTCTCTTCGTGCCATTCTCCTCGCCATGGCCTGCGGTGCCGGCCCCTGCCTGTGGCTCACGGCTCCTCTGCCGGAGGTCTGGATCTTCGCAGGCCTGGGGGTTGCAACACTCGCTGCCGTTTCCGCCCGGGGCTCCCTGGCCCCCTGGTGGCTGCACACCCTCGTCGCCACCTATGCCATGAGCTGTTTCGTCGGCAGCATCATCCCCGTTATTCTTTTCGCCATCGCCCGTTGTGCCCATGACAGTACCCAGCAGCAGCGCTTCACCCCGCAGCCTCTTTTGATCGCACTGGCCGCCGTCACCCTTACCTTTGGCCTCGCTAACCTTCAGCGCATCATTTATCCCCTGTCCGCGCCTCTGCCCCCATCACTCCTCACCTGGAAAATCCAGGAGGCCCCCTGGTCCGCTAACCGTGAAAACGCTGGCCGAGTGGCCCGTGAAGTCTTTCTCTCCAACCTCGTTGCCCCTTCCTCAGTCGCCACTGAACCCGATTCCGGCTTCGGTAACCGCCGTCGTGTCATCCTGCCCGAAGCCTCCTGGTCCCGGCTCGACCTTCAAAAAGGCATCGGAGCCGCTTGGTTTCTCCTTCTGGCCCTCGCCTTTGCTGGCCTTGTGTGGCGTGCCCAATTGGACCCCTTCAGCCTCGGCATCGTTGCCATCATCGTCTGGAATATCGCCGTTTTACCCTGGTACGCCACTCCGGATCGGCTGCTCCTCTTCGCTTGCCTGTGGACGCCGGCCGTCGTTATCGCCACCGGACTTGGCCTCGAACGCAGCCTCGACCACTGGCCAAAAATCAAATTCCCCATCACCATCCTCCTCGCCGCTTTCGTCGCCGCTCAGATCACCAAAAACTGGATGTTTATCCAGGATGTCATCAACCAAGTCAGGTTATAACATACTGCGGATCTTGTCTAAACCGCACCCCCTGGAATACTTTCGCCCGTTCTGTCTCGTATCCTCACCATGCTCCACCCAACCTTGCGTTTCCTGTTAAGCCTCCTGCTGCTCACGGCGGTATCGTCTCCGCTATCCGCTCAGCTCGATCTGGCCTCTGGCACAACTGGAGCCGCCAGTGCCAAGGTCACGGCCAGTCTGGTGTCGGAATTGAAGGTCGCTGAACCTGGGAAACCGTTTCGTATTGCCGTTAAGCTGGATCACCAACCGCATTGGCACACTTACGGCAAGGTGCTCCCCGCCGATGTCATCGGTAAACCCACCAGTCTTAAATGGACCCTGCCCGAGGGATGGACTGTCGAGGAAATGCCCTGGCCAGACACCCATGAAGTTCCTTCGACGGATGGCAAAACAAGCGAGGGCTACGATGGCATTGTTTACCTGCCTGCCAAAATCACCCCCGTAGCTAACGCTGAGGGCACCGCTGAGATCATCGTCAAAGTGGATGCACTCGTCTGCGATCCCCAGAACTGCATGCCAGCTAAACCTGAAGCCCGCATCAGCCTCACGCTCGCAGAAAAAGCCGAGACGGATCCCTCAGTCACGGAGATTTTCAGTCAGATCCCATCCATCGAAAGCAGCTCCCTCATCAAGCCCGCCAATGCCCCGGCCAAACCCGCAGTCACGAGCTTTCTAAGCGGGCTTTTCATCGCCTTCATCGGTGGCCTGATCCTCAATATCATGCCCTGCGTATTCCCCGTCCTCGGCATCAAAATCATGAGTGTCGTCCAGCAGGCTGGCGAGGATAAACGCCAGGTGCTGCTGCACGGACTGGCCTATACCCTGGGCATCCTCATCTGCTTCTGGGCGCTGGGCGGACTGGTGATTTCATTGGGCAAAGCCTGGGGCTTTCAATTGCAGTCCCCTGGCTTCGTCTATGGCCTCTGTGCCTTCTTCCTTATCTTTGGCCTGAATATGGCAGGGTTGTTCGAGATCGGTGCCTCCGCCGTTGGTGTAGGTGCAAATTTACAATCCAAGCACGGTCTCAGCGGCTCCTTTTTTTCTGGCCTGCTGGCCACCGTCGTCGCCACGCCATGCTCCGCTCCCTTCCTCGGTTCCGCGCTGGGCTATACCCTCACTCTGCCACCCGCCCAGGCCATGCTGATGTATACCATGATCGGCATCGGCCTCGCCAGCCCCTTCCTTGTCCTATCGCTTTTTCCGAAATTGGTCTCCGCCCTGCCCCGTCCCGGTGCATGGATGGAAAGCTTTAAACAAGCCATGTCCTTCCTGCTCTTCGGCACCGTCGCCTTTCTGGCCTGGGTGCTGACAGGGATGATCGAAGGCCAGCCCATGCTTTTCACCCTTTTCAGCCTCGTCATCATTGCGCTCGGCTGCTGGATTTATGGACGCTGGTCCCTGCCTCATAAACCAGCCCGCACCCGCACCATCGCCGTTGTCCTTACTCTTGTCAGCATTGGCGGAGGACTCGCCTTTGGCTGGCCACAGGTCGAAAAAGGTCCCGTCAATGCGGGTGCCCATGTCGAAGGCGGACTCACCTGGGAGGCCTGGTCCCCTGAGAAAGTTGCAGAACTGCGCGCAGCGAACAAGGCCGTTTATATCGACTATACAGCCAAGTGGTGTTTCACCTGTCAGGTGAACAAACGCGTCTATAAAGACACCAGTTTGCAGAAGCTCATCACCGACAAGAAGGTTGTCCTCTTAAAGGCAGACTGGACCAATGAAGACCCGCGCATCACCAAAGCCCTGTCCGAATTAGGCAAAGCCGCTGTGCCGGTCAATGTGCTCTATACCCCCAACCAGTCTGAACCCCTCATCCTGCCTGAATTGCTTTCAGTGGATAACGTCTCCGCAGCCTTCCAGGGCCTGTGATGCTTTTTAAGTTTGCACAACACCCCCAAATCGGTTTTTCATTCTCCCATGGCCTCCATCACACCTCAAGAAGTCGAAGCGCATCAACTCTGGCTGCAATCCGAAGGCACCGAAGGTAAGCAACTGGATGAAACGGGGCTGGACCTCAGTCAGTCTAATCTGTCTGGTCTTAACCTCTCTCGCGGCCAGTTTGTCGGCACGGTGTTCGATGGCGCGGACCTCAGTGGAAGCAATCTTTCGGGAGCTGACTTCAGTGGTGCTACTTTTACAGGGGCAAACCTGACTGAAGCCGACCTGCGCGGAGCCGATCTTGCGGGTGTGACATTGAGCGGAGCCAACCTGACCAGAGCCAAGGTCAATGGTGCCGATCTCTCCGGTGCACGTCTGGACGGATGCAACCTCAGCCAGGCCGATTTCACGGACGCCGACTTGATCGCCGCCAATCTCACCAACGCGGTGCAATCAGGCATCATCCTCACAGGTGCCAAATTGAATGACACCCAGGGGTTGTTGTAAGCCAGGAGCCGGCTGTATTACTTCCACTCCGGCTTGCGCTGGTGAAGGCACTCGCTCAACCAGCGGACGAGATCTGAAACACATTCATGTTTCTTCCGCAAAGCTGAGAGTGAAGTCCAGTCAATGCGCTGACGTGGCGCAGGCACGGTGATCTTTTGGATACGCAGCTTTCCCTGCACGATTTCAAATTCCGCCGCGCTCATGGCGCGCAGGTCTGCGGCGCTCGGCAGATCATCCAGTTGTGCACTGTTGATGCCAAGGCTGCTGATGCCCACGCCAAACTGGTTCCCCAGACTGCGTAAAGCATCCACCAGAGCTTCGTCATTCAATGGCTCGGCGATGACGAGCTCGCTCTGCAAAGTCCAGCGCGTCGCGCTGAGCGCCTGAAAGAACTCAGCCGTGTAATTGTCCAGGGTGAGCCCAATCTTCAATTGCACTCCACTCAGCCCCACCTCGGGTCCACCTAGATGACGGCGCAGGTCCAGCATTCCAGAATCAAAACGAGTGATTTCATCCGCCCCTGTTTCCAGATCCCACTCAGCCGTGACCAAGTCTGGAATGTCCCAAAACCCGCGTTCATCCAACGGCGTATCCACACGACCATTCAGACGGAAGGGGAAATGAGAGCGCAGCAGACAGAGCCGCTCATAAATGGTCAGCAGCCGCAGAAAGCGTGACTGCAAGACATCCCCCTCCACTTCACCGCCAAAAAGGAAGCGGCCAGTGCCGTTAGCTAGATGTGGCTTGCTGAGGCGCTGATAATAACCCTGCCCCTGGTCCACCTTTGCGATGGGGGAGGTGGAATCATAGCTCAGGATGGAAAAGTGATACCGCAAAGTGGCATCGCTGTAATCATCGCCTAAACGCAAACGCACCAGGCGGATAAGCTCAGTGCCTTTAATGGCCTCTTCAGGGTCATCAGGGAGGATGTCCGGGAGGATGTTTCGAAGTTGTTCGCGCAGGTTCATTCCACAGCGGAGTGACAGAGGGTATCGGACAATGCAGGAGATAAACCTTATTGGTCAAGATGGAAACAGATCAATCATCTTTCCTTCGAAGGAAATCTTCCTGACATCCGGTCATCCTTTAACAAGTCAAAGAGGGCTTAACAACTCAAGAACTGGCCGCAAGCTTTTCCAAATCTGCCCGTGTCGCCTCATAGGTGGTAGCAAATTCAAGGGCAAGCGGATCAGCTTGGATGCCCTGCCTTTCACAAAAGCTCGCATAAAGACCTGGCCACCAATTGCGATGCTGGGTCTTTCCCTCCTCCTTCCAGGCGCTCCAATTGCTGAGCACTTTGCTCCAGCAGGAACTGCCAAAATCAATGGCCTCCTTCTGGTCCCCAAAGGCGCTCACATACCAGTCACGGCCAATACGGGCATGTAGCACCTCATCCGCCCAGTCATAGTCTTGAAACAGTTTACTGAGTGAGTCCCCCGAATCTGCTCCGACTTCCCATTCGAAGCGCTTGCCTGTCTTTGTCATCAGGCCCTGCTCAATGAAATAGAGCACCGCATGTCTCTCCCAGGGCTGAAGTTGGGTATTGAGCCCGAGAGACCAAGTGAAGTTCACCATCACATGCTGGGGCCAGTCGATGCCTAATTTCACAAAACCCACTTCTCCCATCATCGCATGGCGCGCCTCATCCCAAAGCTGGCGGGTCATGTCTTTGTAATATCCCCAAGGCTTGCCTGACGTCTCCGTTAAAATCGTGGCCATCATCTCCGGCACATCGATCTCGCGTAGCCGCTTGTAATACATCATGAGGGTCTTGTCCCGGCTTTGGAAACGAGGGTCGTATAAAAACTCCTCGGCATGCACGCCCATATTATAAGGGTCAGGGAAGCGCTCATCGCGTTTTGGCACGTGGCTATACACCGGTGGATTCTGGCTATAGACCGGCTGGCCAACTAGAATCGTACGCTGTTGTGATCCATCCAGGTCACCGGCCGCTTCCAGCAGGCTCTGTAACCAGTCCGTCCATGGCTGATGCTGCTGACGGTATTCCTCCGTGACCAGGCATGCGACGGCCGCCTTTCCATACTGCACCGTCTCTTCCATTTCCAGTGCTGCAAAGCGGCAAATCCGCAGGCTGGGATGGTCACTCAAAGGATTTGTCTGCTCCATGTGCCGCCGCAGCCCCCGCAAAAGAGACGGGAAAGCGTATTCATAAAGGCCTATGATCAAAGCCTGAGTATCCGGCGCATTTTGGATCTCATTATACAATGTCTCCAGATGCGGATCTGGTATCTTCTCCAACCCGAGAGGCGGTGTACGCATCTCCGCCACACGCTCCCTCATGGCGGTGCAATGCTCCGCACAATAATGGCTATGCAGGCTAAAGGCCATTTTCAGTTCATACAGCGGCTCTGCGGTAAGACGGGCCTGGAGAATCTGCATGAGCCTCTTCAGGGAAAAGTGATAGCGCTTGATACGGTCCACACTTTCTTCCACGCCCAGTCCTGGCTGCGCCGCATCCTCAAATGAGGCCAGCCCTGCCAGGGGTGGCAGACCATGATAAGGCTGATAGTTGAATGCGCTCATGACGTTCATTTCACTTTGCCTTATGCCCGGAGACAAGCCCAAGTCAAAAGGTGCGGACAAGCTGGCATTTTTTACCTGTCGTTGATCTGCACATCAAACAGCCAAGTCCTCGGCAATGGCAGGCAAGTACTAAATTGCACCTCAAAACATTATATAAATTTTGAAATTTATGGAATCAGCGTTTAAATTTCAAAATATTCATGACTTTGCCTGCCTTGCCAGATCTCACCGCGCCCGACGATGACCTCGCTGTGGTGCGTGCTCGGCTCCTTGCCGTGCGTGCCTCCTTGCAAAAAGCCTGCCAGGAGCTGGATCTGCAAATCAAAGCCCTGGAGGACATCGGACCTAGCAATTCTCCAACACAAGCGACGTTAAATCTTTTTGAAACTGAGCCGCTTCCTCCTGTTGAAGAACCTGCCCCAGTTCCAGCCAAAAACTGGCAAAACCAGCCCACCACCAGCATTATCCTGGAAGCCACTTCCCCCATGGCGCTGTCACCTGAGCTAGAACAGGCCACTCTGGAGGAGCTCAACAGTGCGCTGTCCAAAGCATTCGCCCAGATTTCCGGGCGACATCAGTGGGCGGGTTAAAGCGTTATTTGATGCCGCAAGTCCGCTTAAGGATTGGCGGGAGCAGGAGTAACAGGAGTAACTCCAGACTCACCAGTAGAAGGAGAGGCCGGAGTTGTGGGAGTGGCAGGTACCGCCGGTAAATCCGCTGGTGGAGGTGTCGCTGGGGCAGGAACTGCAGGCATACCTGCTGCGGGGGTAGTGCCCACGCCCGGCTGAGCGGTCGTATCCACACCTGGAGTTGCAGGAGGCGTGGTGGCCGGATCGGTGGCAACACCACCGAGAGCCGTAGGGGGAGGCTCAGGTTTTTTGAAGGGATCCTCCCAACGATGAAGCATTTGACCGGCATTGTCGGTTCCGATCTCCTGGAGATAAGAAGCACACTTCTCATGCCAGCGGTCCAGGTTTGGCGGGCTATTGGGCTTTTCAGCAGTGCCTGGAAAGACAACATAAGTTACCTTGAGATCACTTTCTGGCCGCCGGTAGGGAGAGGCTTTGGCATTGATGGTCTTGGCCATCATGAGAGAGGCCTCACCCATCTTTTGGCTGGGTCCATAGTCACCACAGATGGCGGGATACATTTTTCCCTCATGAATCACGACAGCATAATCCCCCATGTTTGGCGTGTGCTTATTGGCCGGATAACCGCGGAAAAGGAGGGAAAGAACGATGAAGGGATCCTTTTCAGCAATAAGACTGCTGCGGGCCTTCATTTCCCCGATCTCAAGACCCAGCTGGCTGATGAGCGCTTTGAGTTCACGGTTACGGTCAGCACTGAGTCCTTTGACGTTAAACTGTTCCTTGGCCTTTTTCAGACGCTCTTCCCAGCGCGCAAGGAGCGGATTCGGTGTTTGAGTTTTTTTAGCCCACGCATAGCTGGTGAACGGCTGATAATAATCAGACATGTAGATGTACTCGTCCAATGTCGCCATACGATCCCCATCGGAACCGTCGGCCACGACATCCATCTCGGACTGGATGAGCAGCACCTTGCGGCTGGTGGTGGGATGGGTCATCTCCAGGATCGTCTCGCAATCGAAGAAATTATGCCGATCAAGAATGCGGTTAAGACGGGTGATATCGCGCTGAATGCCGTTCGTCTTGTTTTCATACAGCCGATGGTAGAATCCGGAGACTTTGGCCGTCGGCAGCATTGCCTGGAGTCCTGGCAGCAGGGTCGGCAACTGTGAATTGATCCGCGAAAGTTCCTTCAATTCCTGATTGGCCTTGGGGACGCGAACTGAGAGCTTGAATTCGGCTTTGTAGGCATCTGGATCCAACCGCTCAAGGCTGGCATAGGTCCCCTGCTCTGTCAGCAATTCGGTCTCGATAGTGATGCCATTGTAGAAAGTGGAAACATCCACTTCCTTGCGAGGAATATACCCCTCAGGCAGAGGCGGCGGCGGTGCCGGCACCTCTTTAATGACCTCCTTGACCACCTCTTTGATGATTTGAGTGGGCACTTCGACACGCTTTTCCACCTCTTGGGTGATGATCTTGGTACGCTCCTCCTGGGCGGCGGCAATGAGTTCCTTGAGCCCATTTTTGATCCTTCCTGCAAAAGGGGTAAACGGCAGCACCAGCAGAATAGCAATGATGGACAGCAGCAGGAAGCGAATGAGGTTTCCCAAGACGCTGCCACGCTGAGATTGCTTCTTGGACTGCCAGGGGCTGGGACCGCGCTGGTCCATAGGCGTCAGAGAGGGATCGGGGCGCTTAAACATACCAGAAAAAAGGGGGTGAAATTTTTAGACTGTACCTTTGGCATACCGACGCCGCAACAAAGGACGCAGGAGTGTACGAGGTAGATAACGAAAAAGTCGTGACGCTATTTTGACTCCCAGGCCAGGGTAAACACAAGCCTTGCCAGAATGCAAAGCGTTCAAAGCTTCAGCCACGACCTGCTGCGGGAGGATACGCAAGAAGTCCTGTCCATCGCGATCTGTATCCTCCCCCTCGGGGCGGCGGGCCGTTTTGCCAAACCCGGTGGGTGTGGGGCCGGGACAGACACACGTGACGACAATCCGCTCTGGAGCCAATTCGACCGCCAGGGCCTCCGAAAAACTGGTGACGAAAGCCTTACTGGCCGCATAAACAGCCATCGCCGGAAGGGGGAGCGCACTGGCCAGAGAACTGATGTTGATGATGCCGCCGGGCCGCTGAAGAAGCGGAATGAAGGCGTGTGTCAGCAGAACCAGGGACGTCATGTTCAGATCCATTTGTGCACGCAGCTTTCCTGCCTCTGCACTGGCCACTGTGCCATAGTCACCCATCCCGGCATTATTGATCAGCAGATTGGGCTGGAAACCATTCTGACGCACGCTTTCCAGCAAGGTCCCCCTGCCCTCATCGGTAGCGATATCGCAGGCATGGAGATAAATCTTTAGGGCCGGATTCAGCACCAGACATTCAGCTTTCACGGCCTCCAGAGCGTCTACACGACGCCCCGTCAAAAAAAGGGCGTTGGCTCCAGGCGCAAGCTGGCGGGCAAACTCCGCACCGAGGCCTGAGGATGCGCCCGTGATCAGGGCCCGGCAATGTTGGGTATCAAAGTTCATGCGAAGGACTTGCGCGAGGCGCACGCTGACTGACCATGCGTGCATCCGCATGACCATCAACTCCCTTTCTGAACAAGTACCCTTCACCACGAAGGACGGCAGCACCATCCGCAGCATCCTGGACCGGACCAATGCCCCCGTGCAAAACCAGTCCCTGGCCGAGGCCACCGTCCCTGTAGGGCAGCCGACCGAACGCCATTTTCACAAGCTGAGCGAAGAATTTTATTTCATCCTGGAAGGCACCGGCACCATGGAAATCGATGGCGAAGAAAAACCCGTGGCCCCCGGTGATGCCATCCTCATCCCGCCCGGCACTTGGCACCAGATCACCGCCACGCAGACACTACGTTTCCTCTGCTGCTGCGCCCCGCCGTATGCGCATGAGGACACGTTTTTTGTATAAACCCCGCATTCATCGGTTCTTCAGTATTGAGGAAAGATGGCGGGCGTCGGGAAGCGGTCTTCGTGGCTGAATTTTCCGCTGTCGAGGTATTCCTCTCGGGGCATGTGGAAATCGGGCCAGTTTGTGGGACGGATGCGGACGACTCGAGTCGGGCGGATGCCTTCGGTAATGAGGTCTGTCTCAAAACGGATTTGGATGCCGCTGCTGCCAAGAGGAGGGGCGTCTCTAGACGTGTCTGTGACTTCGAGAATGGACCCTTGTGAAGCCATTTGTGAGGGTCCGGAAGTGCCCCCTTCGGTATGCTTCAGTGTGTTCTCTGCCCCATTCATCAGAACCCGGCTACCCTTCTTGAAGTCGGCATAGAGGGAGGTATCCATGCCGCCGAACAAGGTGGCGGTCACGGTCGCGCGACCGAACTTTCCATACTCGACGGCATCTACCCAACCTGGCACCCAGCGGCTACGAATGAATGCTTTGTGCGTCTCAGCCTGGAGATGGGCGGCGCGTTGAATGGCAGTGTCATCCAGCCAGATGTCTGAAATGTGAAAGCGGGTAAACACTCCGCCTAGCGTTGGCTTCCAGGTGATCCCCAGCAGGACGGCCTGGCCATCGAGCGACTTCTTGCCGCTGGCAGGCCAGAGGCCCTCGCTGATCATGTCCGCAAGCGAGAGACATTCGCGACCGCGCCAGAGGCGAGTTGCCGCATCGAAGGTCAGCGTTTCCTCTTTGGTCTTGCCGTCTGCCCCAGCCTTCGGTTCGCGGGTGGCAATCATCATCCCCTCGTTGCTTTGGATATCCAATTCTTTGAGCTTCCAGACCATTCCCTCACGCTGGCAATGGCTGGGCTCGTCCTCAAGGAGGAGGACGTGGTTCTCGGCGGGTGCAACACCCACACCACGCCTGTGATCTGCATCCTTATCCTTGTTGTTAACCGGCAGCACAGGCACGGAGGAGATCTTCGGGTCGGGTGGCAGATAGGCCCGGACGTGCAGCACGGTGCCGAGCGGAATATCCCGGAGATCCGCCGGTGCGCCATGATAGCGGACCATACCATAAGGAAGCATGGCGAAAGGATGCGGATCGTTTCGGCGAAATACGCCCTGCCCTTGCACGCGGAGGCTGCCGCGGCGATTGGGGTGGTCCACAAATACCAGCTCGCCCCGATAGGTGTGCGCTTTTTCCAAAGGGGGAAACTTCCCTGCTTCGGGCCGGAATGGCTCGTCTGCGGCAGGTGTGGCGGTGGTGAGCACACACAAAAGGGCGGTAAGCAGGGTAAGTTTCATGTTCATGTCATGCTTCTTGGTTAGGCGTCTTTTTGGGCAACCAAGGGCCGAAAACTAGAGCGGAGTAAATTTCACCTCGACCTTTGGCAGGAGGGCTTTGATTTTGGCCTGTGTCTCAGGTGAGTAACGTTTGGGGAAATAGAACTTCAGTTCTTTAAGAAAGGAGAAGGCCGCCAGTTGCGGCAGATGTGCCTCGGGATTCTCGAAGCCACCGAGTTCGAGGGATTCGAGATGCGTCATGGTGGCGAGCAAGTCGAGATCCCCATCGGTGACATTGAAGTTGATAAGCGTGAGCCGCTTCAGCGTTTTGATCTCCTTGATGATGGGCAGTGATTCCGATTTGTTGAAACCTTCGCCGAGTTGGAGACTTTCGATCGGCAGCGCGGTGATGTTTTTCAGCGCGGCAGGCGTGGCATGCGCTCCCAGTTCGAGTCCCTTCAGCTTGGACAGCTTTGCAAGGTTCGGAGCCCCGGCATCGGTAAACTTCGCGTGTGCTAGGCTGAGGCTTTCGAGGTTAGGCAGGTGATCGCAGAGTTCTTTGAGTCCTTCGTCATCGATTTTGCTACCGCGATGGCTGACACGTGTGAGCTTGGTGAAGCCCTCAAACTTCGCATACGCCCGACCAGTGATGGTGGTGCCGACGAAGGAGAAGCTCTCCAGATCCTTCAAGCCAGCGAGTTGCACCATGCCTGCATCCGTGAGCTTGCCATTGTTGGTGAAACGCAGGGACTTGAGATGAATGAGCTTCGCAATGTGCGGCATCCACTCATCGTTGAACTTGGTGGAAATGACGTTCAGCGACTCGAGCGGAGTGATGTGGCCGAGGTGCTCGAAAAAAGCCGCGTCATAGGGATCTTCTTTGCGGTGGTCATGCGGGCCGGCGTTTGGCACGGAGAGATCGACAAGCTTGAGGCTCTGGCCATCCTCTGTCTTTACGACTTTGCCTTTGGCAGCTTCGACGGTACGAATCACGGCTTCGACATGCGGATCTAGGGCGAAGGCTGGGACCGAGAAAGCGAGGATAGTAAACAGTGTAATGACGGGTCTCATGGGAGGAACGGAGTGGTGGAATGATGGAAGACTGGAGTGATGGGGGAATGAAGATCACTCACTCGGTGATTAGTATTTGGGAAAGATGGCCGGGGTCGGGAAACGGTCTTCGTGGCTGAAATTGCCATCGCCCAGATATTCCTCGCGGGGTATTTGCACCTGGGGCCAGGCCGCAGGGCGGACGCGGACGACTCTGGCAGAGCGGATGCCTTCGATGACGAGGTCCGTTTCAAATTGGATTTGGATGCCGCTGCTGCCGAGAGGGGGTTCTCCAGACACCTTCATGACGTTGAGGATGGGACCTTTCGAAGCCATATGCGCGGGACCGTATCCGCCTCCGGCATGCTTCAGGGTATTCTCCGCTCCATTCATCAGCACCGGGCTGTCTTTCTGGAAATCGGCATACAGAGATGCGTCCATGCCGCCGAATAAGGTCGCGGTCACAATGGCGCGGCCAAACTTGCCATACTCAACAGAATCGACCCAGGCAGGCATCCAACGGCTGCGGATAAAGGCCTTATGCGTCTCGGTCTGGATGTGGGCGGCGCGTTGCATCGCAGCGTCGTCCAACCAGATGTCAGAAATGTGAAAGCGGGTGAACACACCATCCGGCGTGGGCTTCCACGTAATGCCCAACAGGACGGCCTGGTCCCCGAGCGATTTCTTGCCGCTGGCAGGCCAAATGCCGTCAGTGATCATATCGGCAACTGCGAGGCATTCGCGACCACGCCAGATACGCGTGGCTGCATCAATGGTCAGCTTTTCCTCGCTAGCCTTGCTGTCGTCGCCGTCCTTCGGTTCGCGACTGGCGATGATCATCCCCGCGTTGTTTTTGAGGTCCAATTCTTTGAGCTTCCAGACCAAGCCCTCGCGCTGGCAGTGGCTGGGCTCATCTTCGAGGAGGAGCACATGGTTCTCAGCCGGTGCAATACCGGCACCACTATAGCCCGCAGTTTTCATTTTGTTATCCACCGGGAGGACCGGCACGGCAGAGATCTTTGGGTCTGGGGGAAGAAAGGCCCGGACGTGCAGCACAGTGCCGAGCGGAATATCCCGAAGATCCGCCGGTGCGCCATGATAGCGAACCACGCCGTAAGGGAGCATGGCAAAGGGGTGCGGGGCGTTACGAAAATACGTACCTGCCCCTTCCACCCGGAGGCTGCCACGACGGTTGGCATGGTCCACAAACACAAGCTCCCCCCGGTAGGAGTGCGCCTTTTCGATTGGGGGAAACTTCCCCGCCTCGGGACGATACGGTTCATCTGCGGCGATGGTATTTGTGAAGAAGAAGAGGCTAATGCAAAAGGCCACCAGCCAGGGAGCTCGGTTCATGGGAGGGTAGAAGGAAGGAGTGATAAGGTATTGAAATAATGGAGTGCGGGGCGTGGATGGGACGAGAGCAATGAAGGGGTGCGAGAGATGAGTCGGAGAAGTTTCCATTACTCCAACATTCCACGACTCCATCGCTCCATTCCCCGTCCTTCACGGCCTAACTCATAACGCGATCACCTTGTTGCTGTCGCCAAATTGGTCTGTCTCCACACCCATGCGCTGGGCCATCAGCAGGAGCAGATTGCTCATGTGGGCATCAGTGTTCGCAGGGCGGCTGCAGAGCTGGTAATGCGCGGTGGTGAGCGCACCGTCCTCGCCGAGCGCGTAGCCTTGGAACCCTGGGGCCATCTTGTTGAAATCCAGATGCTGCCCGTGCTTCAGACCGAGGTCCGAGCCTCCGGCGAGCACCAGAGGGAGGTTGGCGTTACCATGGCTATGGCCGTAAGACATGCCGCTGCCGAAGAGTGCCATGGTGGAACCGAGTAAGGACTTGCCATTCAGGTCCTTGGTCTCCGCCAGCCGGGTAAGGAAGTAGCTGAACTGCTCGATGGCAAAGGTGTCATAATTGGTGAGCTTTTCGATGTAGCCCTGATCTCCACCGTGGTGGCTGAGCTGATGACGTGATTCCGTGATGCCGATTTCAGGGATGGCAATGGCCTGGCCCTCGCCGCCTAAGCTGAATGTGGCCACACGTGTCATATCCGTCTGAAACGCCAGCACCATAAGGTCATAAACCGTGCGGAAATAATCACCCGCCATGGTGGCAGCGATATCGCGGTTCGTGCGTTTGCGATCTTCATCGGAGACGGCGGGCAGCGGCGTGTCCAGCCAAGCATCGGCCCTCCGCGTGCGGATCTCCGCCTCGCGGACGGAGGTGAGGTATTGATCCATGCGGCCTTTGTCCTGGGAACCCATTTTTTTCTCCAACCGACGCACCTCGGCGAGGTTGTCATCCAGGACGCTGCCTTTACGGCGTAAGGCCCGCCGCTGGGCTGCGATGCCGCCTTTCGGTTCCTCGAACATGGACGCAAAGATCTCACTGCAACGGCGCATCGCTGGCAGCCTCACCCCATCCGCAGTCCAGGCGAGAGATTCCTGGGTGATAGCGACTTCCAGAGACGGGTAGCGAGTATGCAACGCGGTGATTTCGGCCATCTTCTGGTCCACCGATATGGTGTTTTTATCAGAAGGCCCAAGCTTTCCACCCGTCAGCCAAACGTTGATGCAATTATGATGATGGCTGAGGCTTCCCGGATGATGCAGACCGCTGATGGGCGTGATCACTTGGCGATGCTTCTCCAGAGGCATGAGTGAGCGGGAAAACTTATAGTCCTTCCCTGTTGTAGTGATCTGGTAATTCAGCGAATGCACGCCGTTCGCCAAATAGATGAACGCGCTGCGCCTAGGTGTGGCAGTAATCTTCTCCGCCGCTGCCGCACGTAGCGGCACCATGCATTCCAGCAGTGGCAGAGAGATAAACGAGCCCAGTGCTTTGAGGGCATGCCGACGGTCGATTAGCCAGGATTGGGAAAGGTAGTTGCTCATAGAATGGATAGTTGGAGTGCTGGAGCTTGTTAGCGTTTGCGCATGAGTTCAGACAAAGCCACCGTCCGCACGATGTCCTTGACCCGGTATTGACTTTTCTTCGCTTCTGCGACGATGGCATTGATGTCTTCCTCGTCATCAACGGTCAGCACGCGGCGGAGGCCGTAGGTGCAGAGATGTTCGATAAAGGCGCGCACGAACTTTTCACGATCATCGATCAGCAACCGTTTAAAATCGTTGGCATCCTTGAAGGAACGTCCGTCAGGCATCTCGCCACTGGGATTCACCAATGGGTTTGCCCCGACTCCCGCTGCGACATTTTCATGAGTGCGCCACTGCCCGATGGCATCATAGTTATCCCAGGCGAGTCCTAGGGGGTCAATCTTCGCGTGACAGGCAGCGCAGTTCACATCGTTGCGGTGCGCCTCCAGTTTATCCCGGAGAGTGGCCTTGGGGCTTTGGGGCGGATTGGGTTCGATGGCGGGCACGTTGGCTGGCGGCGGCGGAGGCGTCTTTCCCAAGATCACTTCGCTGAGCCAAACGCCGCGATGCACTGGCCGATGACGCGTTCCGTCCGAGGTCAGGCCGAGCGTCGCGCCCATTGTTAGAAGCCCGCCGCGACGATCTTCAGGCTTGAGGGAGACGCGCTGGAAGCGGGTCGTCTTTGGCTCTGGCAGTCCGTAGAAATCGCAGAGCCGTGTATTAGCCATGGTCCAGTCCGAATCGATGAAGCTCTCCATAGGCAGGTTCTTCGTGAGCATTTCGCGGAAAAACTCCACCGGCTCGGCCCGCATGCTCGTCTCCAGCCACCGGTCATATTTGGGGTAAAGCTTCTTGTCCGGCGGAAACATGCCCACGCGGTGCAGTTGCAGCCACTGCCGTGAAAAGTCGTCAACGAAGCGGTTGATTTTGCTGTCCGCCAAAATCCGATTCACCGCCTTCTTCAGTCCTTCACCGTTCAGGGTGCCGCTCTGGGCTGCGCTAAAGAGGGCGTCATCCGGCATCGAACTCCAAAGAAAATAAGAGAGCCGCGATGCAAGCTCCAAATCAGTGAGATGCTCGCGGGCCGTGGGATCGCCCTCGACGATGTAGAGGAAATTCCGGGAGGTCAGCACGCCCTGCATCGCCACCCGATAGGCATCAGTCGGCTTTTCGCCGGCCTCACGTTCGTCGCGGTAAGATTGCAGATACCCGTCCAACTCCTCCTTGTTGACCGACCGCCGCCAGGCGCGTTCGGCAAAGCGTTGCAGATGCTCAGCGACTACTTCAGGTGTCGCGTCATCGGGAGGCACGAAATCCTTGCGCCGGGATTTTTCCGCCTCTGTTTCCAGCGGACCTTCCCATTCGATCCAATCGAGGAGGACTGTTGAGAAAAGACCGTTGCCTTTGTCATCGAACATCTGCGGGGCGTTCGGGTTCAGGAGCAGGGTCTCGCTGCTATGGGTAAAAATGTAGCCACCTCTGCTGGAGAGCGCATTACGGAAGGCCGCACCACTCCTTCGGTCCACCACATCGGTAGCCACGATGCAAAATTCCAGCGTCGTGGGCATTTCCAGCAACACCTCGAATTCATAAACCTGCGGCTTGTCCTCAGGTGCTGTGATGTCCATGTCGAGGATGCCATCCACCGTCTCCTCACCAGTGCGTTTGCCAATGCTCAGGTGCGCTGGCTGGCCACCGGGAGGACGGATACCGCTGGCCTGGATGCGGAGTTTGTAGAGCCCGCTATACTCCTGCCCTGCCTTCTCGAACCAATTGGGGGAGAGCGCGTTCTGGATAGAACCGGGGAAGAGCAGAAACCGTAAAGGACGCTTGATGCCGAACCGGTCCAGCGCCGCCTGCTGTTCCTTCCCACCATTGTACCGCAGGTCTGCCGCAGTCTTGCGTACTTTGCGAGCCTCGCCTGACGTGACGGGGAAGGCGCGGTCGAGCACCGTCCCCGCTGCGCGGTAATAACGATCCATATGCGACGGCGAAAGTGACAGCTCCGAACCGATGCGCTCAAATCCATGCCACAGCGTGTCTTCATTCAGCTCCCCTGGCTTGGCCGGATCGTATCGTACACCGAGCAGGTCATAGACCGTGTTTTGATACTCTTTCCGGCTCAGGCGGTAATGAGACACCGCTGGTCGCGCCGCCATTCTCCCCGCCCGCCCCTCTTTGATTCGTGAGTCGAGATTCGTGACGAACGACTCGATCTCCTCCTGCGTCGGTTTCTTCTCTTTCTTCGGAGGCATCTCGCCGGAGTTGACCTGCTCGATCACCTCCGCCCAATGATGAGCATCCGCGCCCAGCTTGAAATCGCGCGAAAGCTGGTCGATCCGCAAGTCACCCTTCGTCTTCTCAGGGCCATGACAACTGATGCAGTGCTTCTCCAAGAAGAGATCAAAGGGCTCGGCTGCACGGACGACATCGGCAAAGCTAACGCTAAGACTTGCGACGAGGATGGCTGGCAGGCTGTAAAAGCAACGTATCATGGTATAGGGAGCAATACGCAGTTCACGCAACGTTCGTGCACCGACCCCGAGTTCTCGGGGGTGGGGCAGGCAGCAGCAGAGTTGCAACGACGGTTACCCGAATGCTCTCCTTCTCAACATGACAAGCGTCCTAAAAGCTCATTCCTCAGGCGTAGAATCTGCAGAGGGCCTATTGAGCTTTTTTATCGGCGTTGGATTTACTGGCCTTCTCCAACATGCCTCGGACCCTGCCCTGTTCTTTTTCCAAAGCTGCACCCGTCACGGGCAAGGGCTTGAAAGCTGGATCTGGGGTGAGCTTTTCTTCGGCTGGTATGGTACGCATGCGGAGGTTGCGAAAGGCCACATCGTGACCGTGGTCTTGCAGGGAAAGTTTACCGCCGCGCCCGGTGAGGTCGCCACCACGGATGCGTAGCAGCCCGACTTCCTCCGCCCATTTAGGATCGTTATAATCAAAGGAGATCACGCGCTCTTCATTGAGCCAATGTTCGATAACGCTGCCTTTGCAAATGATGCGGGCAGTGTTCCATTCGCCGACAGGGCGGGTGGCGCGCTTGCTCGGCCCCATGCAGAAGAAAATGGAGGCGGCAGACTGGCGCGGGTTATCACCATGACCGGGATGCGCATCATCGAGGATCTGATACTCAACCTGTCCAGGACGGTAGTAAACACCGCTGTTGCACAGGGCGGAAACCTTCCATTCAAAGCGCAGTTCGAAGTCATCCGGGACGAGTGCTTTCTCATACACCATCCCCCCTTTCGGACGAACGCGGGCAAAGGCCCCATCCTGGATCTCCCAGTTGCCATCCTGTTTCCAGCCATCGAAGGTTTTGCCATCGGACAGGGCGATGAAACCGAGACGTGTTTCCTCCGGCTCCAACGCGGAGGTGAATTGGGGAATGAGAAGGGTGACAAGAGCGAGTGTGGCTGGAAGATTCATGGTATTGGAAAAAAGGGAGAGGTGTTGAAGAGTTGGATCACTTCTTTTTTGAGGCTTTGACAATGTAGTCCACCAGCTCGTCGATTTGAGCAGGGGTAAGGACCGCACCAATGGGTGGCATGAGGTTCTCTGGGTATCCATCTACAAGCAGTGCGTTGGGTTCGAGAATGGACTGGCGAAGGTAGTCGGAAGTGGCTTTCACTTCGCTTGTCTTTCCGGTGGCGGGGTCGCGTACTTTCACGGTGGCACCCGCCAGGCCTCTAAAGCTGGGGCCCACCAGTTTGGTGTCGTCAAGGCTGTGGCAGGCAGCGCAGAAATTTTGGTAAAGCACACGACCTGCATCCCCTTTCGAATAAGTGAAAAAGGCAGCCTCTGCCAGAGCCCCTACCGGAGCTGGTTGCACTTCACCCAAGCGGTCTTTAGGGATACGATTAACAGTGTACCAGATGTCCCCGGCCCAGAGCTTCAGCCCCGTTTCTGAAGTAAATGATTTAGGCAGACGCACATGGACGACTTCACCCGTGACGAGGCCGGGGAGCTCCAAAAAGACACGGTGACGGTCTGCGGACACTGTTGCCGAGCGTACCTCAGACAAGCGATGCCGGACCTTTTGCCCACCGTAGGTTTGGGTACCTTGATAACCCCACTGCGTGACGTGATAGGCGGCTGGATTCCAACCCGTGCCGGGTGCCAGAGGCTGCGTAAATTCGAGTTCCAATCCGTTCGTGCGCAGACTGGCAGACAGGGGTTCAAAGACCGCCTTCCCCGTGTAGCGGATCTGAGTGAGACCGCTTACCCGGTTGATGAATTCATGGTCACTGCCCCGCGCGATGCCACCGGCAAAAAGAGTGCCATCAGGTGCAAATTCGAATCGATGAAACAGATGCCGAAAACCTTGTGAAAAAGGAAATGCCGCGCCTTGCATTACCCCATCCACTTCTTCCAAACAGGCCCGTTGCAAGCCTCCAAAGGTCGCATCGCCAAACATGACATGCCCCGCATAAGGACCCCAGCTCGATGGTAAAAGAAACGGCTCGGTAGGCGAATTGGCGATCTCTCCATGGGGTAGCCAGACAGCGGGAGGTGTAGGCTCCTGACGGTCGAAAGGATGCCAAGGCTCGCGGCTGCGGAACTGATAAAAGGCATCCTTTTGCAAATGGATGAGCTTGTCCGCAGGGAGCCATTCCCCCTGATTGTCAGTGATGAGGATGGACCCGCGCGGACCGAGGCCGATGCCATCAGGTGTGCGCAAACCGCCAGCCACGATCTCAGTTTTACCCGTGTCCACATGCACCTTGATGGCACTGCCCCGCAAGGGGGCCTGACGGTTGTCACTGTTGCGCGTACCCATGGCCGTACTTGAGGAAAAATAAAGGTGGGAATCCTGCACCACTGCTCCGAACAGGTATTCGTGGCTGTCCATGGTGCAGGGCCAGTCGTGCGACAGACAGCGGTAAGTCTCAAAGATACCATCACCATCCTCATCAATAAGCTCGGTGGCCTCATTCTTTTCGGTGACAAAGATACGCCCATTCTCAACAGCCAAGCCCATCGGCTCCGAGAGCCCCTGGGCAATGCGACGGAGTGGCGGCGGGCCAGTGACTGGAATTGCCTCCAGATCCAAGGCAAACAGATCCCCATCCCACGTGGTAAAGATCAACTCTCGCTCTCCTCTCATCGCCATGCCGCTGACGCGAAGGGTCCTCGGATCATCACGCAGATCCCGGGATTCGAGCGCCGGGTGCAGTGAAGCCAGTTTTTGGCCAAAGCCGCTCTTGGCATCCGGCGCAGCAGGCTCCACCGGCATGCTGATCAGCGACAGATTACCAAGGGTGCTGCCCTTCAGCACCAGCTTGCGAAAGCTCAATGGATGATCGTACTTGCGATTCGAAGGCGGCACGAGCATGACCAGCAAGGGCAACCCTGGACGCGCACGAAACCTACCGAGGTCGGCCCGGCCCCATTCGCCCTTCTTTGTTACTGGCACATCCCAAAAGTGATCCTGACCATCAAAGGAAAGCTGGTAAGGCTGATCCAGCGGCTTCTCACAGGCATACTCAATAGAAATCCTGACCTCTTCCGCTTCTTTCGCCTGCACATACCATCCAAGGTTAGCCCCCCTGCCCTTTGTTATCTCCAGTACCTCTCCAGCATACTCATTTGATCCCTTGGAGAAGATCAGAGTGGCTGGCAAATCGAGCTCTGAAGAAGGTGCGGCAACCAGCCCGTTCAGTCCGGACATGCATGATACATACCCGCACAAGAAATAAAAAATCGTGTTCTTCATGGAAGTGTCAGGCGATAAAGTGCGGTGCTGGTAAGAGCAGGCTTGGCATCACCCTGGTTCGTCTGGAGTTTCCACGCCTTTTGAATTGAGGCCGGGAGCACGACCGCGTCTCCTGCATCCAGTGACTCCACCCTCAGTTCTCGCACGACGCGGTCCGAAGCGGGGGCAGCCCCAAGCGGGATGCGCTCATACAGCTTTAGCACACCACCGTCATGACCAAGATCCCAGCGCAGGTCGATGTGATCCTGTACGTGAGTGCACCCAAGGTAACGAATGATTAACGGCAGATGTTTTTCTCCGCGCTGCAAAGTCCATTGATCATTCGTGGTATCCTCAAACCAGACTGTTCCAGCCGAACGCGTCATAAACCCGTTTTTGATCAAGCCAGTCTTCGCCTTCGGTGCCTGCCACGCCTTGAATACCGTAGCCCGCTCCAAATCATAACCTAACCACACATCCGCCCCCTGACGTACCGACAACGACCTGGGCTTGCCATCAAGGCTCAATCGGCTGATGACCTCAGGGTCGAAAGGCAATGCCCAGGTACTCAAAGGCACAGTGGCAGCGGCGGTTAGAAAATGGCGGCGATTCATGGAAAGAATTAAACGGGATTAGGATGACTGGGCAATCACAGGCCAGTCATTCTTGAATGGGCTGGACGTGCAGATCGATCTTCACGTCGTCGAGATAATGGCCACTGAAATGTGCGGTCTTGCCAGGAAGAAGGGGCTGTTGGCGATGCACGGCCAAGTGCACGAGCACGAAGCGTGTTCTCGGCGACACAGGCACCTCCACCGTTCCGCCCTGCCAGGAACCATCACCTTTTAGTGAAATTTTTCGCAATCCAATGGCAGCACTGTTTTCATGTACCCATGGCAGTGTCAGCGGCTGAGGTGCTTCCTTCAGATCATCTTCCAGCGCACAAAGTTCCAGCTTGCCAGAATATTCTTCACCCTCGGGAAAAGGCACACAATTAAAGACTGCGGCAAGTCTTAACACCCCTTTCCCGCTGCTCACTTGTCCACTCACATCCACGAGGCGATACACATCCCCCCAAACACTGTGTTCAGCATTTTCACCAGTAAAGGTGGCATTGATAAAGCGCATCATTTTAACGCCGCGCTTGGGTTTCAAACCCATCTCCGCCTCCACCACACTGGCTTCGTCACCTGTCCAGACACCCGTCTGACGCGGGAGCCCTGGCAAGGTCCGCAGGGTGCCGGATTCGAAGCTGTCACTCCACAGCCGCCGCACCGCAGTCTTCACGGGATTGAATGACGGTGATGCATACGCAAACACCATCGTGGCACTGAACAAACCAATCACCAGTCCTGCTGCGGCAGCAGTCAACGGACGCAGTTTACCAAGCCAACTTCGCAAACTGGCGCGGGAATTATACGCGGGTGACTTAGCTGCTGACACGCCAATAAGATGCAATGTTGCCGGATCACCTGCCGCACGTTCCTGCAACTTTGCATCCACCGTGCAAAGGGATCGAAACATCTTTCTCGCCTCTACGCTTTCACGAAGAAGAAATTGCAGAACTGGCAGCTCTTCATCCGAAATCGTCTCATTGAGATAGCCATTGAGAAGTTTGAGTTCGTCTTGGGTCATGGTGTATGCGCCTCCTGTGCAAGCGAACGTTCAACGCAGCGCAGCAGATCCAGACGGATGCGTGCTAGCAACTGATAGAGAGAGCCTTCCGAGCGCCCTAAACGCGCCGCAAGGGCCTTCATCGAAGTCCCCACTGCATAAGCGGCGAGCGCCAGTTCACGACGCTCTGACGGCAGCTTGTCTATGCAGTCATCCAGCGCATTGAGCTGATGATGACGAAGGGACATCTCTTCCGCGCCTTCCTCAGCGAGGCGCTCAATGATGTCATCATCCAGCAGCAGCCGGTCCCGGGCATTTCGCCGACGGGCCATCAGAATCTCATACCGTGCAATCAGGCATGCCCAGCGAGGAAACAGCGCCGGATCCTCTAGCGAAGCGAATTTTCGCCACGCCACCAAGCTCACCTCCTGCATCACTTCATCCACCTCCTGCGCACGTGGCACACAGCTCCGCACGAATGCGCGCAGTTCCGGCTCGTGGTGAGTCCACAAGCGCAGGAAAGCTTCGTTAGGGTCGGGTGCGGGCATTACAGGTTCGATGATCGGCATTCGTCGTCATCTCATAGCTGCCTCTGACCCGTGAATTTAACGAATTATTTTCGGAAAAGATCAAACCCTTGCTAAATAACTTCTGGAAGCCCATCCAGCAGCTTGTCCAAAGTGATTGGGTAGTCCCGGACGCGTACTCCAGTGGCATTGTAAATGGCATTGGCGATAGCGGCGGCGACACCACAGATGCCAAGTTCTCCCACCCCTTTGGCCTTCATGGGCGATGACATGGGATCAGTCTCCTCCAGAAAGATCACATCTTGATGAGGGATGTCAGCATGAACGGGCACTTCATAGCCTGCGAGATCATGGTTCACAAAGAAGCCCTGCTTTTTGTCCACTTTGAGTTCTTCCATCAAGGCCGCCCCAGCTCCCATAGTCATGGCACCAATCACCTGACTGCGTGCCGTTTTGGGATTGAGTATTCGCCCGGCTGCACAAACGGCAAGCATGCGCCTCACACGCGTTTCACCCGTATAAGCGTCCACACCAACCTCAACGAAATGAGCTCCAAAGGTGGCTTGTTGGAAACGCTTGTCGATGTCTCCGTATTCGATCAAGTCCTCAGCGACGAGTCCTTTTTTACCAGCAACTTCGGCAAGTGACAAGCTCACCTCCCCCGCGCTTACAAGACCCGCAGCAAAGATTGCTTCATCAGCCTTAATCCCAGCTTTCAGTGCCACGGCTTCGCGCAGTTTCATGCAGGCCGCATAAACACCGGCGGAGGCATTGTTGCCGCCCCACTGGCCACCTGAGCCACAGGAGACAGGAAAGGAGGAATCCCCAAGACGCACGGTAACTTTATCCAAAGACACCCCCATGGTTTCCGCAGCAGTCTGGGCCAGGACAGTATAACTGCCGGTGCCGATGTCCGTCATATCCGTTTCCACGGTCACGCCACCTTGAGAATCCAGCCGTACCCTTGCTGCGGACTTCATCAGCAAATTGTCTCGAATGGCAGCGGCCACCCCCATGCCGATAAGCCAATTTCCATCTTTCACCTGACCGGGTTTGGGTTGTCTCTTCTCCCAGCCGAAGCGTTTAGCGCCCACTCGAAAACATTCCACCAGTGGCCGCATGGAAAAAGGCGGATGAGGATTGGGAGCTGCCTTCGAAGCTTCGGGAGCCTCCCCTTCTGCAGTCGATTTTGGCGGGGAATCCGGCACGACCTGCGTGTCATTGAGAATGCGAAACTCGATAGGATCCATGCCCAGCTTTTCCGCCATCTCATCCATTGCGATTTCCAAAGTGGCCAGGCCCGGTGCCTCGCCCGGTGCCCGCATGGCGTTGGCCTCCGGCAAATCGTGCTCAGCAAGACGCAAAGCTGTCATTCGATTAGCCCCGGCATAGAGGGAGCGAGTCTGCATCACTGCGGTTTCTGGTCCGCCGCCAGATAGATTCCCAGACCAGCTCTCATGACCAATGGCGGTGATTTTGCCCGCCTTATCGGCTCCCATTCTGATGCGCTGGATTGTCGCTGCGCGATGGGTGGTGTTATTCGGGATCAATGCGCGTTGCAGCGTCACCTTGACTGGTCTCTTCGCTTCACGAGCCCCCAGCGCAGCCATCAAAACGTCCGACCTCAAAAACAACTTCCCACCGAAACCGCCACCGATGTAGGGCGACATGACATGGATTTTTTCTTTTGGAATTCCCAGCGTCTCCGCCATATCATCTACTGCCCAAGCGATCATCTGGTTTGAGGTCCATAGCTTAAGCCGGTCCCCTTCCCAGGCGGCGATGGTAGCGTGCGGCTCCATCATGGAATGCGACTCGTTGGCCGTTTGATACGTAGCATCCAATTGCACCTGGGCCGAGCTAAAGGCCCCCTCAAAGTCACCCACCTTGCTCTCGGATGCATCACGTTCCGCCTTCGCCAAGGGGGCACTATCCTTCACCGAGGCCAAATCAAAAACGCCCTTGGAACGTTCATACTTCACGCGGATCAGGCCAGCCGCAGCACGGGCTTGCTCGAAAGTCTCCGCCACCACGACAGCAATAGCCTGATGATAATGCTGAATCTCAGGTCCCCCGAGCAATGCAGCAATATTACGCGGGCCCTTTGCCAGCTTGCCCGCTTCTTTGGCAGTGACAATGGCCAGCACACCTGGAGCCGCTTTTGCAGGACCCAGATTCATGGATAGAATCCGGCCTTTGGCAATGGCCGATCCCACAACGTAACCATACGCTTGGTTAGGCACCACATCATGCCGCTCATACGCATAGGGGGCTTGTCCAGTTGTCTTCAATGGACCATCAACTCGATCAACAGGTTTGCCGACGACCTTCATTTGATCTATCGGATTGGTCGTTGCAGGAGAATCAAATTTCATAGCTGTGATCCTTTCGCTTCCGCCAGCACTGAACTGAGCGCACGTTCAACGAGTTTTAATTTGAAGGCGTTTTCAGAGGTCGGAGTTGCTTCCGCCAGCAAACGCGCCACCACGGCTTTTGCACCTTGCGGCAGCGCTGCCTCCGCCTCCTCGACACGCCATGGCTTATGCGCCACGCCGCCTAAGGCGACCCGCCCGCTGCCGTCACGTTGCACGATCGCTGCGACTGAAATCAGAGCAAACGCATACGAGGCGCGATCACGCACTTTCCTATAAATATGGATACCACCCACCGGCTTAGGCAGCTGCACTGCAGTGATCAACTCACCAGGCTTTAACACCGTATCGATTTCGGGTTTCTCCCCAGGCAATCGATGAAATTCGGCGATGGGGATACTGCGGCCAGAGCCGTCAGGGTGGATGGTTTCCACCGTCGCATCCAGCACACGCAAGGCGACAGCCATGTCACTCGGATGCGTGGCAATGCAGGCATCGCTCACACCTATGACTGCATGCAGTCGGCTGAAACCACCAATGGCGCTACATCCGCTGCCCGGAACCCGCTTGTTACACCTTTGGTTAGTGTCATAAAAATAAGGACACCGGGTGCGCTGCAACAAGTTACCCGCAGTGGTGGCCATATTGCGCAACTGCGGCGAAGCCCCAGAAACAAGCGCCCGTGAGAGCACTCCATAGTCACGCCGTACACGCTCATCCGCAGCCAGGTCCGTGTTCCGCACCAGCGCGCCGATGCGCAGCCCGCCATCATCCATCGACTCGATCTTATCAAGATCCAGACCATTGACATCAATGAGATGCGTTGGCGTTTCGATCTCCAGCTTCATCAAATCCAGAAGGTTCGTACCTCCAGCGATAAATTTGGCAGCCGGGTTGCGCGTTGCTGCCGCAGCAGCCTCAGCAGGCGATTTAGCCCGTTCATAAGTAAAGGGTTTCATACCGTTCCTCCCGCGACTTCATTGATTGCATCAAATATATTGGAATAGGCACCGCAGCGGCAGATATTCCCGCTCATTCGTTCCCGCAGCTCCTCAGGTGTTAGTTTCGGCGGCTCCATTAAATCCGCCGTCGCATGGCTTGGAATACCGGCTTTGACTTCATCCAGCATCGCTACGGAGGAGCAAATCTGTCCTGGAGTGCAGTAGCCACATTGATAGCCATCGCATTTCACAAATGAAGACTGCATCGGATGCATGTCATCAGGCGTGCCCAATCCCTCAATGGTGGTTATTTCATCTCCTTGATGCATCACCGCGAGGGTAAGACACGAATTAATCCGGCGTCCTCCAGCGATCACCGTACAGGCTCCGCATTGACCTTGATCACAGCCCTTTTTGCTACCCGTCAGGTGCAGATGCTCCCGCAAAGCATCCAGCAAAGTGGTGCGTGCATCCAACTCCAGTTCGCAGGCTTTTCCATTCACCTTCAGAGAGACTTTCCATGGGGGTGGTAATGATGGTTCAGCCACCGCTTTCTGGGCTTGGGCAGCCTGCGGGAGGGCTGTCGCTGCGACAGTAGAACTTCCAAGGACGATGAATCCTCGGCGGCTGATCTCGGTGGCGTCAGGGTCTTGCATAGGGTGGGCCTCCGTTTGAATTCACGTGACAGAAGGGTCGGATTACAAAACGATTCGTCCGCGTTTCCAAAATCGGTTCTGAAAATATTCAGACCTCGGGCCACCATCATCAGCCAAACAAGCGCCATCCCAAGTCACTGCGATCCCGCCAGATATTCCTCTTCAGTCACAGGCTCCATCCAGTCCACCACCTTGCCGTCGAGAGCTTCTTGGATGGCCAGATGAGTCATGGCTGTTGTCGCTGTTGCGCCGTGCCAATGTTTCTCGTGAGGTGGAAACCAGACCACGTCACCGGGATGAATCTCCTCAATGCTCCCCCCTTCCCGCTGCACCCAGCCGCACCCGGAGGTCACAATGAGCGTCTGGCCCAGTGGATGAGTATGCCAGGCAGTGCGCGCACCCGGCTCAAAGGTGACGCTGGCACCTGCAACGCGTGCCGGGGCTGGTGCCTGGAAAAGAGGATCCAAGCGCACCGTGCCAGTGAACCATTCGGCAGGGCCTTTGCCGGAGGGTTGAGAGCCAATTCGGGTGATGTTCATGATAGATGATGGATACGGATAAAAAAACGCACGGGGACCGCCGCATGTAAGCTCGGGCCCGTCAGTTCAGAAATCCGAATTTACTTTGCTTATTCGTTCAAGAACAGGCTGTCGGATTTCAGCTCCTTCATTTCCTTCAGCCTTCGAAGATAGATCTTAAAACGATGCTTCGCGAGGGCCTCTTTTTTACCAGAACCTTCACTCCAGGAGGCTCCCACAAAGGCAAGTTCCGCCTGGGCCAGATTTTCCCAATGCTCCTGCATGACGTTATAAAGTTTCACACCCTCGTCATTTCCTCGGTCAGTCATCAGCTTGCGATACTGCCCGCTAAGTTCATCCATCCGTTTCCTGAAAATTCTGGAGGCCACCAGCATCTGCTGCAGCTGGTCACTGCTGGTGCCGTCACCTTTGGCAAAATGGGCCTTCCAATCAAAGTCTTCAGGAGTCTGGCCATGAAGATCCAAAGGATAGACCGGCTCCGCAGATGGCGCGGGAGTCATGTCCACTGCGGTTGTTTTATCTGGCGTCGAGCTGGGCAACGACTGGCCCGTTGCTTCAATGCGGGTGATGTATACCCGGCTGTTGCTGCCTTTGGTGCGGCCAAATTCGGATGTGGTCACATAGGACAAGCCATCATTGACGAAGGCGGTTCCGAAATTGCCCAGGTCATCACGAGCAGGGGAGATCGGCACCGCAATCACCTCCGTCTTTTTCTTCAATTTCAAAGTCGTCGTATCCATCTCAGCCATCCATAAAGGCGCACGGCTGCGGAAGATGCCTTTGCTGCTGTCATCGGCACGGGTATAAACCAGGTAAAGTCGGCCTTGTTGACGGACCCACCGCATCTGGGTGGCCACGGAGGGCACAATAGTTCCGTCATCCCAGGTGAGCGGAATAGCTGGCTGAAAATTCTGGCCATCCTGGCTCACCGCGATGCGGTTTTGATCCGGGCAGCGGAGGGTGAGAAAAAACTTGTCTCCTGATTTCGTCAGATGGTATTCGCCCGTGTTTTTGGGAGCTTTGCCCAGACCTTCGATCCGGGGGCTGCGGCCAATGACGGACAGCTTGGTTCCATCAAAGGTGGCCCGAAGCACTTGCCCACCATTACAGGGCCAAAGCAGGCTGCCGTCCTCCTGGATCCAGGGGATACCACTGGTGGTGTTGGCCTCTTCTTGATCCATGAGCACTGCATAGTCGGCAGACCATTTTTTCGTCACTGGATCATAGACCGCATAGGCAGGGAAACGCATCCCTGTGAGCTTCACTTTTGAATTGCCGTAGTTCGTGTATCCGACACAGTTCCCCAGCAGGAGGATCTTACCTGTCTGGCGATGGAAAACGGGGACCACCGCACCAAACATGCCCCGGATGTCATCGCGCAGGGGTTTGGCTTGATAAGGAAGTTCAGTCAGGGCGGACCACGTTTTTCCACCGTCATGGCTGGTGCAGAAGCCGATCCCGCGATAAACATCCGTCCCCGTAGTGCTGAGTTTAGCCAGGGTCATGAGAAGGTCCGCCCCAGAGTCCTTTCCCTCCGTCGGGATTGCAGCCATTCGTGGAATGGTCCAGCGGCTCCCGTCGGGTGCCCCCTCCCGGATGAGCTGTGTATCCAGGGAAAAGGCCTGGGCATTCAGGCTCCATGGTAAAAGGGCGAGGAAAGTCAGCAAAAGATGGCGACGGCGAATCATGCCAACAAAAACGCCACTCATGGCGCAGACCTTCCTTGATTATCATCTTGAGATGACCTGATGATTAAGCAAATGCAGGATCTGTAGGCCTGCTTTAACCTTTGTAAAACCAGGGTGATCAAGACCCAGGCTTGCCAGCGGGGGCTGAGCGTCTATTCTCGCAACCCGTTTTGACAGGAGTGCCGAGGGCATGCATGTGACCAGGGACTCCTGTCGTAACCTTTCTTTTTTATCGTGGCCAAGAAATCAACCAAAACCGAAGATTCCTCCCCTATCCTGGCGGACAGTGCTCCTATTGAGATCAAGCCGGTGGATGATCTCTATGGGGACTGGTTCCTGGATTATGCCAGCTACGTGATCCTGGAACGCGCGGTGCCGCACATCAATGACGGCTTCAAGCCGGTGCAAAGGCGCATCCTTCACAGCATGGATGAGCTGGAAGACGGTCGTTATAATAAGGTGGCCAACGTCGTGGGGAATACCATGAAGTATCACCCGCACGGGGATGCCAGCATTGGCGATGCCATGGTACAGATCGGTCAAAAGGACCTGTTGATTGATATGCAGGGAAATTGGGGAAACATCCTCACCGGGGACAATGCCGCAGCTCCGCGATACATTGAGGCCCGGCTCTCCAAATTTGCCCTGGATGTGGTCTTCAGTCCGAAGGTGACGAACTGGTCGGCCAGTTACGATGGGCGCAACAAGGAGCCTGTGACCCTGCCGGTAAAGTTTCCCATGCTGCTAGCGCAGGGTGTCGAAGGCATCGCAGTGGGCTTGAGCTGCCGCATTTTGCCCCATAATTTCAATGAGCTGTGCGATGCCAGCATTGCCGCGATGCGGGGGGAGGAAGTTTACCTCGTGCCGGACTTTATCCAGGGCGGCATCATGGATGCCAGCGACTATAACGGTGGCCTCCGGGGTGGCCGTATTCGCGTGCGTGCAAAGATCGAAGAAGGTCCGAAAAAGAATACCCTGCGCATCACAGAGATCCCTTTTGGAACGACTACCGGCGGTGTGATGGACTCCATTGTGGCCGCCAATGACAAGGGAAAAATCAAAATCGCCCGCGTGGATGACAACACCGCTGAATTTGTCGAAATTCTCGTGCAATTGCCCGTGGGAACGGATGTGGACCAGACCATCCAGGCGCTCTATGCGTTTACCGATTGTGAGGTGTCCATTGCTCCAAATGCGGTGGTGATCCAGAATGACAAGCCCCGTTTCGTCAACGTCAACGACCTGCTGAAAGAGAGCGCGGAGAACACGAAAAAGATCCTTGGGGATGAACTGCAAATTCAGCTCAATGAGTTGGAGGAGAAATGGCACTTCAGCTCCTTGGAGAAGATCTTTATTGAGAACCGCATCTACCGGAAGATCGAGGAGGCGGAGACCTGGGAGCAGGTGATGGCCAATATTTGGAAGGGCCTAAAACCGCACCTCAGTGTTTTAAAGAGGCCCGTCACCGATGACGATGTGGCCCGTCTGACAGAGATCAAGATCAAGCGCATTTCGAAATTCAACAGCTTCGAAGCGGATGACCATATCCGCTCGCTGGAGAAGGACATTGACCAGGTGCAGAAACACTTGAAACAGCTCACACGTTTCACGATCGCTCACTTTGAGAGATTGAAAAAAACCTATGGTCCTGGGCGGGAACGGCGGACCGTCGTCAGCAGTTTCGACCGGGTGACGGCAGCAGAGGTGATCATTGCCAATGAAACCTTGTATTTGGATGCCAAGGAAGGCTTCGCCGGCACGGGCCTGAAGAAGGAAGGAGAACCCCTCTGCAAGTGCTCACACCTTGATGACATCATCTACTTCAATAAGGAGGGGACGATGACAGTTTCCAAGGTGGCACCGAAGATCCACGTCGGCAAAAACCTGGAATACATCAATCTTTTCAAAAAGGACGAGGAAGCAGTTTACACACTCATCTATCGCGATGGCAAAAATGGACCAGTGATGGCCAAGCGCTTCAGGATCGGCGGCATCACCCGGGATAAAACGTACAGTCTCGCCAAGGGCACTCCAGGCACCAAGGTCCTGTTCTTTGCCCGCCACGAAACGGAGGCAGAGAGCGATGCGCAAAACCTGCTGGTCCATCTGAAACCCGCCCTCTATTTGCGCACTCTGTCCCTGAAATTTCCAGTGGCAGCCCTGGCCATCAAAGGCCGTGATTCACAAGGGAACATCGTGACCAAACACGCGGTGGACCGGATCGTGAATGAGCGCAAAGCCTCGGGAGAAAGCGCCTGACCGCAGCGTATAGGGCAGTAGCCCTTTATGCGCCGTTGTTTATCGATCTTCATCCTGTTCCCCACCCTCTGCTGCCAGGCCGATACCCTGACGGCAATGCGTGTGTTACGGGATGAATGCCTGGGCTGTCATAAGCCGGGCAAGGCCAAAGGTGGGCTGCTGCTCACCACTCGTGAAAAAATGGTACTGGGTGGTGACAACGGAACGGCCATCATAGCTGGCCAACCGGAGGACAGCCTCCTCTACCAGCTTGTTCTGGAGGACGCAGATCCTCACATGCCGCCCAAAAAACAAATATCCAAGACGCAGGTCGAAGCCTTGCAGGGATGGATCAGGGAGGGGGCACCGTGGGACGCGAAGGTTTTTGATGAACTGCCCACAGCCACTCCAGTGGCCTTGTCTCCCCTGCCCTCCGCTTATCAGCCAGTGCTGGCGTTGGCGATTTCTCCAGATGAAAAAAGGCTGGCCAGTTCCGCCGGATCAAAGGTGCATTTGTATGATCTCACCAAGCCTGGACGTCCCCAAATAGGCAGTCTGATAGGCCATGACGAAGCCGTGCAGTCCCTGGCCTGGAGCCCCGATGGCAAAACGGTGATCACGGGCGGTTTTCGGCAGATCCGGTTTTGGGATGCAGAGACGCAGCAGGAATCTGGAAAGATAACGGACACCTTCGTGGGGAATATCACCGCACTGGCGCTTACTCCAGATGGCAGCACCCTGTTTGCGGCTGATGGGGAAACCGTTGGCGCAGGATTCATCCACCGGATAGACCTAGGGACCAGAAAACCTCTCACCTCATGGAAGGCCCATGATGACACGGTTTATTCTCTGAAAATGTCACCCGATGGGAAGTCGCTGGCCAGCACTGCGGCGGATAAGCTGGCCCGCGTCTGGAGCGTAACGACAGGCAGCCTGACCTCCACCTATGAGGGGCATACGAACCACGTACTATCCGTGGCATTCAACAAGGATGCTACACAGATGGCTACCGCTGGAGCTGATCGTGAAATCAAGGTCTGGGATGTGAAAAGCCGCGAGCAAGATGTGACTTTGGGCGATAAAAAGACCGCATTCACCGCCCTGGCCTGGACGCAGAATGGCAAGGCGCTGGTGGCGGTGACTGAAAAAGGCGGCGGCAGTATCTTCACCGACCTCAAAAAACATGATGGTGCCCAGCGGAGTGAAACCGCCAAGCAGACAAAACTGGCCGGGACAGGAACGATGCTCTACAGCGTGGCTCTGACAGATGATGCAAAGCTCATTTTTGCCGGTGCTGACGATGGTAAAGTATGGATATGGGATGGCAGTGGCAAACAATCCGGCCACCTCCCCCCTTAGCAGCAGTTTCTTGCCTCATGGCAGAATCCAGCCTAAGGTGTTGACATGAAAAAGCTGTTGTTTGTTTTTGTTATCCTCTTTGTGCTGGCAGGCGCATGCCTGGGAGCGGCTTCGTGGTGGATCATGCAGAAAATGGGGCCAGAAACCTGGGTGGAGATGGCAGAAAAAAACTGGAACTGCCGCGCCCACATTGATGATGCCAAACTGAGCCTGCTCACACGCCCGGCCACCCTTAAATTCACTGGCGTACGTCTGGCACCACGCGATTTGGAAGTGGCCAAACCTTATGCCAGCAGAACGCCTTTGCCTGAAGGCAGTGCCATCGTGGATATCCCAGAAATCACTCTGGAGGTAAAATTGGACGACCTGCTCAACCGTCGCCTTTTTGTGGAGCATGTGCGCATTGTGGAGCCATCGGTAACAGAAATCCAGGATGCTCAGGGCAACAGCAGCCTGGAGGCCCTGTTCAAAAAACCCGGCTCACCGGAAGCATTGGCAGCCACGCCAAGCACCGAGCCACTCCCCCCGGATGTGGATAGCAATGCATCTGTGGACTCCAGCCCAGCCTTTTCTTTCGCGGTGAGCTCGGCCAGCATTGAAAAGGGTCGTTTTGACATCACCACAGGCACCACCCAGGTCATGATCCAGGATCTCGACTTCAACCTGACCGGCATTGACGTGGACAAAAACGACCTGGCCAATCACAACCGTATCCAGGCCACACTCAGCAGTCGGATTGATGTCACCGGCATGGCACGCATCGACGGAGCCAAACGTCCCGCAGAACTGGCGCATCTTGTCCTTTCAGGCACAGGCGACATTCGCCCCATCCATCCCGTAACCCTGGATTGGGAACCCGTCAGTCAGTTGACCCTCACCCTGGCTAAAGGCTCCGTCCTGGCTGGGCATATGACCATCGGCGATGCGGCAGGTAAAGAACTCCGCAAGCTGGAAGAATACGGCATTGATCTGGCCCCGGTCGTCATTGGTGGGCCGCTCATGGAAGATGCCACCGTCATGGGAAATTTCGCAGCGGATCGCTTCATCACTCGCAGTCTTACCCGGTTTGTCTTTCCGGAATATGAAGTGGCCATTGAGCCGAAGTCCTGGCTGAATGCGGCTCAGGACAAACACGAAATTGAATTCAGGCTGTCATGCGGACCTGATTTGCAGGCCCGCCTGCTGAGCGGTATTTCCCACGCCAAACTGGGCGATTCCATTGCACGAGCCGTCACCAAGGCCTTATCAGATGACCAGGGACGCATGACCTTTGACATCGAATCCACGGGCTCACTTTCAGATCCGAAGGTCAAACCGAAGACCGATCGGGTCTTGAAAAACCTGATGCGCGGAGAAGGACTGGGAGACCTCTTAGAAGGACTCCTGAAAAAGCTTTAACTTTCAGGGGCTGTAGCGGTGGATTCCACCGCTTTACTGGCAGATTCAGCCGCTTGAGCCATGTCCAAATCCAAGGAAGTGATTCCGCCGGCGCTGTGTGTGGACAAATGAACCTTCACCTTACACCAACCCACATCTAAATCTGGATGGTGATTAAGAGATTCAGCGGAATTTGCCAATAGATTCACAAACTCGATGCCCTTCAAATAAGCTGAAAAGCGGTAGGTTTTCACTAATTCAGCCCCCTCACGTTTCCAGCCAGGAAGGGAGGAGAGTGCAGAATCAATATTATCAAGGGAGAGCAGCAAGCGCATGGAAAATTCGAGGGGAGGAAGTTCGAGTGCTATTTGTCTAATATCGTAAAGTTGAGACTTTTATACGATAAATTTCATAATTTATAAAATTTGAATCAAAAGTATCCACTTTCCCAGAACAATTTTCGATCAAACCAGGAATTGATGGTGGACTCAATGATGATGTTTTTAACCATCAAATTATGTTAAATTTATATCTTAGTGATATTAATAGGCAAACATAGATGTATTTAAGTGGCATGTAATTCCGCTTATCTGACAATTTAGACAAAGGAGTTCCTTTCGGTCAAAAGTTGACACTGCGCCAGCCGCCTCCATGCTCATCTGAACCACAAGTCCCCTTTTTCCATGCATTCTTCTCTTGAACTGAAACGCGAAGTTGAGGCCATCCAGATCCCCAGCGGTGATGCCATCAAACTGCCTCTGGGCATGAAGGTCATCATTACCCAGTCTCTGGGCGGCACCTATACGGTAGCAACAGATTTCGGCCTCGCCCGGATCAGTGCTAAAGATGTGGATGCCCTCGGCATCGACCCGGAAGCCTCCAAAAAGGATGCCGAAAGTGCCTCATCCAACATTCCTGAAGGTGCAAGCGACCTGGAAGCCCAGGTGTGGAACCAGCTCAAGAACGTTTACGACCCGGAAATTCCGGTCAACATCGTGGACCTCGGCTTGGTTTATGACTGTGCGGTGGAACAGACTGAAGAGGGAAAAAATCGCGCCGTGGTCAAAATGACTCTCACCGCCCCCGGCTGTGGCATGGGTCCCACCATTGCTGCGGATGCTCAGAGCCGTATCATGACCATTGAGGACATGGACGATGCCGCCGTGGAACTGGTATGGGAACCTGCCTGGAACCAAGGCATGATCTCAGTGGAAGGAAAAATGAAACTGGGGATGATCTGAGGATCAGGCCCCCGGCTGCCAGCCTACCTCCAATTCCTGCGGGCGGTGATCGGATCCTACATCCGGCCCGATCACCCGCCGTGGAATGGTCAGTGGCGGTGTACACAATGCGTGGTCTATAGGGACAGCAAAGATCGTCCCGACTTTCCAAGTCGGCTTGCTCGGGGAAGTCGCCGATCTATACCCCAAAGCATTGCCCCGGCGGAGCATACGCATACCCTGGGACCAGGGGGTGGCATTCAGATCGCCGATCACAAGGACCGGAGTATTCAGTTCCTTCACGTATCCGGCAATGGCCAGGAGCTGAGTATCCCGGCTAGCGGACAACCGGGGGCCTATAGGGGGTAGTGGATGGGTGCCCACAAGGGTCATCTCACGGCCCGCATGCATCAGACGAGCGATAACAGACGGCATTGCTTCATCCGAGGTCTGAAACACCTCCGCTTGCAGTAAAGGCACCCGACTAAAGAGCGCGACACCAAAGTTATCCTCCTGTGTGCGCAACAGGTGATGCGGATGAGTCTCCTTCAACGAATCCAGTGCGGTGGCCCAGGCAGAATCCACCTCCATGAGGAAGATGACATCGGCATTCGCGGATACCAGGTATTCGAACACCCGTTGTTTATCCGGATTTCCCGTGAGTACATTCAGACTCACGACCCTCAAGCGCTCCCCTTCAACCTCTGCAAAGGATGGATCGCCTTTCACACGGTATAAGGAGGTTCCATTCATCAGAAGCGATGAGATGCACACGAGCTTCACGACGATGGAACGTTTCATGCCAAAGCACCACACTGTTCCTGCCACGCAGATGAACAGATACTGCCAGGGGAAGTGGATGAACAAATCCAATGCCCAATGCAGCCCGCCCAGCAGACCCAGCCAGGTGCCGCTGAGAGCCAGCAGTAACAGTATATCAACGCACCCAGAGATGTGGATACTGGAGGAGAGGAAACGACGCTGATCCGGCATGCTGGTATTTAATAACAAGGCCGACGGAAAGTGAAGCCTGGATTCAGTTTCCCCTGCGGACCTGAACTCCATGCAAATGTGCGACCTGGGCGGCGACATCAAACAGCAGCCGGGTATCTGCATTTGGAACGAAGACCTTCAGCGTGACTAAGGTTTCTATGACCATATGGGGCGGGCAGCCTAGCAAGGCCGCCAGCTTCTTGACAGTGATCTCATCGGCAATCTCAATGGTCTTCGGCTTCGCCATGTCCTCCGTGATGGGGAGTGACTCCCCACTGGGGTCGGGTGGCAGGTTGAGCACATCGAGCAAATCCTTGCAACCCAACGGTAGTGAACAATCCCGCTTATGGTAATCTGGAGTTAGGTCGGCCATACACGGGTATAAACCAGTGCAGGCCATGTAGCGAATAAGATTTTGTTAGGCCGGACAGCAGCCCTTGGTTATAAAGAACCAAAAGCCGTATTCATTTCTTCTTCGTGGCTGCGGTGAACCAGTCGCCGCCGCCACCGCCGCCGAAGGGATTGCCCATGCCGCCTCCGCCGCCGGAGTTGCTGCGGTTTCCGCCGCCACCACCACTGCTGAAGCTGCGGTTGCCGCCACCTCCCTGCCCGCCTCCACCCTGGCCTGCGGGACGGGGGCCGCCGGAGCCGGTCTTCTTCTCGAAGTCGGGCTTGGACTTCATGCTGAGGGCGATGCGCTTGCGCTGGATGTCCACTTCGGTGACGGTGACCATGACCTTTTGAGCCACCTTCACGACCTCGGCGGCATCGCGTACAAAAGTATCACTGAGCTGGCTGACGTGGACGAGGCCGTCCTGGTGCACGCCGATGTCCACGAAGGCACCAAAGGCGGTGACGTTGGTGACAATGCCCGGCAGCTTCATTCCGACAGTGAGGTCCTTCATGTCGTTGACACCTTCAGCGAAGTTGAAGATCTCAAACTGCTTACGAGGGTCGCGGCCGGGTTTGGCCAGCTCGTTCATGATGTCCTGAAGGGTCGGCAGACCGACATCTTCACTGACATACTTTTTCAAATCCAGCTTCTGGCGCAGCTCGGCCCTCTGCATGAGGTCGGCTACGGTGCAGCCAAGGTCAGCGGCCATCTTTTCCACCAGGGGATAACGTTCTGGGTGTACCGAGCTGGCATCCAGCGGATTGGCCGCGCCACGGATGCGGAGGAATCCGGCGGCTTGCTCAAAGGCCTTGTCACCCAGACGCGGTACTTTCAGGAGGTCCTTGCGGGTCTTAAAAGGGCCGTTCTCATTGCGGAAGGCGACGATGTTTCCCGCATGGGTGCTATTGAGTCCGGACACGTAACTAAGGAGTTGCTTGCTGGCGGTATTCACCTCCACACCGACGCCGTTCACGGCGCTGATGACGACGTTGTCCAGGCTGCCTTTGAGCTGGTTTTGATCGACGTCGTGCTGATACTGACCGACGCCGATGGACTTGGGGTCCAGCTTCACCAGTTCGGCCAATGGGTCCATGAGACGGCGGGCGATGGAGACGGCACCGCGCACGGTGATGTCGTGATTCGGGAACTCCTCGCGGGCCACTTCACTGGCGCTGTAAATGGAAGCACCGCTTTCATTCACCATCAGCACGGGGATGGCCTTGGGCACGCCGATCTTGTTGATAAACGCTTCCGTTTCACGGCTAGCGGTGCCGTTGCCGATGGCGAAGGCCTCGATCTTATAACGCTCCACCAAGTTCATGATGAGCGTCTTCGCCTGCATGAGGCTGTTGCCCTCGCCTAACAAATAGATGACATCATTGAAGAGGAGTTGCCCCTGGGCATCCAGGACGACGACTTTACATCCGGTGCGGAAGCCGGGGTCAATGCCGAGCACGCGCTTCTGGCCCAAGGGGGCTGCTAGCAGCAGCTCGCGGAGGTTGTCGGCAAAGACGCGCACGGCTTCACCATCGGCTTTCTTTTTGGACTCTAGGCGGGTTTCAGTCTCCATGCTGCTGCTGAGCAGGCGCTTGTAGCTGTCCGCACAGGCCAGTTTCATCTGGTCAGAGCAGGCGTTTGCGCCTTTCACAAACAGGTTGGTCAGGATCTGCGTACCGGCATCTTCTGGCGGGCTGATGCGCATGAGCAGGAAGCCTTCTTTTTCACCACGCCGGATGGCCAGCATGCGGTGAGAGGGGATGGATTTCAGCGGCTCGGACCAGTCGAAGTAGTCGCGGAATTTCTGCGCGTCTTCTTCCTTCTCTTTGCCATACATCACCTTGGAGACCACGGTGCTCTGCTCGCTGAACAGTTTGCGCAGGGCAGCACGGGCATCGGCATTGTCGCTGATGCGCTCGGCAATGATGTCGCGGGCACCGCTGAGGGCCTCGGCAGCATCCTTCACCTTCAACTCTTCCGTTTCCGCGTCCGGGTTTACAAACTTGGCGGATTCGCCGTCCAGGTCCACGCCGTGAGTGAAGAGGTTTGCCTCAATGAAATCTGCCAGCGGCTCCAGGCCCTTTTCTTTGGCGATGGTGGCGCGAGTGCGACGCTTGGGCCGGAAGGGGGCAAAGATGTCCTCCAGGGTGTTCAGCGTCTCTGCCTTCTCGATCTTGGCGCGCAGCACATCGGTCATGAGGTTACGCTCCTCAAGCGACTTCACGATGGCGGCCCGGCGATCATCCAGGGCCACGAGCTGGTCCATGCGCTCCTTCACGTTTTGGATCTGCACTTCATCCATGGACCCGGTGGCTTCTTTACGATACCGGGCGATGAAGGGCACCGTGGCACCGTCGGCGAAGAGTTGGGCCGTGGCCCCCACCTGGATGGCCCGCAGGCCGAGTTCCTTGGCGACGCGTTCGACGTGGGCGATGTTGATCTTGAGTTCGGTGGTTGCGGACATGGTTGGAAGAGGATCGGAGGGAAAGGGTCAGAAGGAGAGAGTCAAAGGTCAAGGCAGAGGTCAAGAGGAAGGCTGGCAGTGACTGAGAAGTGAGTTAACGAAAGGGGGGAGGCGGGGCAACCCTGGAGGACGTTTCCGGCGAAACTTTTGTTGGTGCCTCAAGCTTGACAAGGGCGTTCGGGGTGTGGCGGGATGAGGGGGTTTATGATTTCCAAACCGTTTTGGCAAAAAGATGTTGGGTTAAAGATGGAAGAGCAGAGCTGGTCAAAGCGGTCTTCATCCAATTCATTCCATGGATTCAAAATCTTTTACCCAACATCTTTTTGCCAATCCTCTTTCAGCGCGCCGTTTCCTAAGTTGTCCCCTTTCTGAATTTTGTTAATCCTGCCATCCTGTAAATCCTGTTAAAAAACAGTGCCTTGTTTCCCCGGACTCATTCTTTCTTCCCATGCCCCAGCCTGCCCCCATTGATCCTGCTGAACTGCCTGCCCTGGCGCTGGTGACGATGAAAGCGGCCAAGTTCCCTGTGCTGGCGACGATGGACGGTGACCAGCCGCGGGTGAGGCCGGTATCGCCGGTGAAAACGGACGGTTTTGTCGTTTATGTGGCCAACCTGCGCCGGTATGGCAAGACGGCTGAACTGGCGGCGAACCCGAATGCAGAGCTGTGCTACACGGACGACGATCACAACCAGGTCCGCATCACCGCCAGCGCCGAGATCCTCACGGACCGGGGGTTGATTGAGGAGATCTGGAATGGAAATGCCCTGCTCCGCGCGTATCTGCGGGACATCAACAACCCGGAGTTGATCATCTACCGCTTCATTCCCAGCCGGGTGCGGTACATGAAGGAATGGGCGCTGGAGTATCATGAGGTGGATTTGGAGGCAGCTATTTAAAATGAGGAATTGGGTGCGCGGCGTCTCGCCTGCCGGTTTCCATGTCCTCGGGTAAAACCCATCCAGGATGCATGAGCGGTCGGCGGCTTTGCATAGATGGAGCGACCTTCAAGAACGGACAGCCGCGGGACGCGACTGTCTGCACGCGAGACGCGCGCGCTCCACGAAGAGGTCTTGATCGGTAAATCATGGTTATTATGGATAAGGCATTCGATATTGAAAAGAAACCTCCTCAAAGGGCATGGGGATGAAATTCAATTTTTCCCCATTTGGGGATTTTAGGGTGTTTACCGTTCATTTTCAGTCGATTGTGGATGGGGATTTGGTGGGGATCGATTTCCCCATGGGGAAATCCTGGGGATGGGACGGGTTGTTTATTCATAGAATCCATAGGATGGCGGAAGGCTTTGAAGCCTCGTGTATAACACGAAAGGAAGGGCTTGTTCTGATAGTGGTAAACACTATTATAGGATATGGCAAAATCCAGGTGATTCTTGGAGTCGGGGCAACTCATGACCGAGGGGAAGCAAAACTTTTGTTTGAGGCCCCGAAGAATTTAGAATGAGCAGGTTTTGATCCACGCGCTGGGATCACCGGGCAAATGGCGATGGCAGGAGAATTTTTTTGGGAGGTAACGGTTCATTGGCGGATTGCAATGGTGCTGCGAATGATTTTGGATAGAGGTATGAAAATCCTCCTTATTGTGTCCGTGCTGGGAGCAGCGGGCACTCTGCTGGCCGACTCTTATGCTCCGCCACGATCAAAAACTTATGCATCTCCTTCAGGGACAGCGATTGTGCGTGTGGAGCCTGCTGGAATGGGGGATCCCCAAGTTCCAGCAAGGTGCAGGGCGCTGGTCTATTTCTACAATGAAAAAACCTCCGAATATGAGAAGAAGTTTGAAAAATTGCTGCCCAACAGAATAGCTCCAGGGGATGTGATGATCCCTGATGATGGAAGGTGTGTGATCACTTTCGCCGAGTGGCACGGCGGGCGTGGTGACAGAAACACCATCGTCATCCATGACCTTAAAGCAGGGACCGCCAGACATCTGGATTTGGCAGATTTTCTGCCTCAAACCAGGATTGATACCTTTCCCAGATCAACCAGTAGCGTGCAGTGGCGGGGAGAAGCCTGGTTTGATTCGGAACAACGCCGCGTACACATCAGCGCAGCCATTAACCCTTTCTACCCCGCATTCAAACATCCCAGTTTCATTCTTCATCTGGAAACGCAAACCGTGTCCATTGATGACCCCGGCTCGCCTGGCAAACCGGAACCCATCCTTCCTAGCCGGAATAGCTGGTGGGAGTTTTGGAAATAAGGTCGAATGAGGTCATTAAGTTAGAGGCTGGCGGCACGCATCTGGGCAGGTTTGACGAGGTGGGTGCCGTTCACCAGACGAGCATTTAATGCCGGGCCTCAGACATGAGGCGGAGCTATACTATTCGCCTGACATCTTATTTGAGCACCAGTTAGTTCACTAATTCATTGAACATCTGGATTTCAGTAAGCGGGCCGCAACTAAGTGAATTTCACTTCGTGTAATCGTATTTCAAGAATGGTTCCGGTTCCGATTTCAATACCTGCCATTTTTGATAATCGAAGTCGTATAGCATGTCCACAGGCCAGTCATCGGGAAATTTTACCCGAAAATATTCTCCTATTCCGCTTTCCATACCATCGGCCCGTCTCTCAACAGAATAAAAATCCAAACCGGGTCCAAAATCATTGTTATAGAATTGAGAACTTAAAAGCGCAAATAACCCGCAGCAGGCATCCAATAAATGGTCAAAATTGGCGTGTTTAAAAGTCTTTTGCCGATCATGCTTTGTCACATTGTAAGCAATGTACCATGGCAATCGCTGTTGGGGTGTCTGTCCCCAGGCTTCGAAAGGAGCTCGAATATTCTTCGTCCCGCTCCAGTGGGGGACTTTAATCTGATACGATGAGAGACGATGGGTCTTATTGATTTTCCTATAGTCTTCCATCGTTAGTTTTTTTTTCAGGCTTCGGGTATCCATTCTCTTTTAATATTGCCACGCAATTTGCTTCCACTTCTACACACGTACGAAGCAGTAAGGCATGGATCCGGTAAGAATAACATGCAAGATTCTCATCGTCAGGTTCAATGAAATCAAATAACTCTTGCAGATCTTTTAAAATAATCAGGAAAGCTCTCACATAGTGTCCAGGAACCTCAGCGTAACGCTCATCCTGAATGTATTCGGCACGACCGCCCTCGGCATAACTACCGCCCACGAATTGACGACATGTTCTTTTATAAGGTCTAGTAAATCCCATAGCACGTTTGTAGCATCGATCTTTATTTTTTCAATCTAAGCGTAGAAGTTTTTACTTAGATTCTCGTTTCAAAATAAGATGTCAGGCGAGAACGGCACACAGTTGAGGCCTCTTCCGATTTGGCCTCGCTGCTGGCTGACTTTTGCCTGATTCTTTCTTTGAAAAGGATCCAGCTCAGATGTGTGGTTTGTCTGATCTCTCATGGGTCCCGAAAGGGTTCGGCCTTCGCTCTGCGACTGTCCGGCAGGTGTTGCGGACGGGGCGGGATTACCGGCCTTGAAAGGCCGGGCTAATGGACGGTCGCCGCTCTGCGGCTGGTTTTGCGATGCGTAGAATTTGCCGTTATTTTATCGATCTCACACCGTGTTTTCCTACTTCTTTTTGGGGTCATCGGGAAAACGTTTCATATCGATAAGTTCAAAGGCACTCATCGTGTCGAAGAACTTTGAATTCGCTTCCCAGTCAGTCGTTTTGGCTCCGGCGATGCTGATGACGATCATATCTATTTCGTTGCTCCAGAAGACGGAATAAAGAATCCGGTATTCACGTTCAGTGACTTCAATGCAGGTCCGGGTAAACAGTCCTTGGTCAACCGCGTCGCAGTTTTTGTGAACTTTGTCAGCGGCTTTTCTCTTCTGGGCGATAAACTCCTTCAGGAAGACCTCTGGAGACTTGCCTGTTCTTTCCTGCACTCCAGCAACTGCCTGAATCCTGACTCCTGTATCGTATGGGTCTTTCCCGTCGTGGGTATCTTCCTTGGAAATGGTCCACATCCAGGCGTTTGAACGATGACCTTCATTGTAGAACCAACCCTTCGGGCGAAGGATCTTTCCACCCGTGGGCTCCATGACCTGCATGACAAAACCTGCGGGCACTTTTTCAGTCGCAGAAAGACTGCCCAGCATGAGGAAGAGAATGAAGAGGGTGAGGTATCGCATTGTGTTGGGGGGGGGCGGTTAATGATGAGGCGCGAACGAAACAAATTAGTGGCGTTGTCGGCCATTGCCACCACTGGCTCATTCGATGGTGTTATTGGGTTGGGCCATCGTGCGTGACTTTCTCTGAGATCTTCTGTGAAGTCTTCGTTTCAAGATCAACCTGCACGACAGCGGTTCCGTTGTAGCCACGGTCATGAGCCTTACCCGCATGTGGACCACTGATGGTCAGATGCAGAGTATGATTTCCCTTCCACTCAACCGGATAAATCCAAGGATTGTCTTCTCCTGAGGCTATTTTTGGCATGGCAATGGATTGAAATTTCCTGCCGTCCCAAGCAAAGAGGTAGGTCTGGAATAACTTAGGGAAGCCAGCTGCAATCGCCAGAATCTTTGAGTCTGAGTTCCACCGGAGGTGATCGGGATAGAAATGAAGAATGTCAGTTCCGTCAATCTGTGGTGGGGAGGTGAAAAGAAGATTCCCCTCCTTGTCCTTTATCTCTAACCGAGTTGTGTTCGTATCGCCCACTCTGGCTACGCTCACCTGAAAAGCACCGTCTGGAGATGTCGTTCTCACGTCTGCAGGAACTTCCCCGGCATATAGAGAGGCCACGAGAGAAAGACCAAGAAGAGCAGTTCTTATTTTGGAGAGGTGCATGCCGGGAAAAGGGGTTGCGTAAGAGAGGGGGAGTTGAAGATGCCTTGTTAGGCATTTACGGTTTGTTGATCACGCGGAGGGAATAGCCGCTATCGTCTGGCCGGTCTTTTGCAGACGTTGCAAGAACCTGAAAAATGTCGTTCTGAAAGCCAGTCGTCGTGACCCGAGCCTTTGCCACCTCGAAGGGGAGATAACTGGAGGTGGAGCCTTGATCATTGCCTATCCAGAAATGCAATGTGCCATGGCCCGGTATGGTGGAGCCTGCAGATTTGGGGCCGCGCTCATAGTATAAGGTCAGAGTTGCGGATTTGGAGGGCGCTTTGAGTTTATAAGTCTCTGATACGCCAAGCCCTTTCACCTCCAAAGAAATCTCTCCCGTATGATCAAAATCGATTTTATACTTTTTGACATCTAGATCGATGACGTCTTTTAGCTCGTTTACCGTGGCGGGGACCGAGGAAAATTCGCTGGCTTGGGTTAAGCTGAAGAGCGCCAGAATAGACAACGTTGCGAATATGATCGAGCGTTTCATAGAAGGGGTTTTCGGGGATGAACGCTGGAAGTGTGACGCGCCGGGGATAGAATGTCGAGGATGAAGCAATGGAGGAGTTTAGTCGTCGCTCTACTTTTGAAGCAGGATGGGTCGGCCGGGTTGGGCATGGGGTTTGAGGAAGCTTCCGGCGTCCCTCCGGGACGCGACGCAGGTTGGTGATTTGTTCGACTCGCATCCGGTGGTTCTCGGTCGCTACGCGACCTCCACCTCCGGCTACTTTCCATCGTCCTTCCAGGACGGTGGTGAGGATGCCAATCGGCAGAGTTCGGCTTCCATCACTTGCACTCCCCTGCCCTGCACGGCATAGCTGGTTTGTGCGCCTGGACGTCATCACTCTTTTTCCTGAACTCATCACTGTACCGATGGGCACGAGCATCATGGGGCGGGCCCAGGAGAAGGGGGCAGTGACGCTGGGGGTGCATGATTTGAGGGATCATGGGCTGGGGCGGCACAAGCAGGTGGATGATACGCCGTATGGCGGTGGGCAAGGGATGCTGCTGAGGCCGGAGCCGCTCTTTGCTGCGCTGGAGAAGGTGCATACGGAGAAAGCGCGGGTGATTTTGATGTCGCCTGCGGGGAAGCGTTTTGATCAGGCGGCGGCGCAGCGGCTGGCGGGGGAGGAGCACCTGGTTTTCCTATCCGGTCACTATGAGGGGATGGACCAGCGGGTGGTGGACCACTGGGTGGATGAGGAGCTGAGCCTGGGGGACTATGTGCTGACGAACGGGGCGATCGCGGCGGTGATCGTGATGGATGCGATCGTGCGGCTGCTGCCCGGAGTGCTGGGGGATGATCTGAGCGCGGTGGAGGAGTCCTTTGGCCCGAGTGGTCTGCTGGAGGCGCCGCATTACACGAAACCGGCGGAGTATGCGGGGCTGCGGGTGCCGGATATTTTGCTGAGCGGGAATCACGGGAAGATCGCGGAATGGCGGCAGCAGCAGGCGCTGGAGCGAACGCGGAGGATGCGGCCGGATTTGCTGGAGTAGGGGGGGTGGCGGAGGGCTGGAGGGCTGGAGGGCTGGAGGGCTGGAGGGCTGGAGGGCTGGAGAGCTGGAGAGCTGGAGAGCTGGAGAGCTGGAGAGCTGGAGAGCTGGAGAGCTGGAGAGCTGGAGAGCTGGAGAGCTGGAGAGCTGGAG